>DATDFB010000017.1:0-22109 GCA_036522835.1 Thermoanaerobaculia bacterium | reverse complement strand
GGGCGGCGGCGCGGCGTTGGCCTTCCGGTCCTGGCGCATGCGCGTGAGGAGCGCGCTCAGGCGCTCGCGCTGATCGGGATGCCGCTTCGCTCCTTCCTCGATCGCCGTCTGCGCCTCGGCGTCCTTATTCTGGATCGTATCCGCCCACGCCAGCGCGACCCAGGCGTCGAGCAGGCCGGGATCGCTCTTCGTGGCGACGTCGAGCATCTGCTGCGCGGAGTCGACGTGGCCCATGGCAATGCGGACGATCCCTTGGTACGTCAGCGCCTTCGCGTCCTTCGGCGCGCGCTCGAGGACGTACTGCGTCTGTTCGTACGTCCCCATCATGTTCTCGCGGTCGAGGTACGCCTTCGCCAGTTGCGTGCGGAGGCTCAGGTCATCGGGCGTCTTCGCTACGGCCTGTTCGAGAGACTGCAGTGTCGGATCGGCCTGAGGCGACGACGGCGTCATCGCCGACGCCTGCTGCGGCGGCATCGCCTCCTCTTTCGGCTTTGCCGACTGCGAGACGAAGTAGAGGATGGCCACGATCACGACGACCGAGCCCGCGCCCCAGGCGAAGCCTTTGATCGCGGCGCCGCGCGATGGGGCGGGCGTGGGGGTGGGTTGGGCGGTGGGGCGGTGCGGCTTGGCGGCGCGCTTATCGAGAGCGCGCAGGACCTCCGCCGCCTCGCGCTCCAGCTTGGCCCGCTCCTCGGGCGCGTCGACGCCTTCGCGCAGCCGCGCCAGCAGCGCGTCGCGTTTGGCCTCGAGGTCGCGCTGTTCCAGATCGCTCTTCTCCTCGCGGCGGCGCATGGAGTAGACGAACATGAAGCCGACGATCACTGCGGCCAGGAGCATGCCGACGGCGCTGGTCCAGTCGATGGTCATGGTTTCTCCACCAGCTCGCGCACGCGGGCGAGGTAGGGATCGTCGTCGGCAGCCGTTTTTTCGGCCGGACCTTCTTCGAGATGCTTCGCCTTCGACAGCACCACCACGGCGCCGAAGATCAGCGCCGCCACCGGCAGCAGCCAGACGAGCGTCGACACGCCGGAGAACTTCGGCTTGAGCAGGACGAACTGGCCGTACGACTTTTCGAAGTATCCGAGGATCTGCTCCTGCGTGTAGCCGCGGGCGAGAAACTCGCGGACCTGGTGCTTCATGTCCTGCGCCATCGTCGACGGCGAATCGGCCACCGACAGCCCCTGGCAGACCGGGCAGCGCAGCAGCGACGCCACTTCGTTCGTGCGCTGGTCGAGCATCGCTCCCGCCACCGGCACGCCCTTCGGCGCCTCGGCGATGTCCGGGACCTTGATCTGCAGCAGAGTGAGGACGAAAAGGAAGATCATTTCATCGCCTTGGCGAGATTCGCCTGAAGCTCTTCGGTCGTGAGCGGCCCCGCGTACTTCGCCACGATCGTACCGTTCCGGTCGAGGAAGAACGTCTCCGGCACGCCGCCGACGCCGTACGCCACGGCGGTCTTGCCTTGCTCGTCGAGAAGCGTCGGATAGGCCGAGCCGCGCTGGTCGAGGAAGGCCTGGATCTTCTGCTCGGTGTCGTTGAAGACGACGCCGACGAACTGCACGTCGCGGCCCAGCACGCGCGCGTTCTGCACGAGCACGGGGTGCTCCTCGTAACAGGGGCCGCACCACGTCGCCCAGAAGTTGATGACGGTGGGCTTGCCGCGCAGCGTGGCGACGTCGATGGTCTCGCCGGTGCCGACGGCTTTGAGCGCGAAGCTCGGCGCGGGCTTGCCGATGAGCGGCGACGCGATGGCCGAGGGATCGTGCCCCAAGTTCAGAAAGAGGACGCCGATGAGCGCCGCGAAGATGACCAGGCCGGAGATCAGGACGGCTTTGTTCATGGTCGTGTCATGCAGAGGCGCGGACGGGTGACGCGTCGCTCGCCGGCAGGGGGTCCCTCGCTTCGCTCGGGATGACACCCCGCGGCGGGATCAGCGCCACCAGGCCGCCGATGCCCATCAGGATCACGGCGAACCAGATCCAGCCGACCATCGGCATCCACAGCACCATGATGCCGGCGCTGTCGCCGTCGAGATTCATGATCGAGAGATAGAGATCGCCTTTGACGGTTGAATGGACCGCGGGCGTGCCGATCGGCTCGCGCATGGTCGGGTACTGATTCATGCGCGGCTCGAGCGTCGTCACGGCCTGGCCGTTCTTCGTGACGGCGAAGCGCGCGATCGTCGCTTCGCGGTTCGGCTCCTGCCGGATCTCCGTGCCGAGGAACTTCAGCGTCCACGCGCCGAGCGTCGTGCTCTGACCCTTGACCAGTCTCAATTCGTGCGAAGTCCGCTGCGTGCTGCTCACCGCGATGGCGATCAGCACGATCACCGCGCCGGCGTGCACGATGTACGAGCCGAAGCGGCGCCGGCCGCGGCGAAGCTGTCCGTTGACGAGCGCGTTGCCGAAAGTATCGCCGCGGCGGAGGCGCTGCACGAGCGGCTGCCACATCTGCGCGAGCGTCACGTGCGCGGCGTAGCCGCCGACGAAGAGCGTGGCCAGCGTCCAGCCGTTGCGAATGCCGAATGCCGCGCCGAGGGCCGCGAGCACGCCGCCGGTGACGATCGGCGGCAGCAGCGCCTTGATCATCTGTTGGCGCGACGAGCGGCCCCACGGCAACGCCGGGCCGATGCCGATCAGAAACAGCAGCGCCGTGCCGGCCGGGACGACCATCGCGTCGAAGTACGGGCGGCCGACGCTCATCTGCTTCCCCTTCACCGCTTCGACGATGAGCGGGAACACCGTGCCGATCAGCACCGTGAACGTGAGCAGGATGAAGATCAGGTTGTTGAAGAGGAATGCGCCCTCTTTGCTGGCGGCGGTCTCGATGCGGCCCTCCGCTTCGAGCGTGTCGATGCGCATCGCCAGCAGCGCGATGGAGAAGATCAGCACCGCCGCGAGGAAGGCCAGAATCGTCGGGCCGATGGCGCTCTGCGTGAAGGAGTGCACGGAGTTGAAGACGCCCGAGCGCGTCATGAACGTGCCGAGGATCGTGAGGAGAAAACTGGCCTGGATCAGCGTGACGGTCCACCCCTTCAGCACGCCGCGGCGCTCCATGACGATCGCCGAGTGCAGCGCCGCCGTCGCCGTGAGCCATGGAAGCAGCGACGCGTTCTCGACCGGGTCCCACGCCCAGTAGCCGCCCCAGCCGAGGACTTCGTACGCCCACCAGCCGCCGAGCATGATCGCGCAGGTGAGGAAGATCCACGGCACCATGAGCGACGCGCGCATCGGCTTGAGGAAACTGAGTCCGAGCCGCCCGCGCAGCAGCGCCGCACAGGCATAGCCGAACGGAATCGTCATCCCGACATAGCCGAGGTAGAGAAACGGCGGGTGGATGACCATGAGGTAGTGGTTCTGCAGCAGCGGGTTCGGGCCCGGACCGTCGGCCGCGGCCGGAACCGTCAGGAACGGATTCGCCGCCGTAGCCAGGAGGAAGCTGAAGAACGCGCCGCAGGCGAGCCACGTGCCGATCGCGTACGGCATGTACTCGAGGTGCTGCGCGCGATTCAGATACGTGGCGAAGGCGATGTAGATGCCGAGGACCGCGCCCCAGAAGAGAATCGATCCTTCGAGCGAGGACCAGAGGCTCACGACGGTGACCCACGTCGGGACGCTGCGCGAGCCGACGTGCGCGACGTAGCCGACGGAGAAGTCGTGCCCGAGCAGCGCGTACTCCATCACCAGCGCGGCGCCGACCATGAGCGCCGCATAGAAATACGCGAACCGCTGCGCCCACCGCACGCCCTCGGGCGCGTGCTTGCGGCCCGCGGCGTACGAGATCATCGCCCCCAGCGTCGAGACGAGCAGCGAAGCGAGAATGAGAAAACGTCCCAGCGTGGCGGTCACTTCGCGTCCATTCCTTCGGTGCTCTTCATCAGCCTCTCGAGCTCTTTCTTGTCGATCGGATGGCCGGACTTCGGCGCCCGGTATTCATTGCTGTGCGAGACCATGAGGCGGTTGCACTGGAAGTAGCCGCCCTTGACCATCGTCCCTTCGACGACGACGCCGATGCCCTCGCGGAACATCTGCGGCGGCACGCCGCTCGACTTCACGTGCACGGTTTTGCCGGCGTCGTGGACGTCGAACTCGACGCCGGAGACGCCGGCTTTGTTCTTGATCGAGCCGGCCGTGACCATGCCGCCGAGGCGGATCGTGGCGCCGTAGGCCTTGTCGCCGTTGGCGAAGAGATCGCTCGGCGTCCAGTAATAGACGAGGTTCTTGTTGATGCCGCCCCAGGCGATGACGATGAAGGCCGCGCCGGCGACGAGGAACGCGCCGAGCATGAACCAGCGGGAGCTGCGCTTCATCTTTTCTGTCGTGGTCATTGCCGCTTCCTGGCTTCCCGTAGACGGGTGATGAGAGTCACTCCATAGATGACGAGCACGGCCGCGGTCAATCCGTACGCGGCGATGACGAAGTTCCAACCGCCCGAAACGACGCCCTGAGTCATACGGCCTCCCCGAGCTGCGCCTCCGCCAGCGGCGGCGGAGCGAGCTCCGTCTTCAGCCGCAGCGCGGAGATGCGCGCGCGCAGCATGATGAACGCGGTCATGAGAAAGAGGATACCGAAGGCGTTGGCGCGCAGGGGCAGCCAGAACTGCTTCGAAACGGTGCCGGGGCTCGACTGCTGCTGGTGCAGGGAGTTCCACCAACGCACCGAGAAGTAGACGATGGGGACGTCGATGTAGGCGATGATCGTGGCCACGGCCGACCAGATGCCGCGCTTGACCGGGTCGTCGACGAAGCGCCGCAGCGCCAGGATGCCCAAGAAGGCAAAGAGGAGGACGGCGGTCGTGGTCAGGCGCGGGTCCCAGTCCCACCACACGCCCCACGTCGGCTTGGCCCAGATCGCTCCCTGGCAGCAGAGGAGGAAGGCGAGGACGACGCCGACTTCGATCGAGCCTTCCATGCGCGCGTCCCACTTCCAGTCGTTGCGGAAGAGGAAGAGGACGGCGCAGGCGAAGGCGATGGTCATCGCTAGAAGAGCGCACCAGGCGCTCGGAACGTGAACGTACATGATGCGCTGCACATCGCCCATGTACTCCTCGGGTGGGGCGACGAAGAGGCCGATGTAGCTGCCGATCGAGAAGCAGACGATGCCGGCGCCGGCGAGCCAGGCGGCGGGCTTGGTGGAGTCGCCGACGTCGTCGATGGTGAGGAAGTAGAGCGCGCCCAGGATCGCGCAGAGCGCGGCGATGGTGGCCTGGAGGCCGCTCTTGATCCCGAGTCCGAGGCCGTTGATGCCGCTGAAGGCCGCCAGCGTGACGACAAAGCCAAAGTACGCGCCGACGGCGAGGAGCACGATGCCCGGAAGTAGCCGTTTGTTCATTTGGACGCCTTTATTCTTCGACGACTCGACCGAAAAGAAGTCCGCACACCGACCAATAAATTGCATCGAACGCCGCAAGGAGCCTGATCCATGGTCCGAGCTGCTCCATCGGGTCGCCGAGGACGATCAACGAGGTTGCCTTCACCGACGCCAGGAGCGCCGGAACGATGAGAGGGAAAAGGAGGAGCGGCAGCAGGGTCTGCTTCGATTTCAGCTGCGAGGTCATGGCCGCGTAGAGCGTTCCCGGCGCCGAGAGGCCGGCGGTGCCGAGGGCGATGACGAGGAGCAACCGCAGGAGGTCGGTGGTGCCGGCGTCGTAAAGGACGACCATGACCGGGACGAGCGCGCAGCCGAGGAGGACGAGCTGGAGCCAGTTCGCCAGCGCCTTGCCGTAGTAAATGACGCGCGGGCTGACAGGGAGGAGGAGCATGCCTTCGAGGGCGCGGTTCTCCATCTCGGCGTGGAAGCTCTCCGCGAGGGTAAGGGTGGAGCTGAGCAGCAGGCCGAGCCACATGAAGCCGGCGGAGAACTGCCGCAGGATCTCCGCGTTCGGCCCGACGGCGAAGCTGAAGAGAAGGAGCGCCGAGGCGCCGAAGACGAAGACGGCCATGAACTGGGCACGGCTACGCCATTGGAGGAGGAGCTCTTTGCGGAGGGCGTTAATCAAGGTTGCCTCCAGGGGACAGGGCACAGGGGACGGGGGACAGGTGGGGTTCCTGGAGTTCGGAACATCCAGGTGCAGACGGCAAGACAACCACCTGTGCCCTGTCCCCTGTGCCCTGTCCCCTCAATCACGCGCCACCACCCTCCCCCCCTCCAGCATGATCGAGCCATCCGCATAGCCCCCCACCCGCTCCACCTGGTGCGTGGCGATCAGCACGGTTGCGCCGCGCGCCTTGAGCTCCTGCACGACGGCGTCGACGAGGCGGAAGCCGTCGGGGTCGAGCTGGCCGTACGGCTCGTCGAGGAAGACCACCTCGGGCTTTTGCAGCAGGACGCGCGCGAACGAGAGGCGCTTGCGCATGCCCGCCGAAAACGTGCTGACGGGGTCGTTGGCGCGCTGCGCTAACCCGACGCGCTCGAGAATCTCCGCATCGTTCTCGCGCCCGAGGAAGCGCGCCACGACGTCGAGGTTCTCCTTCGCCGTCAGCGACTCGTACAAATACGACTGATGCGCGAGCAGCGCCGAGATCCGCCGCACATCCGCGCGCTCGTGCACGACGTCGTATCCGCCGACTTTGCCCGCGCCGTGGTCAGGACGGATGGCCGTCGACAGCACGCGAAAGAGCGTCGACTTCCCCGAACCGTTGCGCCCGGCAACCATCAGCACCCGCCCGGCGGCGAGCTGAAACGTGACGTCGGCCAGCGCCCACCGCCTCCCGTAGCGGCGGGCGAGCTTCTCCACGTCGATCGCCGGTTGGACCACGCCTGCGGATGATAGTTTGCGCCGGTTCGTTTCATGCACACGAAGCGACGCTCTCTCGCCCTCGACATTCTCCTCGGCGCCGCCGCCGGCGCGGCCGGAACGTACCTCATGGACAAAGTGACGACGCTCGCCTACGAGCGCGAGCCGAAGGCGGCGCAGGAGCGCGAAGAGAACGCGCGCGGGGACAAAACGGCGTACGTCAAGGCCGCGCAAAAGCTCGGAGCCCCCGAGGAGATGCAGGAGGCGATCGGGCAGGCCATCCACTGGTCGCTCGGCGTCGGCGCCGGCGCGCTCTACGGCGTGCTGCGCAATCGCATGCGCAAGCTCGGCTTGGGCTCCGGCCTCGCGTACGGCGCGGCGTTCTGGCTGGTGATGGACGAGGGGGCGACCGCGCTGCTGCAGCTGACTCCGCCGCCGCAGCGCTTCCCTTGGCAGACGCACGCGCGCGGCCTGGCCGGCCACCTGGTCCTCGGCGGCACGATCGAGGCGGCTTTCGACGCGGTGGATTTGGCGCGATTATGATCAGCGCATGCGCAAATTCACTCTCGCGCTCCTCCTTCTCGCCAGCGCCCTTCCCACCTTCGCCGCCGCGCCGCCGGCGCCCTCGCGGCGGGAGAGCATCGACAAGCTCTTGACGCTGTCGCACGCCGAGGACGTGGAGAAGACCGCGCTCGCCGCGGCGATCGACGTGCTCGCCGCGTCGGCGACGACCGCGGAGCAAAAAGAGGCGCTGCAACAGCTCCGCACGCAGGCGATGGCGCACAGCACGCACGAGCTGTGGGCATCGGCGTACGACCGCGCCCTCGACGACAAGGCGCTTGCGGAAACGATCGCGATGTACGAAAACCCCGCGGCGGCGCGGGCCACGACTGTGCTGGTGGCGATGCTGCCGGAGGCGATGCGCGAGCGCGTGAGGCCACCGGCGACGGACGCCGAGCGCAATCTCAACGCCGCGCGGCGCACGATGGCGGACATGCGCACGCTCGCCGTCGCCCTCGAGGCGCGCGCGACGGACACGAACGACTACCCCGAGTCGTGCGACCTGGAGACGCTGCGCAAGCTCGTCGAGCCGACCTACATCCGGCGCATGCCGAAGCGCGACGCATGGGGCCATGAATTTCTCTACATCGGCTCTTCCGGCCGGGAGGGGTACCGCATCGTCAGCGCCGGCGCCGACGGCGTCTTCGAATCGAGTAGCCGCACCCTCATCGACACGCCGTTCAAACCGACCGACCGCTTCGAGGACGACCTGATCTTCCAGAACGGCGAGTTCATTCAGGCGCCGCGCGTGCTTGTCGACAAGAACGAATGACCGCGATGCGACGCCTCCTCGTCCTTCTGCTTCTCGCCGGCTGCACCGCCGCGCGGACGCCGACGATTCCCGGACCGCCGCCTGAGCCGGTACGCCCCGCTCCGCCGTACGGCCTCTCGATCGACGAGGAGGCGCGCGCGCTGATGCTCGAGGACCGCCGCGAGGTCGACGCCGCGCTCGTCGAGGCCTGGCTGCATCACGAGAACCCGCTGCACCGCCAGCGCGCGGCGCTGATGCTGGCGCGCATCGGGCCGGCGAACGAGCATGCGCCGATCGTCGCGGCGCTCGCCCCGCTCACCGCCGACGCCGACGCCAACGTCCGCGCCACCGCCGCGTTCGCGCTCGGCCAGATCGGCGAGCTCTCCTCCGCGCCGGCGCTGCTGCAATTCGCCGCCGACAAAGACGGCGACGTGGCCGGCGAAGCGGTCGAGGCGCTGTCGAAGCTCGCGCCGAAGCTGCCGTTCGCGTCGTACGCCGAGGCGCTGAAAGATCCGCGGCCCGGCGTGCACGCGCGCGCCGTCCGCTTCCTCTTCCGCTTCAAAAGCGATGAAGCATCGGAGGCGGCGGCGCGCGAGCTCGAGTCGCCGTCGCCGGAGATCCGCCGCGAAGCTGCGTACGCGCTCGGCCGCCGCGCCTACGCGCCGGCGCGCGCGAAGCTCGAGCTCCTCTTGACCGACCCCGACACGCTCACCCGCTCCTACGTCGTCCGCGCTCTCGGCAGCATCGCCTCGCCGGAGTCGCTCCCGCGGGTCATGAGCGCGCTCGTCGACTCGCAGCCGTGGGTGCGGACGAACGCCGCCGTCGCCATCGGCCGCATCGCCGCGAAGGACGCGAAGTCGATCGAGTCGACCGACGCGGCCGCGATCATCAGCCTCACCGACGATCCCGATCCCGGCGTGCGCGCGGTGGCCACGGAGACGCTCGGGTGGTACGCGGCGAAGAATGAGCCGGCGCGCAAGCGGCTCTTGGAGATCGCCGCGAGCGGCACGCGCTGGGATCGCGAGATCGCGGCCGGCGCGATCGCCAAACATCTGAACGACGAGTCGCTGCTGCCGTCGGAGCTGAGCGATTGGGCGAAAGTGCGCGTGCTCGAGTCGGACGGCGCCGTCGCGGAGAGCGCGCGCCTCAAATGGGCGAAGGATCCGTCGACGCTGGTGCGCATCTACACGATCAGCACGATTCCCGACGACAAGGCCGACGCGAACATCGACCGCATCCGCGCCGCGCTCGACGATCCCGATCCCGTCGTGCGCGGCTATGCGCTCGACCGCTTCTCGAAGACGAAAGCGCCCGACCGTCTTGCTGTTTTCATCGCGGCCGAGGAGCGGGCGCGGAAGGACAAGCAGAACGACGCGCGCGTGGCGGCGGTGCGCAATCTCGACGAGGAGCATCTGCGCCCGCTCCTCGGCGACAGCGATCCGGTCATCCGGCGCGTCGCCGCGGACGCGCTCGTGGAGCTCGGCAAGCCGCGGCCGCCGTACACGCCGCTGCCGGTCGAGCGGCCGGCCGCGGAGTACGCCGAGGCCGTGCAGTGGTCGAAGGATCCGCACACGGCCACGATCCACATGACACGCGGCAACATCGTCCTGGCGCTCTTGACGCAGGAGGCGCCGCTGACGGCGTGGAACTTCGCCAAGCTCGCCCGCGCCGGCTACTTCAACGAGACGACGTTCATGCGCGTCGTGCCGAACTTCGTGATCCAGGGCGGCGATCCGCGCAACGACATGGAGGGCGGCCCCGGCTACGCGATCCGCGACGAGATCAACCTGCAGAAGTACACGCGCGGCGCGGTCGGCATGGCCCTTTCGGGTCCGGATACGGGCGGCTCGCAGTTCTTCATCACGCACTCGCCGCAGCCGCACCTCGACGGCGGCTACACGATTTTCGCGCGCGTGACCGCGGGGATGAGCGGCGTGGCCGACCAGACCGAGCGCGGCGACCGCGTGATCACGATCGCCATCGACGAGGCGCAATGACGGCGATGCTCGGACGCCTGCTGCAGATCGCCGGGTTGATCATCCTGCCGATCGGCTTCTCGTACGGGATGTTTCACGACAACGTGCAGATGGAGGTGCGGCTTTTGTTCGTTGGGGGGGCGGTGTTTGTCGTCGGGTGGCTGCTGGGCAGGAGGCGTTGACGAAATGCAGAATGCAAAATGCAGAATGCAGAATTGCTCCGCTTCTAATTCTGCATTCTGCATTTTGCATTCTGCATTCGTCGTATGAGACACACCGTCGTCCTCACCGCGGAGTACCCATCCATCGCGCGCGAGATCCTCGCGCCGCTGGCGGACCTCGTCGAGCATCCGACGGAGCACGAGCGCGGCGAGGACGACGTCATCACCATCCTCTCCGAGGCCGATGCGGCGATCACGCTGCTGTCCGATCCGCTGACGCGGCGCGTGCTGGCGTCGAACCCGAACCTGCGCATGGTGGCGAACTACGCTGTCGGCACCAACAACGTCGACGTCGACGCCGCGCGCGAGCTCGGCATCATCGTCACGAATACGCCCGGCGTCCTCACCGAGGCGACGGCGGATCTGACCATGGCGCTCATCCTGGCCGTGATGCGGCGCGTGATCGAAGGCGCCGACGAAGTGCGCTCGACCGGCGCGTGCATCTGGGAGCCGCTGCACCTCCTCGGCGTTTCGCTGCAGGGCAAGCGCCTCGGCATCGTCGGCATGGGACGCATCGGCAGCGCCGTGGCGGCGCGCGCGCGGGCGTTCGGCATGGACGTCGTCGGCGTGCGCCGCGGCGAGCCGCTCGACGAGCTCTTGGCGACGTCCGACGTCGTGTCGCTCCACGCGCCGCTCACGCGCGCGACGACGCACCTGATCGACGCCGCCGCGCTGGCGGCGATGAAGCGCGGCGCGTTCCTCATCAACACCGCGCGCGGCAAGCTCGTCGACGAGAGCGCGCTTTGCGATGCGCTCGAGCGCGGCCATCTCCGCGGCGCCGGCCTCGACGTCTACGAAGACGAGCCGCGCGTGAGCCCTCGGCTGCTCAGACTGCCGAACGTCGTGGCGCTGCCGCACATCGGCTCGGCGACGGAGGAGACGCGCAGCGCCATGGCCCGCATCGCCGCGACCGACGTGGCCCGCTTCCTGCGCGGCGAGCGGCCGCTGCATGTGATCTCGTAACGCCGCCGTCCGCGGCGGCTGGCCAGGCGGCGTCCTCGCCGCCCGCGACCGAGACGGTCGCCCGGCCAGCCGGCGAGGACGCCGGCGTTACGCTACAGTGCCGGCATGACTCGCCTGCAACGCCACGACACGATCCTCCTCGTCATCGACGTGCAGGAGAAGCTGATGCCGGCCATCGACCGCGCGGATGACGTCGAAGCCAACGTCGAGCGCCTCGTGCGCGGCTGCCACGTCCTCGACGTCCCGCCGCTGCTGACGGAGCAGTACGTCAAAGGCCTCGGCGCGACGGTGCCGCGCGTCCGCCGCGCCTTCGAGGAGACGTTCGGCTATGCGCCGATCGAGAAGAACTGCTTCTCCGCGAACGGCGCGGGGGAGCTCCAGGCGGCGCTGCGGCAACTGCGCAAGAAGCAGGTCATCGTGGCAGGCGTCGAGGCGCACGTCTGCGTCTACCAAACGGCCGCCGACCTGATCGCGGCCGGCCATCAGGTCACCGTCATCGCCGACGCCGTCTCCTCGCGCGCCGCAGAGAACAAGGCGCTCGCGCTGCAGCGGATGGCGAGCGACGGCGCGAAGCTGAGCTCGACGGAGATGGCCCTTTTCGAGCTCCTCGGCGGCGCCGATACGGACGAGTTCCGCCAGATCCTCGCGCTCGTGAAGTAGCGCGCAACTTGCAGCGCCATCGCGCGGAGGGAACTCACATGGCAAACGAGCTCAGAGGAAAACGTGTGGCCATCCTCGTCACCGACGGATTCGAGCAGATCGAGATGACCAGCCCGCGCGAGGCGCTGGAGAAAGCGGGCGCGACGTGCGTGCTGATCGCGCCGAAGGAGGAGGTCCAGGGCTTCAAGCACCACGACAAGGCCGACAAGTTCCGGTGCGACCTGCCGCTGTCGAAGGCGGACGCCGGCGACTTCGACGCCGTCATGCTGCCGGGCGGCGTCATCAATGCCGATGCGATCCGCATCGAGAAGAAGGCCCAGCAGTTCGTGCAGGAGATGGACCGCGCCGGCAAGCCGATCGCCGTCATCTGCCACGGGCCGTGGCTGCTCGTTTCCGCCGGCCTCGTGCGCGGGCGCACGATGACGAGCTGGCCGACGCTGCAGGACGATCTGCGCAACGCCGGCGCGACGTGGCAGGACAAGGAGTGCATCCGCGACGGGAGATGGGTCAGCAGCCGCAAACCCGACGATCTGCCGGCGTTCAACCGCGAGATGGTGACGCTTTTCGCGGAGACGCAACCGTCTGCGGCAATGCGCGCGGAGAATCGCGACTCGCTGGGCGTGCGCCAATAACACGGCTCGGGAATTGCTCAAATCTCTGTGCAATGGACCGGGAGAGACGGGTTTTGGTGATCGATGACGACGAAGCCATCCGCACGCTGCTCTTCACCGTGCTGCGGCGGCGCGGCTTCGCCGTCGACCGCGTCCGCAACGGCGCGGAAGCGATCGAGGCGATGCAGCGCTGCCGCTACACCGTCGCGCTCGTCGATCTGATGATGCCGGTCAAGAACGGATGGGAAGTGCTCGACTGGCTGGCCACGCAGCCGAAGAACGAGCGTCCGCTGGCCATCGTGCTCACGGCCGGCACGGCCGCGCGGGCGATGAGCCCCGACGTCGTGGCCGGCACGATCCGCAAGCCGTTCGACGTCGAGCTCCTCCTCGACATCGTCGCGGCCTGTGCGGACGGGCGCGACGTCGAGCAACGCGCCGAGTGCCCACCGCCGCAAAGCAACCTCGTCCGGCCGCGTCCGGGCGGCGGCGACGTCAACTGAAATGGCATACCTTTTGGAATTCTTCCTCCCGCATGGCAAATGAATCACGAGTCCTGATTGTCGAAGACAATGACGTGCTGCGGGTGATGCTGTTCACCGTCCTGCGGCACCAACCGCTCGATGTCGACACGGCCACGACGGCCGCGGAGGCGATCGAGAAGACGATGGTCTGCGATTACGCGTTGATCCTGCTCGACGCCGATCTCCCCAACGACGAGGCGGAGGAGTTCCTGCGCCTCTTCGAGACGGAGCACGCCGACGCGCCGACGTTCATCGTCGTCGCGCGCAGCGCGGAGTCGAAGCCGCTCCTCCATTCGCGCATCGGCGCGGTGCTGAACAAACCGCTGGAGATCGACACGCTGGCCGAGCTGGTGCGCGAGTGCGCCGCCGTCGTGCCGCCGCCCGAGGAGCCGCAACTGCAGTGCCCCCCGGCCGAGAGCGAGATCCGCGCGCGCATGGACCGCAGCGGGAGCTTCTACTCGAACTGAACGTAGAATCCGCGGCGCATGACGGAGCAGCGCCGCGGAATTCTCTACATCGTCGTCGCGGCGCTCCTCTGGTCCACCGGCGGGATCGGTATCAAGGCCATTCCCGACGCGCCGCTGAAAGTGACGTTCTACCGATCGCTGTTCGCCGCCGTGGCGCTGATGCTCTTCCTAGGCCGCCGCGTCTGGGGCCGGCGCTGGCACTCGACGCCGGCGTTCCTCGCCTCGGTGGTCAGCTACGGCGCGTGTCTGACGTTCTTCGTCATCGCCACGAAGTGGACGACGGCGGCGAACGCGATTTTCCTGCAGTACGCCGGCGTGATCTGGGTGCTGCTGTTGTCGCCGATCGTGCTGCGCGAGCCGATGCGCGGACGCGACGTCGCCGCCATCGCCGCGGCCATGGGCGGCATGGCGTTGTTTTTCGTCGGCCGCTTCGAGACACGCGGAATGTCCGGCAACGGCATGGCGCTGATCTCGAGCGTCTTCTTCGCCGCGCTGATCCTCTCGTTGCGGCGCGAGCAGCCCGCCGCGCAGGCGGCCGTGACGTGGGGCAACCTGGCGACCGCCGCCGCGATGTTGCCGTTCATCGCCGGCGATCTGGCCCTAACCCCACGCTCGTTCTTTGTTTTGGCCTTCCTCGGCATCTTCCAAATCGCGCTCGCCTATTTCTTCTTCGTGAAAGGCCTCGAGCACGTGACCGCCACGCAGGCGTCGCTGACGGGGATGCTCGAGCCGGTCTCGAACCCGATCTGGGTGTTCTTGTTCCTAGGCGAGCGCCCGTCGCTCTACGCCATCGCCGGCGCGGCCGTGGTGCTCGCGGCGATTGCCTGGCACACGGTGACCTCGGAGCCGGTGGCGGAGATGCCGGCAGTGGATTGAGGGATTGGGGGGGAGGGGAGGGGAGGGGAGGGAAGGTCCCTCTCCCCGCTGCGCGGGGAGAGGGTGGCGCGCAGCGCCGGGTGAGGGGCGCCAGCTTCACTTCCGTTTGTTGATCGCCCACTGAATCGTGTCGCTGACGATGTCAGGCTCAAGCCGCATCTGGTCGTTCTCGATGCGGACGACCATGATGCCCTGCTTTTGGAGGTATCGCGTGCGTCGTTTGTCGTGTTCGGCGACGCAGTCGACTTCATGCACGGCGCCATCCAGCTCGATGGCGATCTTCAACTCGGCGCAGTAGAAGTCGAGAATGTAATCCCCAACGGGATGCTGCCTTCGAAACTTGTAGCTGCCGAAGCGACGGTTGCGCAGCCACGACCACAGCCGATCCTCGGCTCTCGTCGGTTCCTTACGCATCTCGCGAGCATTGGACCGAATCCACGGCGGCGGCGTGCACCATCGCGCGTCCGAGGATACCTCGGGAGGTTGGCGCCCCTCACCCGGCGCTTCGCGCCACCCTCTCCCCGCGTAGCGGGGAGAGGGACCTGATATTGCAGAATAGCGCGGCGTGTTCGAGGTGATTGAGCCGGCCACCGGCAATCCGTTAGCCCAGATTCCGCGCGCGACCGCGGACGACGTCGACCGCATCGTCCGCGCGGCCGACGCGGCGTTCGGCACGTGGCAGGCGATCAATACTCGGGAGCGGGGACGGATCCTGCTGCGGCTGGCCAACCTCATTCGTGAGAACGCCGACGAGCTGGCGAGGACCGAGTCGCGCAACGTCGGGAAGCCGATCCGCGACTCGCGCGACGAGGTCGCGCTCGCGGCGGACTGCTTCGAGTTCTACGCCGGCACGACCAACAAAGTCGGCGGGCAGACCATCCCCGGCGCGGCGCCGGGGGTGCTCCTTTCGTTTCGGGAGGCGGTCGGCGTCTGCGGCGTGATCGTGCCGTGGAACTTTCCGATCGCCATCGCCTCGTGGAAGAGCGCGCCGGCGCTGGCGATGGGGAACTGCGTCGTGCTCAAGCCCGCCGAGCAGACGCCGCTCACGGCGCTGCGCCTCGGCGAGCTCGCGCTCGATGCGGGCATCCCCGAGGGTGTGTTCAGCGTCGTCACCGGGAGCGGCAGCGAAGTCGGCGAGGCGATCCTGCGGCATCCGCTCGTGCGCAAAGTCGCCTTCACCGGCTCGACGGAGGTGGGCGTACGCGTGATGGAGCTCGCCGCGCACGACATCAAGCGCGTCAGCCTGGAGCTCGGCGGAAAGTCGGCGAACATCGTCTTCGACGACTGCGATTTCGCGCGCGCCGTCGCCTCCGCCGTCAGCAGCTCCCTCGGCAACGCCGGGCAGGACTGCTGCGCGCGCAGCCGCATCCTCGTGCAGCAATCGTTCTACGACCGCTTCACGCGCGCGCTCGTCGACGCCTTCGAAAACGTCCACGTCGGCGATCCCCTCGCCGACAGCACGGAGATGGGACCGCTCGTCAGCACCGCGCATTGCCGGCGCGTGCGCGACTACATCGACGCCGGCAAATCCGAGGGGGCGACGCTCGCCACCGGCGGGGCCGGCAGCGGATGCTTCGTCGATCCGACTGTCTTCGTCGACGCCACGCCGGAGATGCGCATCGTGCGCGAGGAGATCTTCGGCCCCGTCGTCGCGGTCATGCGGTTCAACGATGAGGCAGAGGCGATCAAGCTCGCCAACGACAGCGACTACGGCCTCTCCGGCTCGATCTGGACGCGCGACGTCGGCCGGGCCCTCCGCGTGGCGCGCGCGGTGCAGACCGGCAACCTCTCGATCAACTCCGGCAGCAGCGTGCACCTCGAGGCGCCGTTCGGAGGGGTGAAGAAGAGTGGTGTCGGGCGCGAGTTAGGATTGCAGGCACTCGATGCCTATACCGAATGGAAGACGATCTATATCGACGTGACATGAGTGCTGAGTGCTGAGTGCTGAGTAAACTGGCGCGACAAGACTCAGCACTCAGCACACAGCACTCAGCACTGATTTATGCAAGGCCGAATCGACATCGACACGCTCAAGCGCATGGTCGCGGACGACGAGATCGACACCGTCATCGCCGCCTTTCCCGACATGTACGGCCGCCTCGTCGGCAAGCGCATCGTGGGCCGCTTCTTCGTCGACGAAGTCATCGCCCACGGGCTGCACGCGTGCGACTACCTCCTCGCCTGCGACATGGAGATGGACCCGGTGCCGGGCTACGCGTTCACGTCGTGGGCGAAGGGCTACGGCGACTTCCGTCCCATCCCCGACTTCGACACGCTGCGCATCGCCTCGTGGCTCGAGCGCACGGCGCTCGTCCTCTGCGACGTCTACCGCGAAGACAAGCGCGAGCTCGTGCCGCTCGCGCCGCGCAGCGTCCTCCGGCGCCAGCTCGCGCACGCCACGGAGCGCGGCTTCAGCGTGATGGCCGCCTCGGAGCTCGAGCTCTACGTCTTCAAAGACTCCTACGAGCAGGTCGCCGACAAAGGCTTCATCAACGCCACGCCGATCGGCCGCGTGATCGAGGACTACCACATCCTCCAGAGCACGAAAGAGGAGCACCTCATCGGCGCGATCCGCAATCATCTCGAGCGCAGCGGCGTCCCCGTCGAGTCGTCGAAGGGGGAGTGGGGGCCGGGGCAGCAGGAGATCGGGCTGCGGTACGCCGAGGCGCTGGAGATGGCGGACCGGCACTCGATCTACAAGCATGCGGCGAAGGAGATCGCCTGGCAGAAGGGTCACGCCGTCACGTTCATGGCCAAGTGGGACGAGCGCCACGCCGGCTCGAGCTGCCACATCCACATGAGCCTGTGGGACGAGCGCGGCAAGAAGGCGCAGTTCAACAGCGTCGACTCCGACACCTTCCGCTGGTTCCTCGGCGGATGGATGAAGCACATCCGCGAGACCTTCGCGTTTTTCGCGCCCTACCCGGCGTCGTACAAACGCTACGTCGCCGGCTCGTTCGCGCCGACCGGCATCGCCTGGTCGCACGACAACCGCACCGCGGGCTTCCGCATCGTCGGGCACGGGCCGTCGCTGCGGATCGAGTGCCGCGCGCCGGGCGCGGACGCCAATCCGTACCTCGCCTTCGCCGCCGCGCTCGCCGCGGGACTCGACGGCATCGAGCACCACATCGAGCCGCCGCCGGCGTTCGAGGGCGACGTCTACGCCGCCGGGGAGTTGCCGCACGTGCCGCAGTCGCTCAACGAATCAATCCACGCGCTGGCCGAGTCGGAGTGGGCGCGCGCCACGTTCGGCGAGGACGTCGTCGAGCATTACCTTCACTTCTTCCGCACGGAGCAGCGCAAATTCGACGCGGCGGTGACGGACTGGGAGCGGCGGCGCTACTTTGAAATGGCATGAGAGGGCGCACGCTGTGCGCCCCTACCGGTAGGGGCGCATGGCATGCGCCCGGGAGATGACATGCGATTGGCCAAGAAAGTCGCACTGATCACGGGCGCCGGCAGCGGCATCGGCCAAGCCTCGGCGCGTCTCTTCGCGCGCGAAGGGGCGAAGGTCGTCTGCGTCGATTTGAAAGGCGAGACGGCCGAGGCGACGGCGCGCGAGGTCGGCGGCGCCGCGTTCGCGGCCGACATCTCGAAGGCGAAGGACGTCGAGGCGATGGTCGCGTTCGCGGAGAAAACGTACGGCCGCCTCGACGTCGCCTTCAACAACGCCGGGATTTTTCATCCGAACGATGACTCGGTGACGAATACGCCCGAGGACATTTGGGACCTCGTCATCAACATCAACCTCAAGGGCGTTTTCCTCGGGTGCAAGTACGAGATCCCGGCGCTGCTGCGCGCGGGCGGCGGCGCGATCATCAACACCGCCTCGTTCGTGGCCATCCTCGGCGCGGCCACGCCACAGATCGCCTACACCGCGTCGAAGGGCGGCGTGCTGTCGATGACGCGCGAGATCGCCGTCGAGTTCGCACGCAAGAACATCCGCTGCAACGCGCTCTGCCCCGGCCCCGTCGAGACGCCGCTGCTGGCGGAGCTCCTGTCCGATCCCGCGCGGCGGCAGCGGCGCCTCGTGCACATCCCGCCCGGCCGCTTCGCGCGCGCCGAGGAGATGGCGAACGCCGCGCTGTTCCTGGCCAGCGACGAGGCGTCGTACGTGAACGGCTCGACGTTCCTCGTCGACGGCGGGATCACGGCGGCATACGTGACACCGGAATGAGGGAAGCTTACGCCCCTCACCCGCTGCTTCGCAGCACCCTCTCCCCGCGAGCGGGGAGAGGGACAGGCGCGAAGCGCCAGGGTGAGGGGCGCAAGCTTCCCGATCGTGTTAGCTTTGTGTTGATGTCCGACGATCCGAAATCGCAGACGCGCGCGGCGGTTCTGGCCGCCTCGCTGGCCATCACGCCGCCCGACACCGAGCTCATTCGCCGCGTGGAGATCACGCCGATCAAGCGCGTCGTGCCGCGCGCGCGGCCGCCGCTCGACCTCGATGCGCCAATCTACCGGTATCTCGTCGCGCGCGACGGCCGCGTCAGCGTCATCGACGAGCCGATCGGCGCGCGCTCCTGCCGCCGCATGCACCGCCATCGATGAAGACGCTTCAGGACCTGCTGCGCCGCAACCGCGAGTGGTCGGAAGGGCTGCGCGCGCGCACGCCCGACTTCTTCGAGCGCCTCTGCGGCATCCAGAGGCCGGAGTTCCTCTGGATCGGCTGCTCCGACAGCCGCGTGCCGGCGAACGAGATCATCGGCATGGCGCCGGGCGAGCTCTTCGTCCATCGCAACGTGGCCAACCTCGTCGTCGGCGGCGACGCGAACTGCATGGCCGTGGTGCAGTACTCGGTGGAGGTACTGCAGGTGCGGCGCCTCATCGTCTGCGGGCACTACGGCTGCGGCGGCGTGCGCGCGGTGGTCGAGCCGATGCCGTCGATCGGCGGGATGATGCACGTCGACCGCTGGCTCATGCCGCTGCGGCACGTGGCGTCGGCGCACGCCGCGGACCTGCAGGCGATCGACGACATCGACAAACGCGCCGACCGCCTCTGCGAGCTCAATGTCCTCGAGCAGGCCGCGAAGCTGCGGCAGTCGGACGTGGTGCGCAGCCGCGGCGACATCACCGTGTACGCGCTGATCTACGACTTGCACGACGGGCTGCTGCGCACGTTGTCGTGATGGGCGCACGCCGTGCGCCCCTACCGATTGATCATCGTCCGTGACGCGGCGATCGCGGACTCGAGGAACGCCTGCGCGTCGCCGCCCCGCGACAGCGGCAGCATCGCTCCCACCCACCCCGCCGTCGTCCACGTGCCGCCGCCCGCGAGCGGCGGGAAGTCGCGGCGCGGCGTCGCCGGCGAGTGGTTGACGTACCAGTAGGGCTCGCCGCACGACTCGTCGCCGGGCGAGAGGCCGGCGCCGATGGAGCGCCCGCCGTCGAATTCGAGCAGCGTGGCGATGTCGAAGTGGTGCGGCCAGCAGCGCACGTCGTCGTGGATCGGCCGCAGCAGCCGATCCGCCTCGGCGTAGCAGCGCGACAGCTCCTCGAACGCGGCGCGGCCGCGGAGCGAGAAGGGCGCGCCGTCCGCGACGGCGTGGTGCGGCATCGGCTCGTCGAGCTCCTTGCGCACGCCGGGCAACTGCGAGGCGAGCCAGGCGAAGCCGTCGTCGATCGTGCGGCCGTCGAGCGGAAAGGCGCGATCGCCGAGGAGGAGGGTGAGGTCGCGCAGGCGCAGGCCGGAGCGGAATTCGTCCTCCTGCACGAGCGCGTCATCGACCCAGCGGAAGCTCGCGTGGCTGTCGTCGGCGCGCGGCGGCGCGAGCGTGCGGCCGACCGTCGCGGCGAGCTGCGCCGCCCAGTGCAGTTGCAGGCGCGCGTCGGTGAGTCTCATGCCGGCGCTTTCGAGGCGATGGCGTCGAGGACTTCGATGTTGTGCACGATGTCCCGGCTCTCGCGCGAGGCGATGACGGCGACGATCGTGGCCAGGAGAGGCGGCGGGTAGAAGATCAGCGTCCCGAATTTCGCCACTTCGAGATCGCGCAACATGATGGTCGGCGGATGGAGCGGCGGCAGCTCCGCCGCCAAGACCTCGGCGAAGTGCCACGCCGCGTCGCGGAAGATCTTCAGCCCGTCGTCGATGAGGTCGATCTCGTCCCGCATCAGCACGTCGTAGATGTCGGAGAGCACCGGCGAGAGGTCATCGATTTCGTCGACGACGGTGGAGACCTGCTCGTACGACGGCTGCGGGTAATCGCCGGGGTGAAAGTGGCCGTTCAGCATGATCGGAGTATAGGGGCGTTGTTAGGTTCTTAGGTTCTTAGGTTCTTAGGTTCTTAGTTCTTAGTTGACGTGTCTCAGCTCATCGTGCACGGCAGGACGTCTCAGCTCATCGTGCACAAGTTCACCCGGCAGAGGGTGTTTCCGAGGGGACGGAGACATTCATGGACAAGGTCGGGATGGAACGGCAGCAGGCGGTGGAGAGATATCGAAGAGGGGAAAGTGCAGGTGAGATCTGCGCGTCGATGGGGCGCTCGATTCGATGGCTGTACAAGTGGATCGAGCGGGCCGAAGGAGGAGGGGAGTGGTGGGTTGAGCATTCTCGTCGCTGGCGTGGACGAGGGACACGCAGCAGCAGCGAGATCGAGCAAGTAGTCGTGCATACGCGGCAGCGCCTGGCGCGCGAGGATGGATTCCACGGCGCACAGGCGATTGCTTGGGAGTTGGAAGCAGGGGAACAGCCCTGCCCGTCGATTGCCACGATCAATCGGATTTTGAAGCGCCACGGCCTGATCGAAGCGACCACGACGCGACGGCCGAGCAAGGGAAGAAAGTACCCGGGACCCGTGGCTACTCATGCGGGCAGCGTCCATCAAAGCGATTTCGTTGGCCCGCGGTACCTGCGTGGGCCGGTGCGGTTCTATTCGCTCAACACGGTCGACGTGGCCACGGGTCGATGCGCAACGATTCCCATCAGCGGCCGATCGAACGATGTAGTGGTGCCAGCGCTGTGGGAGTCATGGGTCCGTCTCGGTTTCCCGCTCATTCAGCAGTTCGACAACGAGCTGGTGTTCTTCGGTAGCCGCCTCCATCCTCGAGGCTTGAGTCAGGTGCTGCGACTCTGTCTGATGCACGACGTGGAACCGTTGTTCATCCCTCCTGCCGAGCCGTGGAGGAATGGCGTGGTCGAGAAGTTCAACGATCACTGGCAGCAGAAGGTGCTCGCTCATCCGATGACCACGTTCAAGGAGCTCGAGAACCGCTCGCTCGAGTTCGATGCCCGGCACAACTCGCGTTGGAAGTACCGCAAGAACGCAGGCCGCACACCGAATCAGGTTCTGGCCCTCTCGTCTGGCTCGTGCCGAACCCCAAAGCAGCTCACACCACCAGCTTCGCCGCTCCCTCGGCCCGATCGCGGCCGATATCACTTCGTCCGGTTCATCCGCAGCGATCAGAAGCTCGACATTTTCGGCGAAACGTTCGCTCTTCCGCCCGAAGCCGCCCATGAGTACGTACAGGCCACGGTCGATGTGGCCGCCGAGCAACTGGAGATCCGCATGGACAATCGACTGATCCAGACCTGCGCCTACCGTAGGAGCTAGCCTCCGCTCACGCACCGTGCAAGGCGCCGTGCCGGCGCCTCCTCCGCTTCGCTTCGGCCCTTCGGGTGCACGCTGCTCCGCTGCGGCTGGAGATCTTCGATCGGACGGAAGGGGCTTCCGTCCGATTGCAGCGGACGGCCGCTGCTAAGATCTCTTCACTGCCGTGTGCACGATGAGCTGAGACATCCTGCCGTGCACGATGAACTGAGACGCAACA
>DATDFB010000016.1:0-14728 GCA_036522835.1 Thermoanaerobaculia bacterium | reverse complement strand
CGCCGCGGCGCGCGCCGTCGCACCGCGGGCGCGGCGGTTTCGTTCCGAAAAAACGAGGTGTCTAAGAGCGGCGAAAGGAGCCGCCCCATGCGCACTCGCCGCAAACACAAAACCGTCCCCGTCTCCTCGCCGATGCTGACGATCATCGTCATCCTCTCGGCGCTGCTCTTCGCCACGCTGTCGCTGGTCTCGTGCAAGAACGACGTCAATGGTCCGCCGCCGCCGAAGGTGGTCGGCCGCGATGATCGCTCATCCACGACACCGCCTCCTCCGCCGCCCACGAGCCAGCCGATGGCCGTTCCCGCTCCCGAGGTCGAGGCGAAGAACGAGGCCGTGGCGGGCGGGCGCGCCGGCTACGTCGTGGGCGGCGTGGAGGGCGGCGTGGTGGGCGGGGCGGTCGGTGGCGTGGTGGGCGGCTCGATCGGCGGCGTTCCGCGCCCGGCGATGATGAAGGCCGCCGCGCCGTCGGATGTCGCGGAGCTCAACACGGAAGAGTACGGGCGCTTTCAGGAGAATCCGTTCCTGAAGGCGGTCGACAACCCGCTCTCCACGTTCTCGATCGACGTCGACCGCGCGTCGTACAGCAACGTGCGGCGCTATCTCACCGCCGGCCAGCGGCCCCCGCGCGACGCGGTGCGCATCGAAGAGTTGATCAACTATTTCTCGTACGACTATCCCGATCCTCGCGGGGCCGATCCGTTCTCCGTCACGACCGAAATCGCGGCGTGCCCGTGGAACGCCAAGAACCGGCTTCTCCTCGTCGGCTTGCAGGCACGGCGGATAAAGACCGCCGACCTGCCGCCGGCAAATCTCGTGTTCCTCATCGACGTCTCCGGCTCGATGGAGATGCCGAACAAGCTCCCGCTGGTGAAGGATTCGCTCGGGCTGCTCGTCAATCAGCTTCGGGCACAGGACCGCGTGGCCATCGTCGTGTACGCCGGCAACGCGGGCCTCGTCCTGCCGTCGACGCCCGGCAGCAACAAGGGCGCAATCCTCTCCGCGATTCAGGGTCTCGAGGCCGGCGGCTCGACCGCCGGCGGCGCGGGCATCAAGCTCGCCTACCGCATCGCCAAGGAGAACTTCATCGACGGCGGAAACAACCGCGTGATTCTCGCGACCGACGGTGACTTCAACGTCGGCGCGTCGAGCGACGGAGAGCTCGAACAGCTCATCGAGGAGAAGCGCAAAGACCGCATCTTTCTCACCGTCCTCGGTTTCGGTATGGGCAATTTGAAGGATTCGAAAATGGAGCTGCTCGCCGACAAGGGCAACGGCAATTACGCCTACATTGACGACCTTTCCGAGGCGCGTAAAACGTTGGTCCACGAAATGGGCGGCACGCTCTTCACCGTCGCGAAGGATGTCAAGCTGCAGATCGAGTTCAATCCGGCCAAGGTGTTGGCGTATCGCCTCATCGGCTACGAGAACCGCCTGCTGCGCAAAGAAGACTTCCACGACGACGCCAAAGATGCCGGCGAGCTCGGCGCCGGCCACTCCGTGACGGCACTCTATGAACTGGTGCCGCCCGACGGCGACCAGGCCCTCGCGCAGGTCGATCCGTTGAAATATCAGACGACCGCCGTCGCTTCCTCGGCGAAGTCCTCGCCGGAGCTGCTCACGCTCAAGCTGCGCTACAAGGCGCCCGACAGCGACACGAGCAAGCTGATGACCGAGACGGTGGCCGACCAAACCGGGCCGTTTGCCACGGCCACGGACAATCTCCGCTTCGCGGCGTCAGTCGCGGAGCTCGGAATGCTGCTGCGGAATTCACCGCACAAAGGAACAGCGTCGTTCGGCCAGGTGCGCGAGATCGCGCAAAAAGCCCTCGGCCGCGACTTCGAAGGTTACCGGCACGACTTCCTGTCGATGATTTCGATGGCCGAGCGCGTGCCCAACACAGAGGAGGTGGCTTCGCGGTAGGCCGCCGCACGCCACGTTGGGGCGCACTACGTGCGCCCCAACGCTGCTGCGCGGCACTCCGCCACGATGACGATTCAGAATACGCGGGCGACGGTGAGGATGCCGACGACGCGCTCGTGCTCGACGACGTCGAGCTCCGTGCCCGGCGCGAAGAGCTCGTCGACAGCCACGGGCGTCTCCAGCTCCGCCACCACCCGCCCCGCCTGCCCCGGCGCGATGCGCGGCGGCCCTTCGATGAACCGAAGGCGCAGCATCGCGCCGGCGGCGCTCTTCACGAACGGACGATAGTCGCCCGCCCGCGGCGCGATGGCATCGCCTCGCCCGCCGACATCCGTGGGAATGAGCAGAACGTGCGCTTCGACAAAGCCGTTCACGATTCAATTTTACCCGGCGCCGTCAAGCGCTCCAGACGCTCGAGGTAGTCGTACGCCTCGCGCGCGCTCGTGCCGCACATCTCCGGCATCGGGCGTAGCGCGACGCAGACGGCCGGGCGCTCGGGCTTGCCGAAGAGCGCGCAGCGGTGGTCGTCGGTGAGTTGGATGCAGCGCACGCCGGCCGGCTTGCCGTCCGGCATGCCGGGGATTGGCGACGAGATCGAGGGCGCAATGCAGCACGCGCCGCAGCCGACGCGGCAGTCCACGTCACTCCCAGCCGAGCTCGGGCGCGTGGCGATAGACCGCCCATCCGAGCAGATGCGATGCGTAGAAGAGGACGTACAGCGACAGGAACGCGGAGAAGGCGGAGCCGACGATCGGGATCATGGACAGGGGCGAGAAGAACCGCGTGAAGCCGATGGCGAGGTTGGCGAGGAACCAGATCAGGATGACGACGAAGTAGTCGACGCCGACGGTGTCGATCACTCGAAAGATGTAAAACGGATTCAGCGCGCTCACGACATTGTCCCAGACCGCGACGGTCGCGAGACATGCCGGGTAGTAGATCGCGGCGAAGACCGCCGCCACGATCAGCACGAGGATCGCCGTCACCGGAGACACCGCGCCGCCGTACATCGCCAGGATCGCCCAGACCGTGGTGGCGATGAGTGGCGCGAGGGAAACGAGCGTCACAACGAGCACGCGGAAGTAGAGCCGGAACATCTCCGCGGGATTCGACGTGTCGATCCAAGTCGACATCTTCGTGTGCCCGTCCGCCGAGCGGCGCACGATGTCGAGCACGATGACGGTCGAGGCGAGCGTGGCCAGGAGGCTGATCAACGGGATGATGCCGAGCACCGAGAGTGCCAGGAGCGTGATGATCTGCCCGCCGGCGATCGGATAGGTCAGTCCGGCGAGGATGCGTTGACCCATCGACTCGACGTTGCGCGGCGGCACGGGGACGGCGATTGCACCGGCAGACGTGTCCGGCCGAGCCGCGACGAGCTCGAAGTAGCGCGCCAGCTCCGGGAAGCTCGCCGCCGGCTGCCACTCATCGGTGCCGGACATGGCGAGCTGCGTCGTCCCGTCGATGTCACCGGTGCGGATCTTCCGCGCGATGCCGAGCCGGTCATGCTCTTCCACGCTGCCGCCATACGGGACGTAGCAGTAGCGCGGTTGGGGCGCGGGCATCTCAGTCATGGGGTGTGCGCCGATTTTACCGCGAGCACGGCTCGTCGGGTGTGCTCGCGCGTAGACGCGGCCAATGTCGACGAAGCGCCAGGCGTGCGAGCGGCACGTTGCGGAACAGCGCGAGCGCCGCGGTGAGGTCAATCGACGGTGCGGCGACGGGCAACTCACGGATACGCGCGCCGAAAAGGAGGAGCGGCGAACGGATAGGATGCACGCCGCGCGATGGACAGCAGAAAGTTCTGGCTCATCACGACCGCTATTTTCCTGCTGACCGCGGTGCGGGTCGGCACGACTTGGCGCATCTTCGCGCCGGTCGTCGACGAGCCGACCCACATCGCCGCGGGGCGGATGTGGTGGGCGGGCGTGCCGGCGTGGGAGGCGTTGAATCCGCCGCTGGCGAAGATTCTCTTCGCCATCCCGTACCGCTCGCAGCCGGTCGAGCACGCAGACGACCGTCTCCTCTTTCCGACCATCGTCGTCTTCGACCGCGCCGACGTCGTGAGCGCTCTCGCGCGCGCCCGCATGGCCAACCTCCTCTTCCTCGGCATCGCCATGTTTACGATCGCGGCCTGGGCGCGCGAGCTCGGCGACGGTGTTGCCATTCTCGCGGTCGTCCTCTTCGCCTGCGTCCCGCAAGTCTTAGGCAACGCCGGCATCGCCGGTACCGACATGGCTGCCGCGGCGACGCTCATCCTCGCGCTCTTCGCAACGGAGCGCTGGCTGAAAAACGGCACGTGGCAAGGCGCGATCCTTGCCGGCGCCGCCGCGGGCGCGGGCGCGCTCGCCAAGCTTTCGTTTCCGCTTTTCTTTCCCCTCGGCGTGCTCGTTCTGTGGAGACGAACGGCGAAGCCGCGGCAGCTCGCCGCGTTTGCGCTCGCCGCACTCTTCGTGCTCTGGGCCGGGTACCGCTTCGAGCTGAAACCGCTCGCCCAGTTCCAATCCGTCATCATGCCGCCCGCGAGCGCGCTCTCCCCTTCCCTTCGCTGGCTCTACACGCGCGTGCCGATCCCGGCAACCTCATACGCAGGCGGTCTGTTCATGCTGCGGCGCTACACGGAAATCGGCACACTGTCGTACCTCTTCGGCCAAACCACGCACCGCGGCTGGTGGTACTACTTCCCCGTCGTCTTCTTCTTCAAGACGCCGCTGCCATTTCTCGCGTTCACCGGCGCCGGAGCGATCCGCGCGCCGTTGAAATTCGCGCTGATCCCCGCGCTCATCCTTCTCTCCACCCTGAGCAGCAGCATCGAGATCGGCGCACGGCACCTGCTGCCGGTCTATCCGTTTCTCGCCATCGTCGCAGCGACGGGGCTCGCCTGGCTGTGGAGCCGATGGCGCGTCGTCGCGCTTGTCGCCGCGGTGTGGTTCTTCGGCGGCAGCGCCCTCGCCCATCCCGACTACTTCGCCTGGTTCAACGAAGCCGCCGGCGCGGAACCGCAGAAGATCGCCGTCGACAGCAACCTCGATTGGGGGCAGGACATGTTTCGCCTGGCGCGGCTGACGCGCAAGCGCAACTTCGACCGCATCGCTCTCCGCTGCACGACCACCATTCCGTTCGATCATTTCGGCGTGCACGACACGCCGCTGCCGCCGTTCGCGATCACCAAGGGGTGGGTGGCGGTAAGCGAAACGATCCTGGCCCTCGAACCCGACGCGCGCCGCGGCGGCTACGAGTGGCTCGGCCGGCTACCGTACGAGCGCGTCGGAAAATCGATCCGACTCTATTACGTGCCGTAGGAGATCAGATCTGTCCGCTCGCCGGCGGGTAGTCCTCGGCGCGGATCAGGATCTCGCGCGGCTTCGAACCCTGCGACGGGCCGACCACGCCGTTCGCTTCCATGATCTCGATCAGGCGCGCGGCGCGGGAGTAGCCGAGCTTCATGCGGCGCTGCAGGTACGACGCGCTGGCCTGCCCGGTCGACAGCACCACGCGCACGGCCTCGTCGTACTTCGGATCCTCGAGGTACTCGATCCCGTCGACGCCGCTCTTCTCTTCGATCGACTTCGTGATCTCCTCGAGGAACTTCGGCTCTCCCTGGTTCTTCTTCACGAAGTCGACGATCTCCACGATCTCTTTTTCCGACACGTACGCGCCGTGGATGCGGCGGATGCGCGCGGTGCCGGGCGGAAGGAAGAGCATGTCGCCGTTGCCGAGGAGTTTCTCGGCGCCCTGCGTGTCGAGGATCGTGCGGGAGTCGATCCGCGAGGCCACCTGATAAGAGATGCGCGACGGGAAATTCGCCTTGATCACGCCGGTGATCACGTCGACCGACGGCCGCTGCGTGGCCACGATCAGGTGGATGCCGACCGCGCGGGCCTTCTGCGCCAGGCGCGTCACCGAGTCCTCCACGTCCTTCGGCGCGATCATCATCAAGTCCGCGAACTCATCGATGATGATGACGATGTACTGCATCGGCTCCGGCGTCGGCGCGTCGTCGTCGGGCAAAGCCTTGCGCGCGCGGCGGTGCGCCTCCGGGTCTTTGAGCAACGCGTTGTACTGGTCGATGTTGCGGACGCCGCACTCGGCCAGCGTACGGTAACGGTTCTCCATCTCCGCCACCGCCCAGATCAGCGCGTTCGAGGCGAGCTTCGGATCGGTGACGATCGGGTGCAGCAGGTGCGGGATGTCCTCGTAGATCTTCAGCTCGACCATCTTCGGATCGATCATCAGCATGCGGAGCTGCTTCGGCAGCCCCTTGTAGAGCAGCGAGACGATCATCGAATTGAGGCCGACCGACTTACCCGCGCCGGTGGCGCCGGCAACGAGGAGGTGGGGCATGCGTGCCAGGTCCGTGACGACCGGCTCGCCGTGAATGTCCTTGCCGAGGGCGAGGGAGAGCAGCGACGGCGAGGCGTGGAACGTCTCCGTGTCGACGATGTCGCGCAGGGTGATGATCTCGCGCTTCTTGTTCGGCACTTCGATGCCCACCGTCGACGAGCCGCTGATGCGCTCGATGCGGATCGACTCCGCCTTCAGCGCCAGCGCGAGATCGTCGCCGAGGTTCACCACCTTCGCGTACTTCACGCCGGCGGAGGGCTTGAACTCGAACGTCGTCACCACCGGCCCGGGGTGATACGCCGTCACCTCGCCTTCGACGGAGAACTCGCGGCAGCGCTCCTCGATGAGGTGGCCGATCTCGAGGAACTTCTTGTGCACCTCGTCGTTGATCTGGTCCTGCTTCGGCCCGGCGGTGAGGAGCTCGACGGGCGGCATCAGATCGGTGCCGCGGCGCGGCTCGCGGCGGCCCGGTTTCGTCGCCGGGCGGGCGGGCGGGCGGGGCGGCTTGGCGCGGATAACCGGCGGCTCGTCGAGATAGAGCGGCGGCTCGAATTCCAGTTCGGGCTCCGGCTCGGGCGCCGGACGCGGCGCGACGTACAGCTCGAACGGGTCGGGCCGCTCCTGCTTCGACAGCTCCTCGGCGGCCTTGCGCAGATCCGCCTTCGTCACTTTGCGGATCTGGAATCGCCCCGCCCCTTTGACCTCGCGCACGACCGGCACGTCGTCCGCACCGCCGCCTTCGACGAGGCGGAGCTGCGGCGGCGCGTCGATCTTCTCGAGGTGCTTGCGGACGATCGCCTCCTTCATCTTCTCCTTGCGGCGGCGCTCGGTGAAGCGCGCCCACTGCAGCGACAGCGCGCGGCCGCCGCCGAGAAGCTTCTGCTGGAAGCCGCCGAAAACCGCGGCGAGGCTGATGCGCGTGGCCAGCAGGATTCCGACGAGCAGCGCCGTCACGAGCACGATCGCCGCGCCGGTGCGGTTGAGATTCGCGGAGGCGGCCCGATTGATCTCCGCGCCGAGGTAGCCGCCGGAGGGGATCAGTGCGTTGCGCAGCCAGACCTTCCCGATGGCGAGGTCAAAGAGCGGCGGGAGAACGATCGTCAGCAGTGCGAAGCCGATCAGCTTCGTCTGCGCGTACTCGATCTCGTGCGCGCGCAAGCGCTGCCAGCCGATCGCCAGGAGCGCCGCGGGAAAGAGCAGCGAGGCGAAGCCGAAGAAGCTGACGAAGAGCCAGGCCATCGTCGCGCCGTAGTAGCCGATGGCGTTGGCGATGACGGTGTTCGTCGAGGTGTGAAACGCCGACGAGTCGTCCGTATGGTAGGTGACGAGGGAGAGGAGCAGCATCGTCCCGGCCGCCAGAACGACCAGTCCGAGGAGCTCCCCTCCGCGCCGGCTTCGAGTGAATTCAAGAAGCTGCATCCCGCCCAACACTCCCAGGCCGTTGAGTTTAGCAGGAAATGCAGCGTCGCGGTCAGTAGCCCGGCGCCGGTTTGCCGCCCGGCTCGCCGATGTCGAACGTGCCGAACATCCCTGTGTGCGCGCCGCAGAGCGTGTTCGTGCAGAAGAACGAGTACGTCCCTTCCTTCTTCACCACGAACGTCTCCTCGTACGTCGTGCCGGGGTTCGTTCCGCCGTGCGCCGGAATCACGTCGACGCCGTTCGGGTCCTGCAGCTCGAAGCCATGGAGGCCGTCGAACACCTGCACGCGCACGGTGACGGTGTCGCCGACGGCGAGCGCCTCCGCGCCGGTGACGGTGATCTGGAAGTTATGCTCGACGACGCTCAGAACCTTGTTGTTGTTCGACGGCGTCGTCGACGGCGGATTCGTGTCCTCGAAGGACGGGATATACGTCGGGTCGGTCGTACCGTTGTCGACGATCGACGCGTAGGCGACGATCGGCTGGTCGGAGGTGTAGCCGATCCAGGCGTCGCTCAGGTCCGCGCTCGCGGGCGCGCCGAAGAAGCCGCGCATCTCCGAGGGGCCGATGACGGCATACGGCGCGACCGCCAGCGTCTTCGCGTCGCCGACCAGGGCGTTGTTCTTGTCGTAGAGCCGCCACGTCGTGTTCGCGGTGGCGTTGTTCGGATTCAGGATGCCGATGTTCGTCCGGAACGTCCCGGCCTGTCCGTTCGAGCCGTTCGCTTTGATCTGCAGCAGCAGACCGTTCTTCTTCGCGGTCGCAGAGTCGATCCCCGGGAGGAACTGGCCGAGCGTGCCGTTGGCAGCGACGGAGTAGATCTTCTGCGTGGCCACGAAGTCGTCGGCCGAGGAGAGGCGGATGCCGCCGAGGCGCGTGTCGGAGAAGAGCGTGGTGATGGCGTCGTCGTAGACGGCCATCTGGCGCGGATGAACCGTGATCGTCTTCGGCTGGGCGCCGCTGTTGTCGCCGCCGCCGGTCGGGAGGAAGTACGCCTGAATCTGGATGTCCTTCGTCGATGAAGGATTGAAGATGCGCAGATCTGTGCGGAAGGAGCCGACGCCGCCGTTTCCAACCGTGCCGCCGATGCTTAGGAACACATCCTTTGAGAATCCGAGAGCTGCGAGACCGCAGAGAAGGAGGAAGAGCGTCGCTGTTCGTCGCATGGGGAGAGATTATCCACGAGAAAGGTTGCCAAAGTGATGCGGATCACGTTCGACATGTCACGTTATTGCGAATTCAGACATTGTGGAGTGCGGCGGCCATGCCGCCGCTGTCAGAGCGGCGGCCATGGCCTCTAAAACAGCGCCGGCTCCTGATACGTCCCGAATACATCGCGCAGCGCGTCCGAGATCTCCCCCACCGTCGCGTAGGCGCGCACGGCGTCGAGGATGAACGGCATCGTGTTCGTGCCGCTGTCCGTTGCGGCGTTGCGGAGCGCCTGGAGCGTCTCCTCGACGCGGCGGGCGTCGCGCGTGGCGCGCACCTTGTTGAGGATCTCGAGCTGCTCGGCCGTCACCGACTCGTCGATGTAGAGCGCGTCGTAGGGCTCCTCCTCCTCGAGCTGGAACGCGTTCACGCCGACGACGACCTTCTCCCCGCTGTCGACCGAGCGCTGGAACTGATACGACGCGTCCCAGATCTCGCGCTGCGGGAAGCCTGCCTCGATCGCCTCGACCATGCCGCCGAAGCGGTCGATCTTCTCGATGTAGTCGAAGCAGCCCTGCTCCATGCGGTTCGTCAGCTCCTCGACATAGAACGAGCCGGCCAGCGGATCGACGGTGTTGATGACGCCCGACTCGTGCGCCAGGATCTGCTGCGTGCGCAGGGCGATGCGCGCCGCCTTCTCCGTCGGCAGGGCCAGCGTCTCGTCGAGCGAATTCGTGTGCAGCGACTGCGTCCCGCCCAGCACCGCGGCGAGCGCCTGCACGGTCACGCGGACGATGTTGTTGTACGGCTGCTGCGCCGTGAGCGAGCAACCGGCGGTCTGCGTGTGGAAGCGGCACATCCAGGAGCGCGGGTCGCGCGCGCCGTAGCGGTCGCGCATGACCTTCGCCCACACGCGCCGCGCGGCGCGGAACTTCGCCACCTCTTCGAACAGATCGTTATGCGAGTTGAAGAAGAACGACAGCCGCGGCGCGAAGTCGTCGATGTCGAGCCCGGCGCGGACGCCGTACTCGACGTACTCCATGCCGTCGCGCAGCGTGAAGGCCAGCTCCTGCAGCGCCGTCGAGCCGGCCTCGCGGATGTGATAGCCGCTGATCGAGATCGTGTTGTACTTCGGCACGTTCTCGGCGCAGAAGCGGAAGATGTCGGTGATCAGCCGCATCGACGGGCGCGGCGGGAAGATGTACTCCTTCTGGGCGATGTACTCCTTGAGGATGTCGTTCTGCAGCGTACCGCTGATCTTCTTCCAGTCGGCGCCCTGCTTCTCCGCGACGGCGAGGTACATCGCCAACAGGATCGGCGCCGTGGAGTTGATCGTCATCGAGACCGTGACGTCCTCGAGGTTGATGCCGTCGAAGAGCACTTCCATGTCGGCGAGCGAGTCGACGGCCACGCCGCACTTGCCGACTTCGCCGGCGCTGAAATGATGATCGGAGTCGTAGCCGTACAGCGTCGGCAGATGAAACGCCGTCGACAGTCCGGTCTGCCCGTGCGCGAGGAGGTACTTGAAGCGCTCGTTGGTGTGCGCCGCCGTGCCGAAGCCGGCGAACTGGCGCATGGTCCAGAGCTTCCCGCGGTATCCGGCCGGATGGATGCCGCGCGTGTAAGGGAACTCGCCCGGCCAGCCGATCTCGTTCCAGTCCTGCCCGGCGACCGAGGCCGGCGTCGCCATCGGATTGGTCTCCATGCCGCTGACGGTGGTGAAGTCGTGCTTCCACGGCGCCTTCTTGGTCGCGTCGCGGCGCCACGCCGGCTCCGCTTTCCTCACCTCGGCGACGGTATCGCGCGAAAAGAGCGGGAGCTGTTCGGCGTCGTCCGCGCCGGCGACGGGCGCGGTGGAGGCGGACTTTTCGAGATCGAGGTTGCGGCTCATTCCGGCATCCTATCAAAGCGAGGCTTGGGCCAGCCCTCTCACCGCTTCCTGGCCACGAGCAGCAGTCCCGGCCCGAATGGAATCCACCCAAACAGCCGGTCGAGGTTGAACACCGCGCGCACGATGCCGACCAGCCACCGCGCCCGTCCCACCCGCGCCACCGACTGCAACGCCACGTCCTGCGAAACGGCGCGGCGCGCCCGGCGCTTGTTCATCGGCAGAAGAAACACGGTGTCGTAGGCGAGAACGATCGGAAAGCCCCAGAACTTCGCCTTGACGATCTCGAATCCGCCGAAGAGCGCCGCGAGCTCCGCGCGCGCGTAGCGGCGGCGGTGCTCGTAGTAGTCGTCGCTCGCGGACCAGAGCGACCGCAGCGCCGGCACGGTGGCGATACACGTGCCGCCGGCGCGCAGCACGCGCCCGATCTCGCGCGCGGCGCCGGCGTCATCGTCGAGGTGCTCGAGCGTCTCGCCCGTCGTCACGCCGTCGAAGGCGCCGTCGCGGAACGGCATCCGCGTCATGTCGCCGGCGACGCTCGGCGTACCGTTGCGCGTGGCGAAGAGCGCCGCCTCGAAGGCGGAGTCGATTCCGATCGCGCGATACCCGCGCTGCTGCATCCGCCGCGCGAGCTGCCCCAGGCCGACGGCGCCGTCGAGCACGCGCGCGCCGGCGGGGAGGCGCTCGACTTCATCGAGGATGATGCCGAGGCGGTATTCGTGACGCGGCCCGAACATCTCGGGCTGCGTCCCCCACTGGTGCGTGCCGGCCGCGCTCGTCGACTACCTCGGCGACACCGTGGCGGTGGCGCTGTCGCGCGAGCCGCAGCCGTTGGTCACGCGCACCCAGAACTCCGTCCCCGTCGTGATCGGCGGCGTCTGCAGCGTGTTCGACGTCGCCCCCGCGATCGGGAAGGCCGTCGAGCCGCTGTGTCCCTGGTACCACTGATACTTGAACGGGCCGTTGCCGCCGGGGACGACCTTCAGGTTCGCGCGCGAGCCCGACGTGACGGTCTGCGATTGCGTGCCGAGGTCGTTGACGCCGAGGATGAACGGCGGCTGGCAGTCGACGAAGACGAGCACGTAGTCGAATTGATCGGCGATGTCGTCGCGCGAGGCCTTGACCGTGAGCACGTACGTGCCCGGCGGCGTGTCGGGGCCGATGGTGATGCGCATCGTCCGCGCCTCGGTGCCCTCTACGTCGGGCGTGCGCGGGAGGAACTGCACGGTCGAGTCCTCGGGCAGCCCGGTGGCGGTGTAGGTCGTGACCTTGTCCGCCGGCGCCGGCAGGTAGAGCGTCGACTTCACGTCCACCGTCTCGACGTTGGAGAGGAAGACCTCGGTCGGATCGAGGATCAAGTTCTGGCTGCCCGCGCCCGCGGCGCCGCCGCACTGGTTGACGATGTCGACGATGATGTCGGAGAGGTCGCTGGCGTCGGCCTTCGCCTGCTTGAAGAGGCCGGCCGACGTGGTGGCGACGTCCTGCATGATGCGGATGATCTCCGCCTCGGGCGTGTTGCCGGTCGGGATGTAGACGGCGGTGACGTGGATGTCGGCCGCCGCGGCCTGCGCGGCGAAGTTGTGCGCGGCGACGTCGTGCGTGCCGGCGACGTACTGGCAGGTGAACGCCTGCGGCAGCGTGTCGGTGATGAGGATGACGATCTTGGCCGCCTGCGGGCGGAAGCCGCCGGTGAAGGCGTTGAGCTGCGCGCCCTCGGAACCGGTGCGCGGGCCGAGCGCGTTGACCACGGCGTTGATCGCTTCGTCGTACGGAACGCCGCCGCAGCCGCCGGCCACGACCAGCTTCGACGTGGCGGTGTTGAACGCGGTGCGGTCCGCGGAGAGGTTCTCGATGACGTCGATGTTGTTGTCGGGCATGCCGACGACGCCGAATTGAAAGTCGCCGCCCGAGGCCACTTCGACGGCGTCGGCGATCTTGCCGACCTGCGTCTGCACCTGATTGATGACGTTGGTCATCGAGCCGGTCTCGTCGATGATGAACACGACGTCCATCGGCCCGCAGCTCTGCGCGTGCGCCGGGGCCGCGAGAAGGACCCCAAGGAGCACCGCCGCGACCACCCCGAGAGCACGTACGCGCAACGTAGCCATCTTCACACTCCCATGTAAGCGCGGTTAATTGCCGGATTATACGCGACTTCTGGAGTGCGGCGGCCATGCCGCCGCTGTCAGAGCGCCGGCTTGGCCCGGCGCACTGCACATGCTCGTCACGCGCTCAAAAGCTCCCGCAGCGCCCCCGGCACCTGCTCGAGCGCCTCGTCGAGCTTGCCCGGCTCCTTGCCGCCGGCCTGGGCGAGGTCGGGCTTGCCGCCGCCTTTGCCGCCGACGATGGGGGCGAGCTTACTCAGCACCGACGTCGCCGGCAGCTTGTCGACGAGGTCCTTCGTGACCGCCGTGAGCAGCGTCACTTTGCTGTCGCTGACGCTGCCGAGGACGACGACGCCGCTCTTGATCTTGGAGCGCATCTCGTCAGCGAGGTTGCGGAGGTCGCCGCCGCTCACGTCGTCGACGCGCCGCGTCACGAACTTGACGCCGTTCACGTCGCGCGGCGCCTCGGACGCCGCCGCCGCGCCGCCGCCGCTGGCCAGACGCGCCTTGAGCTGCTTGATCTCTTTTTCGAGCTGCTTCTGCTTCGCCTGCAGCGCCGCCTCGGCGCCCAGCGCCTGATGCTCGCGCGCGCGGAAGTATTCGAGCGCGCCGCGGCCCGTCACTGCTTCCATGCGCCGGACGCCGGCGGCGAGCGAGCGGTCGGAGACGATCTTGAACACGCCGATGTCGCCGGTGCGGTTGACGTGGCAGCCGCCGCAGAACTCGCGCGACCAATCGCCGGCGGCCACGATGCGCACGTTCTCGCCGTACTTCTCGCCGAACATGGCCACGGCGCCCGTGCGCTTGGCCTCGGCGATGGGCATGACCGTCTTCGTCACCTCCACGTTCTCGCGAACCTTCTCGTTGACGATGTCCTCGATCTGCCGGATCTGCTCGTCCGTCAGCGGTTGGTGGTACGTGTAGTCGAAGCGCAGCCGGTCCGGCGCGACGAGCGAGCCGGCCTGCTGCACGGTGGGTCCCAGGACGTCCTTCAGCGCCTTGTGCAGAAGGTGCGTGGCGGTGTGGTTCGCGGTGGTGTCGAGGCGCGTGAGGCGCGGCACGGTGGCGCTGACGACGAGCCCCGGCACGAGCGTCCCCTCGTCGACAGTGACGTCGGAGAGCGTCGTCACGCCGACTTTGTAGGTGTTCGTCACCGTGGCGCGGCCGTTCGGCCAAGAGAGCTCACCGCTGTCGCCGATCTGGCCGCCGCTCTCCGCGTAGAACGGCGTCGGATTCAGGACGACGGAGCCCGACTGCCCTTTGGCGAGCTGCGAGACGACCGCGCCGTCGCTGACGAGCGTCTTCACCTCGCAAGGAACGTCGACGTAGTTGTCGTAGCCGACGAACTGGTTTTCCTCGAAGTCGATGTCCGCGACGGCGCTGGCCTGGAACTTCGACGACGCCTTCGCCTTCGCGCGCGCGTCGGCCATCATGACCTCGAAGCCTTCGCGGTCGAGCGTGACGCCCTCCTCCTCGGCCATCTCGGCGATGAGGTCGATGGGGATGCCGTAGGTGTCGTACAGGCGGAAGATCTCGGCGCCGCCGAGAGTGGTCTCGCCGCGCCGCCTGACCTCGTCAAGCACTTGACCGACCCGCTCCATGCCGGTGGTGAGCGTGCGGGAGAAGCGCTCCTCCTCCGACTCCAGCGTCTTCACGATGGCTTCGCGGCGCGCGCGCAGTTCCGGATAGGCCTCGCCCATCATCTCCATCACGGAGTCGACGAGCTGCGTGAGCAGGACGGCGCCGGGGAGCTTGCGTCCGAAGCGGATGGCCCGGCGGATGATGCGCCGCAGCACGTAGCCGCGGTCCTCGTTGCTCGGGATCACGCCGTCGGTGATGAGGAACGTCATCGTGCGGGCGTGGTCGGCGATGAGCCGCAGCGCGATGTCGCCCTGCTCGCTCTC
>DATDFB010000015.1:0-4324 GCA_036522835.1 Thermoanaerobaculia bacterium | reverse complement strand
ACGACGTCGCCGCGGTCGAGCGGCGCCGCGGCATGGCCGAGCCGCTCGACGAACTCCTGCGTCACGACGATGTTGAGGCAGCGCGTCGGCCGCTCGGCGAAGTCGTCCTCGTGCGTGTCGCCCGCGGGGTGGAAGACGAGCGAGCGCTCCTCGCACGCGCGGGTGCGGCCGCCGGAGCGCTCGCGGTAGCCGCCGGCGAGGACGAAGGTGAGGTAGCTCTCCTCGTGGCGGTGCGGCGGCAGGAACGCGCCGCGCGCGTAACGCGTCTCGGAGATGCGGAACGGCTTCCACGCGGCGGCGCCGACCACGCGGCCGAAGAATTCATTGCCATTCATGAACGGAGTGTACGCGAATGCGCTCGCCGATCGCGTGCGTGCGATCGCGGATCGGATGAGTCCCATCCCCATCCCGGGATGGGATGAGTGCGATCGTGAAACGAACGAGTGCGAAACGTCACCACGTTACAAGGAGGTTTCGATGATTCGTCGTTTCGTAGTGGTTACCCTTCTGCTCCTCGCGCTCTCGGCGTCGAGCGCGTTCGCCGACAACGTCTCCGGAAAGATGACCGTCGTGCAGACGAACAGCAACGGCATGCGCTTCTTCTTTGGCCCTCAGAAGCTGTCGCTCTTCACCACGTCCGCGGAGCACCGCGAGCTGCTCCTCGGCGCGTTCCTGCGCAAGGCCAACGTCGACGCCGCGTACACGAAGATCGCCTGCCCGGGCGGCATCACCGGCACGTGCGGCACGGTGATGTTCGTCAGCGTCGACGTCTCGGCGATCCCGTAGGTCAGTACAAGCGGCTCAGCGAGAGCGCCCACGTCGTCCGCTGCCGGAAGGTCTGTTCCGCGCTGCCGTGGGTCCACAGCTCCCGATAGACGCTCGGCGCGAGGACGACGCTGCCGAGCGGCACCGACACTTGCAACCGCGCGCCGGCGTTGCGGAAGCCGGTGCCCTCGTCGATCTCGCCGCTCCAGCGCCCCAATGTCTGGAACTGGCCGTTGAGGCGCGGATCGATGGTGACGCGGCCGGCGCGGAAGCTCGGGCCGAGCGACCAGACGAGCGTCGACGGCGCGCGGTATCCCTCGCGGTTCTCGTACACGCTGACCTTGGCCTCGGCGTGGGCGAAGAAGTTTGCGCGATGGAATTGCGCGCCCAGGCGGGGCTCGAACGTGCCGGAGCCGAACTGGATGTGCTCGTGCTCTTTCCCTTCGCGGCCGAGGACGATCGGGTCGGGGACGATGTGGCCGGCCGGGAGCGTCGTGCCGAGGGTGACGATCCAGTCGTTGCCGGCGGCGCGCTGCAGATCGAGCGACGGATCGGAGATGCCGCGCAGCGTCTCCGTGCGGTGGTGGATGTCGCCGTACGGCGGCGTGTACGGCGCGCCGTCGAGCGTGGTGTAGCGGACGTGCATCGCCTTCACGTCGTACGGCAAACGCAGCGCGAGCTCCATGCCGTCGCGGAGGCCGTACTCCGCCGTGAGCTCCGTGTGCGTGAGGCCGAGGGAGACGTGGTGCTCGTGCGGCGGGATGAACGTCGTGGCGCACTCGGGCGCGACGTCCGGACACTCGGCGACGTGCGAGGTGTCGAACGTGCCGTGCGCGACGTCGAGCGAGACGCGCCAATGCCTCACCGGAACGATCGTGGCCTGACCTGCTCCGCCGGAGAGGTTGGGGTTGGCTCAGGCGGGTCAGGCAAACGCGCTGGGCGCGAATGCAGAATGCAGAATGCAGAATGCGAGAAGGACGAGCAGACGAATTCTGCATTCAGCATTCGGCATTCTGCATTTCATCGCGCTTTCTCCAGCGCATCCAACATCTCATCCCACATCCCTCCCGTCACCGCCCGCACGAACTTGCCGTTCGGCGCGTACACGCGCACGTACGGCAGCGCCGCGGCGCCGAGCGACGTGGCCTGGCGCGCGGCGGCATTGTTCCACTTGCCGATGTCGACGCGGCGCAACGCGATGTTCGGATGCGCGGCCATGTAGCGCTCCAGGCGGCGCTCGAGCACGGTGCAGGGGCCGCACCAGTCGGCGTAGAAGTCGACGATCGTGATCTTGCCGGGGGCGAGCGATTTCTCGATGTCGAGCTTCGACTTGCCGTCGAACGCGACGATGTCGAGCTTGGCCAGTTCGGCCGGCGGCAGCGGCGCGAAGTCGGGGCGATGCTCGCCCGGCAGCTCCGCTTCGAAGCCGGCATTGGCCAGCGCCTCGTGGATTTTCGCGGGATCGGGATTCCCTTCCACCGTGGCGGTCTTCGCTCGCGTATCGACGCGCACCGAGGTCACGCCGGCGACGGAGGCGAGCGCCTTCTTCACCGGCGGCGCGCACATCGCGCAGTCGATGCCGAGGACTTTGAACGTGATGGCCAGGAGGAGCGGTGTCATTTCAGGTGTCTGCCGAACCAGGCGGCCACGCGCCGCGCGATGTCGCGCTTGTGCTCGGGCTTGCTGATGCGATGCCCTTCGTCGGCATAGACCACTAACTTCGTCTCCACCCCCAATGATTTCAACGCGTGCCAGAACTCGAACGACTGCGGCGCCGGGCACTCGCCGTCGCGCTCGCCGACGAGGACGAGCGTCGGCGTCTTGGCGTTCTTGATGAAGTTGATGGCCGAGGCGCGCGCGTACGGCGCCGGATCGTCGTAAACGGAGGCGCCGAAGTAGGGGATCATCCACTGGTCGATGTCGTTCTCGCCGTAGTAGCTCAGCCAGTTGGCGATGCCGGCGCCGGCGACGGCGGCCTTGAAGCGGCCGGTCTGCGTGACGGCGAACATCGACATGAAGCCGCCGTAGCTCCAGCCCCAGATGCCGGCTCGGTCCGCGTCCGCCTGCGACGCGGCCGCGGCGGCGTCGATGCCGCGCAGCATGTCGCGCAAATCGCCGCCGCCGAAGTCCTTCACGTTCGCCTGCGTGAAGGCCTCGCCGTTGCCGTAGCTGCCGCGGAAGTTCGGATAGAGGACGTAGAAGCCCTTCATCGACAGGAACGCCGCGATCGGACTCGGCCACGCGGAGAGCACGGCCGACGCGGGGCCGCCGTGAACCCAGACGACGATCGGATAGCGCTTGTTGCTCTCCATGAGCGCGGGAGCGAGCAGCCATCCCTGCACGTCGAAGTCGTCGCTCTTCCAGCGCAGCGACGTGACGTTGCCCCACGTCGCCTTCTGCGCGGCGTTTTCGCTCGATACTTTCTTCCACGCCCCGATTGGCCCGGTCCACACCTCGGGTGCCTGGCGGAACGACGAGCGGATGACGGCGGAGGTCGTGCCGTCGCGCGCGATCGACGCGCCGACGACGTACTCCGTGGTGATGTGCTCCGGGCCGCGCCACAGCGTCTGCGCCGCGCCGCCGCTCGTGTCGAGGCGGAGGAGCGCGGCGTCGCCGCCGACGATCGCGCCGGCGGTGAGGTGCGTGGCGTCGGACCACGACAGCGTCGTGGCCGAGGCCTTCATGCTCGGAGCGAGATTGCGCGCCGCACCGCTCGCGGCGTCGACGAGCATCACGTCGCCGCCGGTCGAGCCTTCGTCGCTCATCAGTCCTTCGATGAGCGCGATCGATTTGCCGTCGGGAGACCAGCGCGGATCGGCGATCTGCAGCTTCGGCGTGTAGAGCGGCCGCATCGCGGCGCTCGCGACGTCGACGACGTGCAGCTTGGCAACCCAATAGTTGTTGTCGCCCGAGCCGGGCGCGGCCTCGGCGGCGATGCGCCGCGAATCGGGAGCCCAGTCGAAGTGATAGACGTACATGTCGGCCGGCGTGACGACGCGGAGCTTCTTCGTGGCCACGTCGACGACGGCGATGCGCTGCTCGTCGATGGCCGACTCGATCTCGCCGACGGCGCGCGACATGGCCACGAGCGGCCCGGCCTCGCGCTTGGCCTGCTCGATGAAGAGGAAGGCGATCGACTTGCCGTCCGGCGACCAGGCCGGCTCGGCGACGTAGCCGTGGACGTCGGTGAGCTTCTGCTCGTCGACGAAGAGCTGCTTCTGCGATCTCCCGCCGAGGTAGGCGAGCTTCGCGCTGTCGGGAGAGAAGGCGGGGGAGGTGGCGTCGTCGACGTGCTTGCGGTTCGCGCCGTCGGCGTTGGCGATGGTGAGGCCGTGACCCTCCACCGCCCAGGCCACGCGCTTGCCGTCCGGCGAGATGGCCACGCGCGAGAACGTGCGTGTTTCGTAGAGGTGGTTGAGGAACTCGTCGTCGGCCGCCGTCTGCGCGAGCGCGGCGGCGGCGAGGAACAGAGAGAGAAGAGCGAAGGCTCCCGTGCGCATGGAGCGGAGTGTATCTGGAGTGCGGCGGCCATGCCGCCGCTCTCACAGCGGCGGCATGG
>DATDFB010000014.1:0-3143 GCA_036522835.1 Thermoanaerobaculia bacterium | reverse complement strand
CCTTGCCGGCGGCGACCAGCACCGCTTCATGCCCGGCACCGGAGATCTGGAAGAAGATTTTGTTCTGCCGTTTGAGCTGGATTTCCTTGTCGTCGAGCCGGCGCGACAAGAGCATCAAACGGTATATGTCCAGCAGCTCGGCCTTGGAGAGATTCCCCGGGGCCCGTGCCTGCTTGGTCGCGGCGGAGGCCGATTTGGGCGCGGTGCGGGAACGCGGCGGCATGCCCAAAGCTAGCCTACCAACGCTCGTTCTTCACGTCCGCGAGTACGCTGTGGAGCTCGTTGAACGTGACGGCGCGAGGCGCGATCGGCAGCAGCGGGCTCAGGTACTCCGTCTGCGCGCCGCTGACCTTGATGCGGAAGTTTGCGAATCGATTGTTTCCGAGGTCGGCCGACACGAGTACCCAGGCCTGGAAATCGGGCGGCACGCCTTCCTGCGTCACGCGCAGACGAACGCGCTGTTTGCCGTCTGGAGTGGCCTCGCTCGTCCAGGCCACGTTGTAGGTGGGCAATGCATCGCCCTTCACCCATTGATCGAAGAACCAGTCCATGGGCACGCCGACGTGTTCTTCGGCAACGCGCTGGAAGTCCGCCGTGGTCGCGCTCTGGCCGGCGAAGCGCTCGTGGAAATCGCGCATCATCGCGCTGAACCGATCGTCCTTACCGGTGCTGAGATCGAGCATGAGCATCCGCAGCATATGCGTGATCCATGCGCCTTTTTCATAGATCATCGCCTGGTAGCCGTAGCGCCGCTGGTTGGAGGCGTCGCGGTACCCCAGCCAGGTCACACCGGCATCGCGGTTGTCTTTGATGTTCTGCGCGTATGTGTCCAGGAAGCGGAAGTATTCCTTGTTGCCGTGCCGCACACTTTGCAGGTACCACAGCCCGCAGAACGAAGCCACCCCTTCCGAGAGCCAGGCGTCGCGGTAGGTCGCGGGCCGCACGCCGTTGCCCCACCACTGATGCGCGACCTCGTGCGCGCGGAAGAATTCGTCGAATCCGTCGAGCGCTGTGTTCTGAAACGTCGCCCACGAGAGGTCGATCATGCCGGGAAACGAAACGCCTTCGCTGTACGGGATTTCCGTGACATAAAAATGGTCGTACAGCGGCGGGCCAAACGCGTGGGTGAACCATTTCAGGCTGTTCGAGACGTCCGCCGCGACGACCTGCGACATGTTCTTCTGTGAGGCGATCATGTACCCGCCGCTGATCAGCCCGCGGCTCAACGCGCGGTGCGCATCTTCGGACATCATGATGTCGAGCGGCGGCGCGCCGGAGTCCGCCGCATGATAGACGTTGAACAGACCGAGATTGAACGTCGCGAACGGAGTCGGCCGCGACGTTACCCAGTGTGTGGTCATGACTTTGCCGTCGACCGTGGAGTCGGTCCGAACGCCGACGCTCGCGAGCGGATACCAGCTCGGGCTGTGGTAGATCATGTCGAACGTCGCCGCGTCGCCGCCCTGCGAGTTCCGCGGGTACCAGGCGGCGTCGGGGTCGATGAAGAACCAGTCGTCGTAGCGGTCGATCAGATTGCCGTGGTAGAACAGCGTCAACGACGCGGAGTCGCCGCCGGCGAGGCGACGAGGCGCTCGCACCCACAGGTCGGCATCGTCCTTCGCCTTGAATGTTGCGACGGCCGCGCCGTCGCTCCAGCGCGCCGAATCGACATTCAGTTTTTCATCCAGCAGGAAGTGCAGCCAGGGACCGACCGCCTCTTTCGCCGACAATGCGATGCGCGCGCTCGCCGCGTAATCGAGATCCGCGCCGGCCGTCGGCTTGAGCCAGACCTCCATCGCATAGCGGGGCGTCGCCAGCCGCTGCCGATAGTGCCACATCCCCGAGCTCCCCGGCAACGGGGCGGCGGGCGCGAACTCGGACGCGACCCACCAGTTGGCGCGATAATGCAGCTGGCTGACAGGGTGGAGGATCTGCACCGCCTCGACGACGGCAGGGTCGTACAGGAAGACGAGCGGGTCGCCGTGCGCCCGCTGCAGGTGAGCGAGAAAGAAGCCGTCCGGCTCATCGTTCAGGAGCGGCCCGAGCACGGCCGGATCGAGCGTGTTGTCCTTCTGCCCCCTCAGGCTGGCGATGAAGTCGTGCACATCCGGCGCGATGTCACCCGGAACCTCGCCGGCCGCAAACGTCAGCCGGCGCAGCTGCTCCGGCGTGGAATCTGAGAAGAGAATGATGACCTCGGTGACGCTGTCGTCCAGTTGCGGCGCGCCCACCAGCCGCTCGAGCGCCTCGCGTTCGGCGGCGTGGGGCGGCGTCAGGCGCACACGACCCGCGCCGCGGATGACGGCGCCCACCGTGCGCCCGCCGACCGGTGAAAGGAGATAGGCCGTCCCCTGGCTGAACGTGATTTCCGCGGCGTCGCGGCGGAGGATAAAGCCGCTGAGTGGGGCGACCTGATTGACGAGCGGCGTCAGGCCATTGATCTCCCGGTAGCGATCCATGTACGTCGCAACGGCCCCGGTGTCGGCGGTCGCCGCCATGAGGGCAGAGCAGAGCGCGAGCGTGTGCATAGCGATTCCGGTGACGGTCACCAGCAATTTGCCGACTTGACCGGGCAAATAGAAGTAACTTCAGGCATGGACGAAGCCGCAAAACGGGCCGTGCTGCGGCACTTCCCCTACGGCCTCTACGTGGTCACGGTCTCCTTCGACGGCGAAGACCACGCCATGACAGCGAACTGGCTGACGCAGGCCGCGTTCGATCCGCCGATGGTGGTAGTGGCGATAGAAAACACCTCCCGGACGATCGGCATGATCCGCAACTCGCACCATTTCGCCGTGAATCTGCTCCTCAGCGGCCAGCGCGAGCTCGCGGGCAAGCTGGGCCGCAGCGCCGAGCAGGCGCCCCAGAAGCTCAAGGGCATCAAGACCAAACCGGCGCCCGTTTCCGGCGCGCCGGTGCTGGTGGATGGCCTGGGATGGGTCGAGTGCCGTGTCGTCGCGACGCTGCCCGCCGGCGATCACACGCTCGTGCTCGGCGAGATCCTCAACGCCGGGGTCGAGCACGAGGGCGAGCCGCTGACGCTCAAGGATGCGGGCTTCAAGTACTCAGGGTGATGCCCTCCGGTACACCACCTTCCCGCCGACGATCGTGTAGCGCGGCTTGATCGTGCCGAGTGAATCGGG
>DATDFB010000013.1:0-29737 GCA_036522835.1 Thermoanaerobaculia bacterium | reverse complement strand
GGAGGCGGCGCGCCGCCGCTGCGCGGCGCGGCAGGCGCGCCTGCGCGGCGGCGTGGATGGTGTCGGAGAGCATCACGGCCGAATCGGCGATGAAGTCGTGCACGCCGACGGCCGGCTTGAGGATCACGTCGACCGCCCCTTCCTCGAGCGCGCGCAACGCTGTTTCGCTCCCGCGCGGGGCGAGCGTCGAGCAGATCACCACGGGAATGGGATCGTCGCGCATGACCTGCCTGAGAAACGTGAAGCCGTCGACGCGCGGCAAGTTCAGATCGAGCACGATCACCGAGGGGCGGTGCTTGGCGATCTTGCGCTCGGCGATGATCGGATCGGCGGCCGTGTCGATCGAGAACTGCTTCGACAGCAACATCGAGAATGCCTGGCGGACGACGGCGGAGTCGTCGACGACGAGTACGTGCTCGCGCGGAGTCATGCGATTTCCTTGAGTGCGTACACCGTCGGCCCGGCGGCGCGCACGCGGTCGTGTTGGTTGAGGCTCTCGGAATGGCCGAGGAACAGGTGGCCCGAGGTCTCCAACCGGTCGAGCAGGCGCGCGATCACGCGCGTCTTCGACGGCGCATCGAAGTAAATGAGGACGTTGCGGCAGAAGATGAGATCGAAGCGGCCGAGCGACGGATAGGTCTCGTTGTTCAGATTGATGCGCGCGAAGCGGATCATCGACGACAGTTCCGGCCGCGCGGCCATCTTCCCCTCCTGCTCGCCGCGCCCGCGGAGCATGAACGTCTTGCGGTAGTGCGGCGGGATCTCCTCGGCGCGCTCCAGCGGCCAGATGCCGGAGGCGGCGCGCTCGAGTACTTTCGTCGAAAGGTCGGAGGCGAGGATCTCGCTCTGCCAATCCGGCAGGTGCCACGCCAGCGACATGGCAATCGAGAACGGCTCCTCGCCGGTCGAGCAGCCGGCGCTCCAGACGCGGATGCGCTTGGCGCGGTGGCCCGCCTCGGCGGCGGCGCGCCACGCCGGCAGCAACTGCTGCTCGAGGAAGGCGAACTGCTTCGGCTCGCGGAAGAAGTGCGTTTCATTCGTGCAGATGGCGTCGATCATGCGCACGAGCTCCTCGCGGTCGCTCCAGACGCGGTCGTAGTACGCCGCGAAGGACGGCAGCTCCAGCGCGCGCAGCCGCGGCGCGAGGCGTCCGACCAGAAGGGCGCGCTTCTGGTCGGACAGGAAAATCCCCGCTTCGCTCAGAACCAGCGCCTGGAAGCGGCGGAAGTCGCGGGTGGTGATTTGAGTCTCGGGAAGCATGGTTGGCTCCGGTGTCATTCCGAGCCGCGTAGACGGCGAGGAACCCCGTCCATGACGGCAGGGGGTTCCTCGCTTTCGCTCGGAATGACACGTCATCAGAAGGCGTGAAAATCGGTCATCGTTTTTGCCGCCATCGGCGGCAGCTTCGGCGCCGCGGCGGCGCGCGGCGGGACGGTTGGGTGCGGCTGCGCGGCGTGCACGCGGCGCTCGCCGTCGATGCGGAAGAAGCTGACCAGGTTCTGCAGCCCCTCGGCCTGCGCCGCCATCTCCTCCGCCGTGGCGGCGAGCTCCTCGGCGGCGCTGGCGTTGCGCTGCGTGACCTGGTCGACCTGCGCGAGCGACTGGTTGATCTGGGCGACGCCGGAGGCCTGCTCGTTCGAGGCCGCGGCCACGTCCTGCACCAGCTCCGCGGTGCGCTGGATCGACGGCACGAGCTCGACGAGCAGCGTGCCGGAGCGGTCGGCCACGCGGACGCTCGACGAGGCCAGCGTGCTGATCTCGCGCGACGACGACTGGCTCCGCTCCGCCAGCTTGCGCACCTCGGTGGCCACGACGGCGAAGCCGCGTCCGTGCTCGCCGGCGCGCGCCGCTTCGATGGCGGCGTTGAGCGCCAGGAGGTTCGTCTGATAGGCGATCTCCTCGATGATCGAGATCTTCTCGGCGATCGACTTCATCGCCTCGACGGTCTCGCGCACCGCGCCGCCGCTCTCCTGGGCGTCCTTCGAGCCTTTCTTGGCCATCGTCTCCGTCTGCCGGCTGTTCTCGGCGTTCTGGGCGATGGAGGCGTTCATCTGCTCGAGGCTCGCGGTCGTCTCCTGCACTGCCGCGGCCTGCTGGCTGTTGCCGGCGGAGACCGACTGCGCGGTCGACGACACCTGGCCGGCCGCGGTGGCGAGCGAGCTCGCGGCGGAGCGGACTTCGCCGATGATCTCGACGAGGCGGGCGATCATGCGCGCCAACGCCTGGCCGAGCGTGTCGCGCTCGGAGCGCGCCTTGACGGTCACGCCGAGGTTGCCGTCGGCGATCGCCGAGGCGGCGGCGACCATCGCGGCGTTCGAGTCGATCATCTTCTTCATCGAGGCGAGGAGCTGCGCGGTCTCGTCCTTGCCGCGCACCTCGACGCGCTGATCGGTGTCGCCCTCGGCGAGCTTCTCGGCGATGTCGACCACCGTCGCGATCGGCCGGGTGATGCTGCGCGTGATCGAGATGGCCAGGAGGAAGACGACCACGAGTGCCAGCGCGGCCACGATCATCGTGGTCATGCGCGCGCTCTCCTCGACGGAGGTGATGACCTTCTTCTTCTCCTCCATCCGCTTGGCCGAGTCGTCATCGATCGTTTGCACCGAGGTCTCGATGCGGCGGATGTGGTCCTTGAACGGCGTCAGTTCCTTGTTGGCCTCGGCCGCGGTCTTGATCTGCCCCGCGGCCACGCTCTTGGCAATGGTCTGAAACGCAGTCTGGTACTCGGAGAGGTCGGCGCGCACCTGCTGGATCGCTTCGCGCGAGCGGTCGTCCGTGCCGAGCTTGTCGATCTTCTGAAGATTCTGGTCGAGCTTCTGGCGCGCGTCGCTCCACTTGGCCAGGTACTCGGTCTCCTTCTCCTTGTCGCCGATGTTGATGAAGTAGTCCTTCTCGAAGCGGCGGAGGTCGAGCGTGGCGATGTTGGCGTCGTTCGCGGCGGAGTTGACGCCGAAGTCGACGGTGAGCACCTGTACCGCGGTGTCGACGGAGGTCGTGAGAGCCCACTGCCCGGCGCCGGCGACGACGAGAACGAATGCCAGCGCCAGGGCGAAGGCGGCGAAGAGACGTTTACCGATGGTGATTTGCTGAAGCATGGCGGGTCCTTCTTTTCTCAAATTTCTGCCGCGGCGGCGGCGTCGATGGTTTGCTGGATCTCGACGGGCGACAGAACGCGGTCGACGTCGAGGACGAGGAGGAGGCGGTTGTCGAGCTTGCCCATGCCGGTCAAGAAGTCGGCGCGGACGCCGGTGCCGAACGACGGCGGCGGCTCGATGGCGTCGTCGGCGATGTCGACGACTTCGGAGACGGCGTCGGCCATGACGCCGACGGTGAGCATTTCCGGGCCGAGCTTCGTCTCCGCGACGACGATGCACGTCGTACGCGCCGGCTCGCTCGGGCCATGGCCGAACTTCGCGGCCAGGTCGATGACGGGGAGCACCGCGCCGCGGAGGTTGATCACGCCGCGCACGTGCTCCGGCATGGCCGGCACGCGCGTGACGCGCTCGAATTCGATGATCTCCTTCACGCGGAGGATGCCGGCGGCGTATTCCTCCCCGCGGATGAAGAAGGTGAGGTACTGATTCATGGTCTCTCCTGCAAGTTGCGAATGATCGTTGCGATATCGAGGATGAGGGCCACGCGCCCGTTGCCTAGGATCGAGGAGCCGGCGATGCCGGGGACGCCGGCGAAGTAGCTGCCGAGGGGCTTGATGACGGCCTGCGCGGCGCCGAAAAGCTCGTCGGCGACGAGCCCGGCGCGGAAGCCGCCGTGGTGGACGATCAGAATATGCTCGCGGCGGTAAGGGCCCTCGCCCCGCTCGCGGGGAGAGGGTGGCCGAAGGCCGGGTGAGGGGCTCGAGATGGAAAGCTTGCGCTCCTCATCCACCGCTTCGCGGCACCTTCTCCCCGCGAGCGGGGAGAAGGCCCGATCCACCCGCACCCACGGCACGATCTCGTCGCGCAGGAGCAGCACACCCGTGGCGGCGTCGCTCGAATCGTCCAGCTCCACGCACTCCACCACGCTCTCCATCGGCACGATCCACGTTTCGCCGCCGGCGGCGACGCCGAAGCCGTCGATCACGGCCAGCGTGAGCGGCAGGCGGATGGTGAACGTCGTGCCTGCGTCGTCGGCCGAGTCGACGGAGATCGTGCCGCGCAGCGCCTCGATGCCGCGCCGCACCACGTCCATCCCCACGCCGCGTCCGGAAAGATCGGTGACCTCCTTCGCGGTCGTGAATCCCGGCTCGAAGATGACGTTGTCGTCGGCGCCGATGGCGGCGCGGTCGAGGCCTTTGCCATCGTCAGAGACGCGGATCAGGATCGCCCCGGCCTCGTGCTTCGCCGCCAGGGTGATGTGCCCGACCGGCGATTTGCCCTTGGCCACGCGCTCGCCGGACGGCTCGATGCCGTGGTCGATGGCGTTGCGCACCATGTGCGTGATCGGGTCGCGCAGCAGCTCGACGGCGGTGGTGTCGATCTCCACGTCGTCGCCGGCCGTGGTCAGGTGCGCGTTCTTGCCGTGCATGGCTGCGGTGTCGCGCACCGTGCGCGCGTACTGGCGGAACAGCGCGCCGACCGGCACCATCCGCGCGCGCATGATCAGCTCCTGCAATTCCGCCTGGAGCTGATCGATCTGGCGCTCGACTTCGATGAGCTGGAGATCCTTCGCTTCGCTCAGGATGACGCGGATGCGGCCGCGGGCGATGGAGATCTCGCCCGCCAGGTCGAGCATGCGGTTGAGCTTCTCCGCGCCGACGCGAATGTGCTTGTTCGGCGCCGGTGCGGCGGTCTCCGCGGCGTCGCCCCCTTCGAGCAGGCGGCGGAAGGTGTCGACGCCGGAGAGGAGCGAGGCGATGACCGAGGCGTCGACGACGTCGAGCTGCTGCAGGCGCTCCTCGAACGAGTGCGCGAACGCCGCCAGCGCATCGCGGCCGACGATCGACGCGTTCCCCTTCAGCGTGTGCGCGCGGCGGAGGAGCTCGCGCCGCAGCTCGGCGTCGTCGGGCGCGTCTTCGAGCGCCAGAAGCCCGGCCTCGAGCGCGGCGATGTCGTCGGCCGCTTCGATCGAGAACGTAGCCTCCAGGTCGGCCAGACTCAGATCAACGTCAGACATGCCGTCCCCTCGTCGGTGTTGAAGATCAATTTCCGCCCGCGCGCGCCGCCGACGTCGCTCTGCACGACCTCGATGCCACGGCGCTGCAGAAAGTCGAGCGCGAGCTCCGCGTTCTTCTTTCCGAGCTGCGCCGCGGCCGGCATCTCGAACATGCACGCGCCGCCGAAGACGCGGGCGCGGACGAGCGGCATGCGCGCGCCGGCCTCACGCATCTGCGCGATGAGCTGCTCCATCGCCGCCGGGCCGAAGCGCGGCGACGCCGCCGCGGGGCCGCTGCCCATCGGCAGCATGAAGTGATTCATCCCGCCGATGCCGCGCATCGGCTCCCAGAGACACACCGCCACGCACGAGCCGAGGATCGTGGTGATCGCCGCCGGCTGCGCGGAGACAATGAGCTGCCCCGGCTGCAGGTAGCGCCGCTCGCGGGCGACGATGGGAAGCGCCGTCACTGGACCGCCTCCCGTGTGCAGTAAAGCGCCGTGGCCGCGTGCGAGCAGAGGAGGTCAAACAGCTCGAAGTCGACCGGCTCCAGCCCCTGCTTCTGTTGCAGCAGGCGGAAGATGCCGATGACGCCGATGACTTTGTCGTCGAGCTTGAGCGGGATGCAGGCGGTGAGGTGCTGCTCGCGCCCGAACGGCCGCGTGTCCGACTCCGTGACGACGTAGCGCTGGCCGCTGCAGGCGACGTGGCCGACGATGCCGCTGCCGAGCGGCACGCCCGCCCACTCGCGGGCGTTGATCCCGAAGGAGCCGATGAGGGTGAGGGAGTCGAGCTCCTCTTCGATCTGCCAGATGGCCAGCTCCTCGGAGCCGATGAGGTTGATGACGATCTCCTGGATGGCCGCCACGACGCGGTCGCGCTCGAGCGTGCCGTTCAACTGATAGCTGGCCACGTAGAGGTTGGCGAGGTTCGTGTTCTGCTGCTCGATCTCGACGTAGCGCTCGGTGAACTCGCGGTTGCGGTTGTCGAGCTCCGCGACGAGCTTGGAGAGGCGCTGGTTCTCGTCGAGGAGCGCCTGCACGTACTCGCGCGTCTCCGCGGCCACCTTCTCCAGGAACGGCCTCATGCCGCACCTCCGAGGCCGAGGATGTTGGCGAGCTTCGTCAGCAGCTCGATGCCGTTGATCGGCTTGGTGACGTAGTCGGTGCAGCCGTTGCGGAACGCGGTCTCGACGTTCGACTCCTCGCCGCGCGTCGTGACCATGACGATGGGGATGTGCGCGGTCTCGGGTTGCGCGCGGATGGCGGCGCAGGCGGAGAGGCCGTCGAGATTGGGCATGACCACGTCGAGCAGCACGATGTCGGGCTGTTCGCTCTTGGCTTTCTCGATCGCTTCGCGCCCGTCGCGCGCCGTGACGATCTGGTACGGCCCTTTGGCCAGGAGCATCGTTTCCATCATCAGGACGGTCGCGGAGTCGTCGACGAGGAGAACTTTCTTTCTCATCAGCAGTGTCCTTTCGTGCATTGCGCGGGGATGGCGGTGAAGAGCGGGTGCCGGGCCAGCTCCTCGGGCGGCATGCTGTGGGCGAAGAGCCATCCCTGCAGCTTGTCGATGCCGAGGCCGAGGAGCGTCTCGAGGTCTTGCTCGGTCTCCACTCCCTCGGCCACGGGAATCGCGCCGCAGGAGCTGCCGAGCGTGGCGATCGACTCGAGGACGGCCCGGCGCCAGCGGTCGTCGCCGCAGCCGCGCACGACGTGCCGGTCGACCTTCAGATAGTCGGGACGGCAGTCGACGATCATCTGGTAGTTCGAAGCGCCGACGCCGAGGTCGTCGACGGCGATGCGCACGCCGGCGTCGCGCAGCAGCGCCAGCGTGGAGAGGAACGTCTCGATCGCCCACGGCGCGCGGTACTCGAGGACCTCGAACATCAGGTTGTCGGGCGAGACGCCGTGAACCTTGGCCGCGGAGAGGATGCGGTCGCTGAAGTGATCGACGCTGGCCAGCGTGGAGCCGTGGACGTTGATCGACAAAAGCGGCTGCTGCGGAAGGTGCTTGTACGCTTCGAACGCTTCGGTGATGCAAATGAGGTCGACGTCGCTCTCGACCCCTTTCCGCCGCGCATACTCGAAGAGCACTTCCGGCCGCTCGACGCTCGTGCCGCGCGGGCCGCGCGCGAGCGCTTCGACGGCGTAGAGCTCGACGTTGCCGTTCGATGCTTTGACGATGGGCTGGAATTCGATGCGGATCGCGCCCGGCGCCTGAATGCGGTCGAGGACGCGCTTCATGGCTGCGCTCCAACGAGCTCCCCGGCGACGCGCGCGAGCTCGGGAAGGGATTGCGGTTTGGCCAGCACGGCCTGCGCACCGCGGCGGCGGGCTTCGCGCTCGACCGCGGGCGTGCCGAATGCGGTGAGGAGAATGGCCGGCGTCTTCGGGGCGCAGGTGCGGAGGAAGCGCAGGACTTCGAGTCCCTCGGTGCTGCCGCCGCAGGTGAGGGAAAGGTCGGCGATGACGAGGTCGTAGCGCGTGTGCGCGACGAGTGCCTCGGCTTCTTCGAGCTCGCACGCCGCATCGACGCGGTAGCGGAGCTTGGAGAAGTAGCGCTTCAGGGCAAAGAGGATGGTTTCTTCGTTGTCGACGATGAGGAGCTGCTTCATGGCGGGCAGCCATAGAGCAACCGGACTGCCACAAATGCCAATTTTTTAAGTGATTGAGCGGAGTTGGTTTAGCGGAATGTAACCGTTTTCGGAAATGGGGCGGAGTGCTAAGACTGACACGCCGATTTCTAATTTTAAGACGTGGAGTGCGGCGGCCAGGCCGCCGCTGTCAGAGCGCCGGCATGGCCGGCGCACTCCACATCAACTCCGAATCTTCGATATCTCGATCCCGAACTTCCGCGCCTTGTAATACACCGCGCTGCGCGAGATGCCGAGCCTTGCGGCCACGGCGTCGATGGCGCCTTTTTCCTCGCGCAGAACCTGCTCGATGTAGTCACGCTCCACGTCGTCGAGCGTGCCGCCGCGGCGCACGACGTTGTCGGATGCCGTCGCCGTCGCCATCGGCGCGGGCTCGCTCGGCGCGACGACGCCGGAGACGTCGAGCTCCGTGCCGTGGCTGCGCAGCAGGGCGCGCTCGAGGACGTTGCGCAGCTCGCGGATGTTGCCGGGCCAGTCGTAGGCGCAGAGCACGCGCTCGGCCTCGGCGCTGATGTTGAGGCGCGCCTGCCCGAGGTCGCGCGCCAGGCGGTCGAGGATGTTCTCGGCCAGCATGGGGATGTCTTCGCGCCGCTCGCGCAGCGGCGGTACGAAGAGCTCCAACGTACTGATGCGATAGTAGAGATCCTGGCGGAAACGGTTCTCCTCGACGAGCGAGCGGAAGTCGCGGTGCGTCGCGGCGATGAGGCGCACGTCGGTGGTGCGGTCCTTCACGTCGCCCAGACGGCGGAAGCGTTTCTCTTCCAGCACCTTCAACAGGCTCGCCTGCACCTGCGTGTCCATGTCGCCGATCTCGTCGAGGAAGACCGTGCCGCGGTGCGCCACCTCGAGCAGCCCCTGCTTCGTCGCCGTCGCGCCGGTGAACGCCCCTTTTTCGTGGCCGAAGAGCTCCGTCTCCAGGAACTCGCGCGAGATGCCGGCGCAGTTGAGATCGACGAAGGCCTCGCCGGCGCGGCGGCCGCGGTCGTGGATCCACCGCGCCAGCACAGTCTTCCCCGTGCCGGTCTCGCCGTGGATCAGGAGCGGGCTGTCGGTGCGCAGGACGGCCGTGGCTTTCTCGCGCAGGTCGGCGATGGCCCCGCTGCGGCCTAGGAAGGGGTCGATGCGCCGCCGCGTCTCCGACGACTGCGCGCCGGCCTGCACCTGCTGCCGGTTGCGCTGGTTGTCGATGGTGCGGCGGATGACCACGAGCAGCGCGTCGAGCTCCACCGGCTTGGTGAAGAACTGCTCGGCGCCGAGCTTCACCGCTTCGACGGCGGTGTCGATCGAGGCATATGCGGTGAGGACGATGAGCGCGGAGTCGTCGACGGCGCGAAAGTCGGGGATGAGATCGAGGGCCGTGCCGTCCGGAAGGCGGAAATCGAGCACGGTGACGTCGGGGCGGAACGATCGAAACTTGACGCGGGCGGAGGCGCAGTCGTCGGCCTCGTCGACCTCGAATCCGTGGGATTTCAAAAATCGCCGTATCCCAAAACGTGGTCCGGGTTCATCATCAACGAGTAGCACTCGGTTTCTGAGCATGAACAGGGTCCGGCTGTTCCACAGTGTAACGCTCGCCATGCTGCTGGCGGCGGTCGCCCCGCCGCCGAAGCCGATGACGTACGTCTACCACCCGCCCGAGTCGCCGCTCGACGTCCGCTACCTCTATCACTGGGAGATTCTCCGCACGGCCCTCGAAAAGACGACGCCGAAGTGGGGCCCGTACCGCATGGTTCCGTCGGAGCGGATGACCGAGCAGCGCCAGGCCTTCGAGATGAAGAACCGGACCGGCAAGCTGACGGTGATGTATCTCAGCACGACGCCCGACTTCGAGCGTAATCTCGTGCCGATCCGCATCCCGGTCGACAAGAACCTCGGCGGCTATTGCGTGTTTCTGATCCGCAAGGGCGAGCAGCCGCGCTTCGACGCCGTCAAGTCGCTCGACGACCTCCGCAAGTTCAGCTACGGCCTCGGCCTCGGCTGGATCGACGTCGATATCCTCCAGTCCAACCGCTTCAAGGTCGTCACCGGCTCCGACTACGAGGGCCTCTTCGCCATGCTCGTGCACAGGCGCTTCGACGTCTTTCTGCGCGCGGCCGTGGAGGTGCTCGACGAGTACGAGCGGCACAAGGACCGCCTGCCGGCGCTGGAGATCGAGAACGGCATCGTCTTTTACTATCCGCTGCCGATGTATTTCTGGTTTCCCAGGACGGAGGAAGGCCGCCGCCTGGCCGCGCGCGCCGAGGAGGGGATGCGGATGATGATCGCCGACGGCACGTACGACCGCATTTTCGACAAGTACCAGCGCTGGAAGATCGAGCGGCTGCGGCTGAAGGAGCGGAGGATTTACCGCATCGACAACCCCTTTGTCGGGCCGGAGACGCCCTTCGCCGACAAGCGGCTGTGGTTCGATCCGAAGACCTACAAATGAAGAGGCAGGGACGGGTCTCGCTGGCGAAGTTCGTGACCGCCACGCTGGTGACGGCGGTGACGGTGATGCTCGTGGCGTTCGGCGTCTACGTGTACCGGAGGGTGTGGACGCGCCAGTACTCAGCTCTCCGAGGGCTGGCAAACGTGCAGGCGAGCGGTCTGGCCGAGGCGCTGGCCGTGCCGGTCTGGAACATCGACCGACCGGCGATCGGCAAAGTGCTCGACGCCATGGCCCAGCCGCACTCGATCTACGGCATCAGCGTGACCGCGGGCGACGATTCCATCGGCCGCCGGCGCGACGCGAATGACAAGCTCGTGCCGTGGGACGGCGTGACGGTTCCGGCCGGGCTGTGGCGGTACGAGAAGCAGATCCTCTACAAGGACACGCCGATCGGCGTGGTCGACCTCTACGTCACGACGAAGTTGGTCGAGGAAGACCTGCGCCGGGTGATGATCGAGATCGTCATCGTCATTCTGGCCATCGATCTGCTGATCATCCTCTCCGTTTACCTCGTTCTGTGGCGCTCCGTGCTGCGGCCGCTGACGGCGATCGAACGCTACGCCGGCGCGGTGAGCACCGGCGTGCAGCGGCAGATCGCCGCGCCCGCCAGCGCCGGCTCGGCCGCGGAGCTGGAGAGTCTCCGCTCGTCGATCGAGTCGATGGTCAACCTGCTGCAACTGCGCGAGGAGCGCTTCCGCTCGATTTTCGAGTCGGCGAACGACGCGATCCTCATCCTCGACGGCGAGAGCGGCGCGATTCTCGACGTCAACGCGCGCCTGCACGATCTCTTCGGCTACGGCCACGACGAAGTCGACGCGCTCGACCTCGGCGTCCTCTCCGCCGGCACGCGGCCGTATACGCACGACAACGCCGTGGCCCAGGTGCGCGGGCTCGAGCCCGGCGCGCGGCGGCTCTTCGAGTGGTGCTGCCGGCGCAAGGACGGAAGCCTGTTCTGGGTCGAGATCAGCTTGCGCAAGGCGATGATCGGAAACCTCATGTGCGTGGTCGCGGTGGTGCGCGACGTGGAGGAGCGCAAGACGATGGAGGAGCGGCTGCACCGCAGCGAGACGATGTCGGCGATGGGGAATCTCGTCGCAGGCGTGGCCCACGAGGTGCGCAATCCGCTCTTCGGCATCGCCGCGACGCTCGACGCGTTCGAGGCGGAGTTCGGCGGCGGCGAGGACGTGACGGAGTACCTCATCACGCTGCGCCGCGACGTGTCGCGCCTAGGCCGGCTGATGAACGATCTGCTCGACTACGGCCGCCCGCAACTGGCGGAGCGGCGCGTGCAGTCGATCCGGCCCGTGGTGGCGGAGGCGATCCGCGTCTGCGCGCCGCGGGCGAAGGAGAAGCGGATCGAGATCCGCGAGGAGATCGACGGCGAGCTGCCGAACGTGGACATCAATGCCGACCGGATGCTGCAGGTGTTCAAGAACGTAGTGGAGAACGCGGTGGAGTTCTCGACCGCAGGGCAGGCGGTGATGCTGCACCTGCGCAAGGAGGACAACGGCGCCGCCGCCGTGGTGTGCACGGTGGCCGACCGCGGCCCGGGCTTCCGCCGCGAAGACCTCCCGCACGTGTTCGAGCCCTTCTTCACCCGCCGCGCCGGCGGGAGCGGCCTAGGGCTGGCGATCGTGCAAAAGATCGTGGCCGAGCATGGCGGCACGATCGCCGCGCGCAACGCCAAGGAGGGCGGGGGGGTGGTGGAGATTCGGTTGCCGTGCTGACACGCGCGCGCCACCGTCCCCTCTGCGGGGACGGTGGCGGACGATGCCCTACTTCGCGACTTCCTTGTTCTTGAGGTACTTGTCGAGGAACGTCAGCGTGGTGCTCATCGTCGTGGCGTTGTTCGCCTTCTTGGCGAACCCGTGCCCCTCCTCGGGGAAGACGACGTACTCGACCGGCACGCCGTTCTTCTTCACCGCGGCGACGATCTCGTCGGACTCCGGCTTGATCACGCGCGGATCGTTCTCGCCCTGGAACACCAGCAGCGGGCGGCGGATCTGGTCGGCGTGGAAGAGCGGCGAGATGTCCTTGAGCATCTGCTCGTCCTTCACCGGATCGCCCATCTCCGCGTAGAGCGCCTTGCGGAACGACTCCCAGTACGGCGGGATGCTCTTGATCGTGCGCAGCCAGTTCGAGACGCCGAAGAGGTCGACGCCAACGTCGAACGTGTCGGGCTGGAAGGCCAGTCCGGCCAGCACCATGTAGCCGCCGTAGCTGCCGCCGATGATGCCGATCTTCGAGCCGTCGATGTACGGCAGGCTGGCCAGGTACTTTTTCGCTTCGACGCAGTCCTGCAACGGCTCGTGGCCGTGCTTCTGGTCGTCCGCGGCGTAGTAGGTCTTGCCGTAGCCGGAGCTGCCGCGGTTGTTGATGCCCAGGACGGCGTAGCCGTGATTGACGAGGTACTGGATGAACGAGCTGTAGCCGCGGCGGGTCTGGCCGCCCGGGCCGCCGTGCACCCAGATCATGGCCGGCACTTTGTGGTCCGGGCTGGCGTCGAGCGGCTTGTAGAAGATCGACGGAATGGTCATACCGTCGAAGGACTTGAAGCGCACCACCTCGGCCTCGGCGAGATCGTCGGGATCGATGTCGGGGCTGAGAGAGCTCGTCAGCTTCGTCGTCTTCTTCGTGACGAAGTCATAGACGTAGAGGTTGCTCGGCGAGCGGTCGCCATTGACGGAGAAGACCATCTTTTTCTCGCTGCGGGAGAAGGCCACGCCGCGGATGTCGCCGTCCGGGAGCTTCGGCAGCGCCACCGGCTTGCCGCTCTTCGCCTCGACGATGTGCACCTGCGTCGTGCCGTCCGCGTTCACGGCCGTGACGCGATACGTCCCGTTGCGGGAGAAGTAGGTGTACATCACGTCCCAATCGGCTTTCTCGACCTCGGAGACGTTGCCGGTGGCAAGCTCGTAGCGCTGCACCCGGGCGAACTCGTTGCCCTGATTCGAGAGGATGTACAGATACTTCGACGCGGGGTCGAACGCTTCGGCCGAGTAGCTGACGTCGCCGGTATGCGGCGTCAGATGCTTCATCTTTCCGTCGGCGACGCTGTAGAGATAGAGGTTGTTGTCATTGGTGGTGGTCGGCTTGGAGAAGGCGATCCACTTGCCGTCGCGGGAGATGTCGTTGAATTGGTATCCGGTCTCGTCCTTGTAAAGCAGCGTGCGGCTGTAGTCGTCGGCGTTGTAGCGGTAGATGTCGAAGAACTTGGCGTCGCGCTCGTTCGTGGCCGCGTAGAAGCCCTTGTCGTCGAACGTCCATCCCATGAACTGGGCCTTGAGCTTCGGCCCGGGGGTGATGTCCTTCATCGCGCCGTCGGGCGTGCGCACGTAGAGGTGGTTGTTCTCGTTGCCGCCCTGATCGAAGCTGAGCAGGATGCGGCCGTCCTTGGGGAAGTAGCCGACGGTCTGGATGGCCTCCTTCGTCGAGTCGGTGAGGCGTGTGGGCTTTCCGCCCGTGACCGGGACGGTGTAGGCGTTGAAGATGCCGGTCTCGTTCGACGAGAAGAGGATCTTCGACTCGTCCGGCGAGAACGATGCGCCGCCGATGCCGATCGTGGCCATGAACTGCTCGACGGTGTATCGCTTCGAAGGACGTTGTTTTGCTGCCGTGGCAGCGAGGGAAAGGGCCGGGACGAGCAGCGCCGCGGCCATGACGCGGATGATGCGTTTCATGCGATGTCTCCTTACCGAGTTGTTGGAGACACACTACGCGCGGAGGCGGCCGAGGTTTACAACTACTTTGTCCCGAGCACGAACTGGTTCCCCTCGGAGTCCTTGAAGATGGCCGAGGTGCCCCACGACTCGGTGCGCGGCTCCTGGACGAACTCCACGCCGCGGGCCTTCAGCTCCTCGTAAGTTTTCTTGACGTTGTCGCACTGATAGGACATGGGCATGAACGTGCCGACGCGGTCCTCCTGGCCGGGGGGCGTGAAAAGCGCCAGGCCGGTGTCGGCATTGCCGATCTTCAGCTCGATCCAGCGGCTGTTCGCGCCGAAGCGCTGGTCGGTCATCACCTTGAAGCCGAGCTTCTGCGTGTAGAAGTCGAGGGCGCGGTCGTAGTCGCGCACGGGGATGCTGAGGAATTTGATGTTCGTAATCATGCGCGGCAATGTAGGCGGGGGACGTGCATTTGTCCACGGTGGGAACCGTTGCTATAGTCTTCACCACTATAGTCATCGATGATTACGTCCTCGACGTGCTGATGCGCGACCTCCTCGGGCACGACCGCGCGCCGTCCGCGTACATCGTGTACCTGTTTCTGTGGCGCGCGTCGGCCGGGACGCGGCCGCGCAGCGCGCGCATCAGCCACAACGGCATCGCCGGCGAGACGGGGCTCTCGAAGAGCGCCGTGCAGGGGGCGCTGCGGCATCTGAACCGCCGGCGCCTGCTGCGGTCGGTGCGGGAGACGCCGACGTCAACGCCGCTGCACTACGTGCTGCGGCCGTGGGTGAGGCCGCGGTAGAGGTAGGCGATCCCGAACGTCAGCGTGCGGAATTCGACCGAGGCGAAGCGGCCGGTGTTGCGCATCAGTGCCGCGAAGTCGTCGCCGCAGGGGAAGCGCGCCGACGACGCTTCGAGGTATTCGTACGCGCCGCGCTCGCCGGTGAGCGCGCCGCCGACGCGCGGGAGGGCATGGCGGCGGTAGACGTCGTAGAGCGCGCGGAAGAGGCGGTTCGGCGGCTGCCCGAACTCCAGCACCACCACCCGCCCGCCCGGCTTGACCACGCGCGCCATCTCGGCGATGCCTTTCGCCGGATCGGCGACGTTGCGGATGCCGAAGGCGATGGAGGCGACGTCGAACATCGCGTCGCCGAACGGCAGCGAGGTCACGTCGGCGAGGCGGAAGTCGATGTCGGGCGCCTTCGTGCGGCCGACGGCGAGCATTTCTGGAACGAAGTCGGTGGCGACGACGCGCGCGCCGGCGTTGCGGAAGGCGATGGCGAGGTCGCCGGTGCCGGTGGCGCAGTCGAGGACGGCGTCACCCGCCTGCACGCCCGACCATCGCACGGCCTGCCGCCGCCAGCGATGGTGCACGCCGGCGGAGAGGACGGTATTGGCGCGGTCGTAGCGCGCCGAGATCGACGCGAACATGGAACGGATGCGCTGGGGATCGGGGCCGGCGTAGGGCACGGCGCGGGAGGATACAACGAGGGCGCCCCTCACCCGGCCTTCGGCCGGGTGAGGGGCGCCACTCGTCACTTACCGGCGCTCGATGCGGTCGGCGCCGAAGATGCCGCTGCGAAGCCACTGCCCGCTCATGGCGACCACGTCGCCGCGGCGGAGGCCGCGCAGATCGTCCGCGCCGTAGCGCCGATTGACCTCGGCGGTGACGATGCGGCCGCGGTCGTCGCGGATGCGCAGCGTGCCGTCGCGGCGGTCGACGTTCTGAACGACGCCGCGGAGCCAGCCGCCGTTGTAGCCGTTGCCGTCGCGGTAGCCGTAGCCGCCGTCGGGCCAGTTCACGGCGTCGACGAAGATCGAGCCGCCGCGGAAGACGCCGCCGAGGCTGATGGAGATGCCGGTGCGGAGCTGGTGCCCGCGGAAGCTCGACTCCGGCACCCAGTACGAGCGGCTGTCGTTGTCGAGGCGGAGGCGATAGCCGTTGTTCTCATGGCTGAACGAGCTCACGCGCCCCGAGGCGTTGATGCGCTGGTTGTCGCGGTAGTTGTTGTCGTTGCGGTTGTTGTTGCCCCGCGACTCACGTCGCTGGTCCTGGTTGTTACGATTCCAGTCGCCGCGCGACTGCGCGACGGCCGGCGTGGCCAGAAGCAGTGCGATGGCGCCTGCTCCCGCCGCTTTCGTTGCCCACTTCGAGATTGTCGTTTTCATCGTTGTCTCCTTCGATACGCACGGCGAGACAACGCAACGGCCGCGCTTCTTTCGGGGGCATCACCAGTTGCACGTGCGTGTAATGAATTGCACGAGGGCGCACGCCGTGCGCCCCTACCGGCGCGTCAGGCAAACCACGGTAGGGGCGCACGGCGTGCGCCCATCACACAACGCCGAGGCGCTGCTCCAGCGCTTCGCGCCGCCCGCGGCTGACGCTCAGCTCCGTCCCGTCCTTGAGGCGAACGGCGTAGTCGCCGCCGGGGTGGCGCAGCAGCGTGTCGATGCGGCTCAAGCGGACGATCACCGAGCGGTGCACGCGCATGAACACCTTCGGGTCGAGGCGCTCGGCGAGCGTCTGCATCCGCTCGCGCACGGCGAACGTGTGGCCGCCGCCGTGCAGCTCCGCGTACGGGCCGCTGGCGGTGATGTACTCGATGGCTTTGACCGGCACGACGCGCGTCTGCCCGCGCTGCTCCACCGTGATGCGGTCGAGGTAGTCGCGCGTCTCACCTTCGTCCGCGGCCTGCAGCAGCGTGCCGAATTTCTTCGCCAACTGGCCGCGACGCGCGCGGCGGAAGGCCTCGGAGAAGCGCTCGTCGTCGAACGGCTTCAAGAGGTAGTCGACCGCGGCGGCGTCGAAGGCCTTCAGCGCGTAGCGGTCGTACGCGGTGACGAAGATCGTGGCCGGCATCTCCTCCGGGCCGATGGCGTCGACGACGTCGAGCCCGGTCGCGCGCGGCATCTGCACGTCGAGGAAGACAACGTCGGGCTTCAGATTGCGGATGGCCTCGATCGCTTCGACGCCGTCGGCCGCCGTGCCCACGACCTCGACGTTCGACTCGTGCGAGAGGCGGTCGGCGATGTGCTGCCGCGCCAGCGGCTCGTCGTCGACGATGAGCACGCGCAGCGTCCGCTCAGCCATTCGTCCGATACGGCACGACGATCTCGGCGATCGCGCCGCCTCCCTCGGCGTTGCGCAGCGCGAACGACGCGTCGCCGCCGTAGAGTTGCTCGAGCCGCGCGCGCGTATTGCCCAGGCCAACGCCGGCGGCGGTGCCGCTTACCCCGGGTCCGTGGTCGCGCACGCTCACGACGAGGCGCGCGCCGTCGCGCCGCGCGGCGATCTCGATCGTTCCGGCCTCGCCGTGCTCGAGCGCGTTCTCGACGATCGGCTGCAAGATGAAATGCGGGACGAGCGCGTCGAGCGCGTCGTCGTCGATGCAGCGCTCCGCGAGCAGCCGTCCCTGAAAGCGGATCTCCATGATCTCGATGTAGCGGTCGAGGAGCTCGAGCTCCTGACGGAGCGGCACCTCGTCCGCGGCGCGCGAGTCGATGGTGCGGCGCAGGAGCTCGCTGAGACGCGCGATCATCTTCCGCACGCCCGCGGGATCGCGCTCGACCATCGCGGAGACGGCGTTGAGCGTGTTGAAGAGGAAGTGGGGATTGATCTGCATCCGCAGCGCGTCGAGCCGTGCCTCGGCGAGCTGCGCTTGGAGCCGTGCCGAGCGCTCCGACTGTTCGCGGCCGCGGATGAAGTAGACGCGCGCATAGCCGGCCGCGACGATGGCGAAGTAGTAGAGAAGCTGGTTGACGAAGCGGAAGCCGAGGAGGTCGCGCAGCAGAGGCGTATTCGGACGCGGGCGTGGGGGCGGGGGGAGGAGCAGCGGGCGGAGGAGGTCGATCGCGGAATAGACGGCGATCGACACGATGACGCCGGCGACGAGCAGCAGTCCCACGCGGCGCAGCGTCACGCGCGAAGTCAGCCGGAAGATCGGCGGCGTCAGCAGCGCCCAGATCCAGGCGCCGATGAACTCGAGCGCGATCGGTCCGGTCGGCGATGTCAGCCGGAAACCGAAGCCGCGCGGGTCGAGCAGGCGGTTGACCGAGGAGAGGACGGCCAGGAACGTCCAGAAGGTGAAGATGAGCAGGAGCTCGCGAGACGTGAGCTTGTTCATGTGAGAGCGGCGGCATGGCCGCCGCACTCCATAGTGCAATTCATGACAGGCGCGTGCAACTCGTGACAAACGTGAAACGCAAGGGTGCCGTGTGCCGTTGACCGAGGCATGAACAAGAAACGATCTCTCATCGCACTCATCATCATCGCCGTTCTGGCGGTCGCTGGTGTGCTGGTGCAGCGCGTCGCGTTTGCGAAGGAGACACCGGCATACCGCTTCGCAACCGTCGAGCGCGGCAATATCCAGTCCACCGTCTCCGCCACCGGAACGCTGAGCGCCGTCACGACGGTGAGCCTCGGCACGCAGGTCTCGGGACAAGTCGCGGAGCTGCTGGCCGACTTCAACGATCACGTCAAGAAAGGACAGCTCCTGGCGCGCATCGATCCGACGCTCGCCCAGCAGGCCGTCAGCGACGCCGAAGCGAATTTGCAGAAGGCCCAGGCGGAGGCGCTGCAGGCGTCGCGCGACTTCAAGCGCAACCGCGAGCTAACGGACGCTGGCCTCGTCGCCAAGAGCGCCTACGAGCAGTCGCAGTCGTCTGCCGACGTCGCCAACGCCGGCGTGAAGTCGGCGCGCATCGCCCTCGACCGGGCCCGGCAGAACCTGGCCTACACGAACATCTACGCGCCCATCGACGGCGTCGTGGTCGAGCGCAACGTGCAGCAGGGGCAGACCGTGGCCGCGTCGCTCTCCGCGCCGCAGCTGTTTCTCATCGCCAACGACCTCTCGCAGATGCAGATCCTGGCGCAGGTCGGCGAGAGCGACATCGCCCAGATCAAGGAAGGGCAGCCGGTCGAGTTCACCGTGCAGGCGCTGACGGGGCAGACGTTCAAGGGCGTCGTCAAGCAGGTGCGCCTGCAGTCGGCGACGACGGACAACGTCGTCAACTACACCGTCGTCGTGTCGGTCGACAACGGCAAGGGCAAGTTGCTGCCGGGCATGACCGCGCGCGTCAACTTCCTGACCAGGAGCGCGGAGAACGTGCTGAAGGTGCCGAACGCGGCGCTGCGGTTCAAGCCGAGTGTCATGCCGAGCCGCAACGACGGCGAGGCACCCCCCGCGCAGTCGCAGCCGCAACAGCAGCAGAGAAGCAGGGGGTCGCTCGCTTCGCTCGGGATGACACGGCGGGGCGGCACGCTCTACACGCTCGACGCGAAGGGACAGCCGCAGGCCTTCCGCGTCGCCACCGGCATGACCGACGGCAGCGTCACGGAAGTGCGCGGCCAGGATTTGAAGGAAGGGATGAGAGTCATCGCCGGCACGGCCACTGCGCAGAGCGCGTCGGCGTCGTCCAGCGGTACGCCGTTCCAATCAGGGCAACAGCCGCAGCGCGGCCCGCGCGGGGGAGGCTTCTAATGAGCGTCATCCAGACCGAGAACCTCGTGAAGACCTACGCCAGCGGCACGAACGAAGTGCATGCCCTGCGCGGCATCAACCTCACGATCGAGAAGGGGGAGCTCGTGGCCATCATGGGCACCTCCGGCTCGGGCAAGTCGACGCTGATGAATCTTCTGGGCTGCCTCGACACGCCGACCATGGGCTCGTACCAGCTCGACGGCGTGCGCGTCGAGGGGCTCGACCGCAACGAGCTCGCGGCGATCCGCAATCAGAAAATCGGCTTCGTCTTCCAGGGCTTCAACCTCCTGCCGCGCACGAGCGCGCTGGAGAACGTGGAGCTGCCGATGCTGTACGACAGAAGCGGCAAGAAGCGCGACACGCAGGCGCTCGCCGCGGCGGCGCTCGAGCGCGTCGGCCTCGGCGATCGCCTCCACCACCAGCCGAGCGAGCTCTCGGGGGGCCAGCAGCAGCGCGTGGCCATTGCCCGCGCGCTCGTGACCGAGCCGGCGATCATCCTGGCCGACGAACCGACCGGCAACCTCGACACGCGGACGTCGATCGAAGTCATGGCGCTCTTCCAGGAGCTCAACGAGCAGGGCATCACCATCGTCCTCGTCACCCACGAGCCGGACATCGCCGTCTACGCCAAGCGCATCGTCGAGGTGCGCGACGGCCGCATCCGCCGCGACGAGCCGGTGCGCAACCGCCGCATCGCCGCGGACGACTTGCGCAATCAGCGCGAAGAGGAGGCAGCATGAAGACCAACACTCTGATCAAAGTGGCGACGCAGAGCATCCGCAAGAACAAGATGCGTGCGGCGCTGACGATGCTCGGCATCATCATCGGCGTGGCCGCGGTCATCGTGATGGTGGCGGTGGGCTACGGCGCGCGCACGCGCATCCACCAGCAGATCAACAACCTCGGCACGAACATGATCGTCGTCACGCCCGGCGCCGCGCAGTCGAGCGGCGTGAGCCAGGGCGCGCAGGCATTCCCGAACCTGAGTTTGAAAGACGTCGACAAGATCCGCGGCGAAGCGCAGCTCGTGTCGGCCGTGTCGCCGGTCATCGTCAGCCGGGCCGTGCTCATCGGACCGTCCGGCAACTGGCGGACGCAGGTCAACGGCGTCGACGTCGACTATCAGACCATCCGCGACTGGCAGACGTCAGCGGGCGACTTCTTCTCTGCCGACGACGTACGCTCGAGCCGCAAGGTCGTGGTGCTCGGCAACACCGCCGCGCAGAATCTTTTCCCCGATCAGGATCCGACCGGCGCCGAGGTGCAGATCCGCAACTCGGTCTACAAGGTCTCGGGCGTGCTGTCCACGAAGGGCCAGAGTGCCAGCGGCACCGACGCCGACGACGTCGTGCTGATGCCGTACACGACCGCCACGTCGACGCTCTCGGGACGCTCGTTCATTCCGCAGATCCTGGCCAGCACGGCCAACGAGTCCGACATCCCGGCGGCGCAGGAGGAGATCCGGACGCTCTTGCGCGAGTCGCACAAGATCCAGGGCGACGACGACTTCACGGTGAAGAACCAGGCCGACCTCGCGGCGGCGGCGGAGAGCTCGACGAAGGTGATGACGCTGCTCCTCGCGGCGATCGCCTCGATCTCGCTCCTCGTCGGCGGCATCGGCATCATGAACATCATGCTCGTCTCGGTGACGGAGCGGACGCGCGAGATCGGCATCCGCATGGCCATCGGCGCGCGCGGCGGCGACGTGCTGACGCAATTCCTCGTCGAGAGCGTGGTGATGGGGATCGCCGGCGGCCTGGCGGGGCTGCTGATCGGCGTGGCCGGCGCAGCCATCCTCGGGCATTTCACCGGCTGGGAGACGGCGATCTCGCCGGTCATGATGCTGGTGTCGGTCGGCTTCTCCGGCGCGGTGGGTGTGTTCTTCGGCTTCTATCCGGCGCGGAAGGCGGCGGCGCTGAATCCGATCGAGGCGTTGCGGTACGAGTAAGGGGCGCACGCTGTGCGCCCCTACCACTGTTTAATAGACGACTCGGTTGGCGCGGAAGGTGTTGCGGTCCGACCACGAGCCGAGCACGTTGATGTGATCGCCCGGCTGGGTGCGCCAGACGTTCACGGAGTGCTTCTCGTCCATGCCGCGGACGTCGATCTTCATCGGCAGGCCGGTCGCGTCATCCTTGAACTCCAGGTAACCGTAGTGCTGGTGCAGACGCGTGACGGTACCGCTGAGCCAGCCGCTCTGCCCGTACGGCACGCCCATGTACGACGGATCGCGTGCATATGCGGGCGTGCCGGAGAAGGCGATGTAGTCGCTGGTGACGGTGTCGCCGGTGATGACGCCGCCGACGCGGATCTGATCGCCGACGCGGATGCCGTGGCTGCCCACCATCGACACCGGCACGGAGTAGGTGTACGCGCCGTGGTTCAGGGTCACCACGTACATGTCACCGGTGCGCGTGACGTTGGTGATCGTTCCCTGCGTGGAGATGCGGTCGGCGCGGTACGCCGGCAGGGCAAACGCGACCGTGCCGATAAGCATGAGACCGATCGCGAACAGCAAGATGTGGTTCTTCCGATTCATCAAGAGTCCTCCTTTCGAACGACTTCACAGCTCAAAATAACTCTGGCAAGAGCGTTGCCAGCGGAGGTGACAGGTCACGGGTGACGGGTGACAGGTCGGTGCCTTGCTGACTCGGCCGGTACAGCCGCAGGGCCACCACGGTCACCCGTCACCTGTGACCCGTCACCTCTCGATACAATCTCGCGAGGTGCGCGACTTCGCCTTCATCCAAACGTCCCCCGAGCGCGTCTTCGTCGGCTGGGGTCCCTTCGAGCAGTTGCCCTTCCGCCGGCCTGAGCGGCCTGCGTTCTTCGTCAGCGACTTTTTTCTCGACGATCCGCACCCGTGGCGGCATCCGGCGGCGTGGGAGGAGATCGCGCTCGACGAGCTGGCGGCGCGCTTTCCCGATTCGCCGCCGCCGCGGGTGGAGTGGGAGCCGCTCGCCGCCGGCGCGTTCGAGTCGACGTTCGCCTCGGCGCGCGCGGCGATCGAGCGCGGCGACTTCAAGAAGATCGTCCCGATCCTATTCGAGAACGGCCGGCTCACGCGCGGCGAGCATTGGCGCTGGTTCTTCGAGCGGCTGTCGATGCTGCCGCCGGGGATGTGGGCGTACGGCTACTCGTATCACAGCCACGGTATGGCCGGGGCGACGCCGGAGATGCTGTTTCGCGCGGAAGCGCACGGCTATCGGACGATGGCGTTGGCCGGCACGCGGCCGGTCTCGCGCGCCGAGGAGTTGCTGCGCGATTCGAAAGAGCAGCGCGAGCACCGGATGGTGGTTGATGACATCGTGCGGCGCCTGGCGCCGTTCGGGAACATCGAGGTCGGTCCGATCGGCACGCTGCGTTTGCCGAAGATCGCGCACCTGATGACGCCGATTTTCTTCGCCGAGTCGACGCCGGAGAAGATGTCGTTCGCGGAAATGGTCCGCCGCCTTCATCCCACCGCCGCCTTGGGCGCCTGGCCCCGCAACGAAGCGGCCGAGCGCTGGCTGCGCGAGGCCGACCGCGGCGTGAAGCGCCGCGCGTTCGGCGCGCCGTTCGGCCTCGAGCGCGAGGACCGAAGCGCGCTTGCGCTCGTGGCCATCCGCAACGTGCAGTGGCAGGGAGAGCACGTGCGCGTCGGCTCCGGCGCGGGGCTCATTGCCGAGTCGCGCCTCGACCGCGAGATCGAGGAGCTGCGCGAGAAGCGCGAGCAGGTGAAAGCGCTCTTCGGATTGGAATCCGCCGACGTCGCGGCCGCGGTCCGGCATGACGAACATTGAGCGTGCCCGGCGGACGATCGCGGAGGCGCGCGCGGCCGGCGTGTCCGACTTTTGCGTGTGCGGTGGGTCGCGCAACGCGCCTCTTCTCGCTGTGCTCTCCGTGACGCCGGACGTGCGCCTCTGGTCGTTCGTCGACGAGCGCGCCGCTGCGTTCTTCGCGTTGGGACGCGCGAAGCTTTTAGGGACCGCCGCGGCTGTCGTGACGACCTCGGGCACCGCGGTCGCGGAGCTGTTGCCGGCGGTCATCGAGGCGTACTACTCCGGCACGCCGCTCATCGTCATCACCGCCGATCGCCCTGCACGCTACCGCGGCAGCGGCGCGCCGCAGTGCATCGAGCAGGACGGGATCTTCGGCCCGTACGCGGGCGGCTGCGTGACGCACGTGAACGTCGAGTTCGACGAGCCCTTGATCGATGCCGTTGTGGAGTGCGGCGGCCATGCCGCCGCTGTCGAGCGGCGGACGACAGCGGCGGCACGGCCGCCGCACTCCACATTGCGGCAGCATCCCGTGGTGATTCTCGGCGGGCTTGCTCCGAATGACCGTCCGCGTGCGAAGGATTACGCGCTTCGACTGCAAGCTCCCGTCTACGCCGAGCCGCTCTCCGGCCTGCGTGAAGATACGGACCTTCCTTTGATTACAGCCGGCGAGCGGATGCTGCCGCGCGGCGATTTCGACACGGTGATCCGCATCGGCAACGTGCCGGCGCTTCGCTTCTGGCGCGACCTCGACGAGAAGTTTCGCGAGATCGAGGTGATCAACATCAACGCTCTGCCGTTCACCGGCCTCGCGCGCGGCACGGTGCTGCCGATGAGCGCGCTCGACGATGATGTCGAGCCGCACCCCGCTCCCCAGTCGTTCTTCGACGACGACCGCGAGAAGGCCAGCCGCATCAGCGCGATTCTCGACGGCGAGCCGAAGTCCGAGCTGGCCATGATCCGCGCGCTCTCGCAGCGCATCGATGCCGGCGCGCGCGTCTACCTCGGCAATTCTCTGCCGATCCGCGAGTGGGACCTCGCCGCCGTTCGCGAGCCGCGCGGCGTCACCATCGAGGCCAACCGCGGCGCGAACGGCATCGACGGCCAGCTCTCCACCTTCTTCGGCCAGTGCGATCCGGCGCGCGCGAACGTCGCTGTCGTCGGCGACCTCACCGCCCTCTACGACATGAACGCGCCTTGGATCGTGCCGCAGCTCCAGCCCGCGCTCCGCTTCGAGATCGTCATCGTCAACAACGGCGGCGGGCGGATCTTCGAGCGCGTCGCGTCGCTCCAGTCGATCGACCGGACGCTCATCGAGAACGCGCACGACTTTGACTTCGGCAAGTGGGCTTCGATGTGGAGCATCGGAGATCGCGTGACCGAATTGCGGCCCGACGCCGAGGCTAGCCGGCGGGCGTGGGCAAAGTACGACACGCTGTGGTGATCACCGCTCTGCACGGATTCCTCGGGTTGCCGCGCGATTGGGATTTCCTGCGCGAGGCGGGCTTCGAGGTCATGACGAAGCTCCAGCCACGCGGCGACGTGCTCCTTGGCTACTCGAGGGGGGGCCGTCTCGCGCTGCAAGCGCTGCTCGACGGCGCGAAATATCGTGCCGCCGTTTTGATCTCTACGCGCGTCAGCCCCGCGGCCGAGTCGCGCGAGGCGTGGGCGCAGCGCTTCGAGCACGACGACTGGGACACCCTCATGCGCGACTGGAACGCCCAGCCGCTCTTCGGCGGCCACGTCCTACCGCGCCTCGAAGAGGACTTCAACCGTGCCGAGCTCGCGCGTCAGTTGCGGGAGAACGTGCCGTCCGCCCTCCCGCGCCTGCACGAGCTCACCCTGCCGACGCTCTGGATTGCCGGCGCGCGCGACCCGAAATACGTCGCCGAGGCACGGCTTGCGGCGTCGCGCGCGCCGAGCGCGACGGTCGAGATCGTCGACGGTGCCGCCCACCGCGTCCCGTGGGAAAAACCCGAAGCCCTCATCGCCTCCTTGCGCCGCTTCCTCGGCGCGAGTTAGTGTCCGCACATGGCAGAAACTTGGAAAACCATTCATCAGTTCGAAGACATCAAATACGAGCGCACCGACGATGGCATCGCCAAGATCACGATCAACCGTCCGAAGGTGCGCAACGCCTTCCGCCCTCTCACCGTCGGTGAGCTGAAGACCGCGCTCGAGATGGCTCGCGACGACGCGGACATCGGCGTCGTCGTCCTCACCGGCGAAGGTCCCGAGGCGTTTTGCTCGGGCGGGGATCAGCGCGTGCGGGGGAAGGCGGGGTACGTCGACGCGAAGGGCGTGCCGCGCCTCAACATCCTCGACGTGCAGAAGCAGATCCGCAGTCTGCCCAAGCCCGTCGTGGCCATGGTCGCGGGCTACGCCATCGGCGGCGGGCATGTCCTGCACGTCGTCTGCGACCTCACCATCGCCGCGGAGAACGCGCGCTTCGGCCAGACCGGCCCGCGCGTCGGCTCCTTCGACGGCGGCCTCGGCTCGTCGTACCTGGCGCGCATCGTCGGACAGAAAAAAGCGCGCGAGATCTGGTTCCTCTGCCGGCAGTACGACGCCAAGCAGGCGCTGGACATGGGCCTCGTCAACACCGTCGTGCCGCTCGATCAGCTCGAAGCGGAGACGATGAAGTGGTGCCGGGAGATGCTCGCCCTCTCGCCGATGGCGCTGCGGTGCCTGAAGGCGGCGATGAACGCCGACTGCGACGGGCAGATCGGTCTCCTCGACTTCGCCGGCAACGCCACGCTCCTCTACTACCTGTCGGAGGAGGCGCAGGAAGGGCGCAACGCGTACGTGGAGAAGCGGAAGCCGCGCTTCGACAAATACCCTCGCTTTCCATGAATCCGTGGGTTCTGGCCGCGCGCCCGAAGACGCTCGCCGCGGCGATCGTGCCGGTGCTGGTGGGCTTCTCGCTCGCGCGCTTCGCGCACTGGCCGTCATTCTGGCTTGCGCTCGGCGGCGCCGTGTTCATCCAGATCGGAACGAACTACGTGAACGACGCGCTCGACTTCCGCAAAGGCGCCGACACGCACGAGCGGCTCGGACCGTTGCGCGTGACGCAGGCGGGACTGCTGACGGCCGACGCCGTGCTGCGCGGCGCGGCCGTCTGCTTCGCCGTGGCGGCGATCTGCGGCGTGCCGCTCATCGTGCGCGGCGGCTGGCCGATCATCGTCATCGGCCTGGCCTCGATGGCCGCCGCGTACGCGTACACCGGCGGGCCGTATCCGCTTGCGTACCACGGCCTGGGCGAGCTGTTCGTCATGGTCTTCTTCGGGACGGTGGCGGTCAGCGGCACGTACTACCTGCAGGTGTTGCGATTCGACCGCCGCGCCATCCTCGCTGGTCTCGCTTGCGGCGCGCTGGCGATCGTGCTGCTGGCGATCAACAACCTGCGCGACATCGACAACGACCGCGCCAGCAACAAGCGGACGCTCGCGGCGCGCTTCGGCCGCGGCTTCGCGCGCGTCGAGATCGTGGTCATGGCTTTGTTGCCGTTCGCACTCGCGGCGCTCATCGGATCCCTCGGCGTGCTCTTCGTCCTGCCGCTCGCGCTCCTCGTCATCGTCTGTGCGCTGCGCAGTGAAGGGCGCGCGCTCAACCGCTGCCTCGCCTTCGCCGGAATGCTGGAGTGGGCGTTCGGCATCGCCTTCGTCGTATGTGGTTCTGGCGCTACACGCTGAAGCCGCGGCGGGCGCTCAGCGCGCTTGCCGGCGCCCGCCCGCGCGAGGGGGCGCTGCTGCGCGTGGGCGACGGCTTTGCCGACGTGCATCCGTGGCCGGAGCTCGGCGACGCCCTCCTCGATGAACAACTATCGCTGCTCGCGCGCGGCGAGACGACGCCGCTGACGCGGCGGTCGCTCTGGTTCGCGTCCATGTGGCGGCGCGGCCTGTTCGAAGGGCTCGAGATCCCGCGCAGCCACTGGCCGGGAACCGATCCGCCGGAAGGCTTTGACACCGTCAAGATCAAGATGCCGGGCGGCGCGCTGCCGGACGGCTATCGTTTGCGGCTCGACTTCAACAACGATGCGGAGGCCTTTGCGCGCGTCGCGCCGGCGCTGCCGCGTGAGCGGATCGACTTCGTCGAGGATCCGTGCCCATACGAGCCGTCAACGTGGCGCGATCTGCAGCGACGCGGATTCCGTCTTGCGCTCGATCGTGTTGTGGCGACCGAGGGCGTCGACGTGCTCGTCGTGAAACCGGCGGTCCAAGACGTGCCGAAGGTCTCGATTCCGATCATCATCACCTCGTACATGGATCACCCGATCGGGCAGCTCCATGCGGCGTACGTCGCCGCGGGCTCGCGCGAGACGTGCGGCCTCGTCACGCACGTGCTGTACGAGAACGATCCGTTCATCGAGCGGATGCGGATCGGCGATGCCCGTCTCGTCCCGCCCGACTTTACCGATCTTCTCGAGGCGCTACCGTGGAAGCGACTGTAGATTTCGAATCAGCGCAGTCGCACCTCCTGCTCAATCCGCGTATGCCGGCCGACGAGCGCGCGCGGTTGGAGTCGCTCGTGCCGGAGCTGCCGGCGCACGTCTTCATCGCCACGTCGGGGACGACCGGCGCGATCAAGCTCGTGGCGCTGTCGAAGATGGCCATCCTCGCCTCGGCGCGTGCGGTGAACGAGCGGCTCGGGGCGACAGGCGCCGACATCTGGTGCCGGGTTCTGCCGTACTTCCACGTCGGTGGTCTCGGCATCCACGCGCGGGCGCACCTCTCCGGCGCGCGCGTCGACGAGATGGCGTGGGACGCGCGGGCGTTTGCGGAGACCGAGGGGACACTGGCGTCGCTCGTGCCGGCGCAGGTGCATGATCTCGTGGCGGCGGGTCTGCGGCCGCCGCGGACGCTGCGTGCGGTACTGGTCGGCGGTGGCGCGTTTGACCCCGATCTGCAGGCGCAGGGCCGCGGGCTCGGATGGCCGCTTCTGGCGACGTACGGGCTGAGCGAATGCTGCTCGACCGTCACCGTCGAGAATGAGCTCCTGCCGCACCTCGAGGCGCGGAGCGAGCCGGAGGGGCGGATCGCATTCCGCGGCGCGTCGCTGTTCACCGGTTACGCAACCGCCGCCGGGCTCGTCGATCCCAAAATTGACGGCTGGTTTCTCACGGAAGACTTCGGCGAGGTCGAGGTTAGGACGGTGCAGGTGCGGGGGCGAGCGTCGGATTTCGTCAAAATCGGCGGCGAGTCTGTCGACCTCAACCGCCTCGACGCCATCCTTAGATATATAGCCGGCGACGTGGCGGCAGTCGTCGCGGTGGCGGATGCCAGGCTCGGCCATGTCATTCACCTGGCGGCGACGGTCGAAGCCGAACGGATCGTGGAGGCATTCAACGCGCAAGTTCTTCCATTCGAGAGGATCCGGCAAGCCCATCGGGTTGATCGCATCCCGCGGTCGGCGTTGGGGAAGCTCCTTCGGGCCGAGTTGGAACAGTTGCTGAAAGTGCCGGAATAGGGTGCTTCCCTGCCCGGTTATGCCGGGTCCCTGCGCGGGACCGGATCTTTCAAAACCAAACCGATAACTCGAGCGTGCACAACCTGTTGGGCACAGCGAGAGGCTGGAATAGCGATGGGGTGGGGGGCGGTTGTCAGAGGTACTTGCCGTTGACAACGTGAGCCGGTGAGCTTAAACTCGGCGGCTCCTGCGGGCGAGGCGACTCGGCCGCGATCTTTCCAGCAAAGCGTACGGATGCGGTAGAGGTGTCCGGGTCAGACGGGACGAATCGAATGAAGTCGAAGCGTCTCGCTTGACACGGACGGAGGGGGTATGGCAATCTGCCGGCCCTTTCGGCGGACGTCGGTTCTTTGACAACTGAATAGGATCAGAAGACAAGTCAACGTGATTCCTTAAGAGAATCAGCGGCTCGCGAGAGCGAGACCGCATATCCGAATGACAACCAGTCGTTTGACTGAGTGTCAGTACGATCAACTGTTCAGATTTCGAGTTAGCGTTCGCAAGGACGCGGCAAGTTAAACTGGAGAGTTTGATCCTGGCTCAGAATGAACGCTGGCGGCGTGCTTTACACATGCAAGTCGAGCGAGGCGGCCCGCAAGGGTCAGTCGAGCGGCGAACGGGTGAGTAACGCGTGGATGACCTGCCCTTTAGTGGGGAACAACCAGGGGAAACTCTGGCTAATACCGCATAAGACCGTGAGGTGAAAGGGGGCTCGCAAGGGCTCTCGCTGAAGGAGGGGTCCGCGTCCGATTAGCTAGTTGGTAGGGTAATGGCCTACCAAGGCGACGATCGGTAGCCGGCCTGAGAGGGTGATCGGCCACACTGGAACTGAGACACGGTCCAGACTCCTACGGGAGGCAGCAGTGGGGAATATTGCGCAATGGGCGAAAGCCTGACGCAGCCACGCCGCGTGTGTGATGAAGGCCTTCGGGTTGTAAAGCCCTGTCGGCTGGGAACAAGTTAGTCGTGCTCATACCACGATTGATTGAGTGTACCAGCAAAGGAAGCACCGGCTAACCCTGTGCCAGCAGCCGCGGTAATACAGGGGGTGCTAGCGTTGTTCGGAATTACTGGGCGTAAAGGGCGCGCAGGCGGCTGCTCAAGTCAGGCGTGAAAGGCCTGGGCTCAACCCGGGAATTGCGCTTGAGACTGGGCTGGCTTGAGTGCGGGAGAGGATGGTGGAATTCCCA
>DATDFB010000012.1:0-44307 GCA_036522835.1 Thermoanaerobaculia bacterium | reverse complement strand
TTCATGCGCTTGTACTTGCCGCAGAGGCACTCCCAGTCGGTGATCGGGCCGAAGATCTTGGCGCAGAAGAGGCCGTCGCGCTCCGGCTTGAAGGTGCGGTAGTTGATCGTCTCCGGCTTGGTCACTTCGCCGTACGACCAGGAGCGGATCTTCTCCGGCGAGGCCAGAGAGATCTTGATGGCGTTGAAGTCATTGATCGCCTGCTGCTTGGCCGGTTGAAAGAGTGCGTTAAAGCTTTCCAATTTTTCGCCTCCTCAGTGGAGGACAGGCACTCTTGCCTGTCCTGGGCGGGGGACAGGCACGAGTGCCTGTCCTCCATTGAGCGTCATTATTCCTTCAACAACTCCACATCCAAGCACAGTGACTGCAGCTCGCGGACGAGCACGTTGAACGACTCCGGCAGGCCGGGATCATCCGGAACCTCGCCTTTGACGATGGCCTCGTAGATCTTCGAACGTCCTTCGACGTCGTCCGACTTGACCGTGAGCAGCTCCTGCAGCGTGTAGGCGGCGCCGTACGCTTCGAGAGCCCACACTTCCATCTCTCCGAAGCGCTGGCCGCCGAACTGGGCCTTGCCGCCGAGGGGCTGCTGAGTGATGAGCGAGTACGGTCCGATCGAGCGCGCGTGGATCTTGTCGTCCACCAGGTGCGAGAGCTTCAGCATGTAGATGAAGCCGACCGTCACCTTCTGCTCGAAGCGCTCGCCGGTCATGCCGTCGTAGAGATCGGTCTTGCCGTCGTTCGGCAACCCCGCGGCCTTGAGCTGCGTCTTGATCTCCGACTCCGTGGCGCCGTCGAACACCGGCGTGGCGAAGTAGAGGCCGAGCGAGCGCGCGGCCCATCCGAGGTGCGTCTCCAGGATCTGACCGACGTTCATGCGCGAGGGGACGCCGAGCGGGTTGAGAACGATCTCCACCGGCGTACCGTCCGGCATGTACGGCATGTCCTCCTCGGGGAGGATGCGGCTGATGACGCCCTTGTTGCCGTGGCGTCCGGCCATCTTGTCGCCGACGGAGAGCTTGCGCTTCATGGCCACGTAGACCTTGATCATCTTGATCACGCCGGGCGGCAGCTCGTCGCCCTTCTGCAGGTCTTCGCGGCGCTCCTCGGCCTTCTGCTCGAGCACGCGCACGCGGTTCTCGGCGCGCTCGACGAACATGCGGATCGTCTCGCGCGTCTCCTCCTCGACCGGCAGCGCCAGCAGCTCGCGGCGGGAGAGGCGGTTCACGGCGTCGCGGGACGCGGACTCGCCCTTCTTCACGAGCGTCTCGCCCGAGCGGAAGTCGACCACGTCGCGCTGCAGCTTCTTGTCCGCCAGCAGCTCGGAGATGCGCTTGTTGCGCGCGTCGGTGATGATGCGGATCTCGTCCTGGATATTGCGGTTCATCCGGTCGATCTCCGACTCCTCGATCGACTTCGCCCGCGAGTCCTTCTCCACGCCCTTGCGCGAGAAGATCTTCACGTCGACGACCGTCCCTTCGATGCCCGGAGGCGTCTTGAGCGAGGCGTCGCGGACGTCGCCGGCCTTCTCGCCGAAGATGGCGCGGAGGAGCTTCTCTTCCGGAGTGAGCTGCGTCTCGCCCTTCGGCGTGACCTTGCCGACGAGAATGTCGCCCTGCTTCACCGTCGCGCCGATGCGCACGATGCCGGACTCGTCGAGATCGCGCAGCGCCGACTCCGAGACGTTCGGGATGTCGCGCGTGATCTCCTCGGGGCCGAGCTTGGTGTCGCGGGCCTCGATCTCGAACTCCTCGATGTGGATGGAGGTGTAGTAGTCCTCCTTGACCAGCTTCTCCGAGACGAGAATGGCGTCCTCGAAGTTGTTGCCGCGCCACGGCATGAACGCGACGAGGATGTTGCGCCCCAAGGCCAGCTCGCCGGCGTCCGTGCAGGGGCCGTCGGCAAGGACCTGGCCCTTGCGGACGCGCTGGCCCTCGGTCACGACCGGCTTCTGGGTGATGCAGGTGTTCTGGTTCGAGCGCTTGAACTTGACGAGCTGGTAGATGTCGGCGCCGAACTCCTTCGTCTCGCCGGTCTCGACGTCTTCCGACTCGACGCGGACGATGATGCGGTTGGAGTCGACGAGGTCGACGACGCCGCCGCGCTTGCAGACGACCACGGCGCCGGAGTCGCGGGCCACGACGTTCTCCATCCCGGTGCCGACCAGCGGCGACTCGGTGCGGAGCAGCGGCACGGACTGGCGCTGCATGTTCGCGCCCATGAGGGCGCGGTTGGCGTCGTCGTTCTCGAGGAACGGCACGAGCGACGCGGCCACGGAGACGAGCTGCTTGGGCGAGACGTCGATGAAGTCGACTTTTTCTTTTTCGATCGACACGAAGTCGCCGGACTGGCGGGCGATGACGCGGTCGTGGACGAGGTTTCCGTCCTCGTCGATGACGACGTTGGCCTGGGCGATGGTGTAGCGCTCTTCATCCCACGCGGAGAGGTAGAACGCGTACGGCTCGGCCTCGGCCAGTTGCAGCGCGCCGCGCTTCTTGGCCGCGGCCGCGTTCTCCTTGGCGATGCGGTTGTTCTCCTTCTGCAGGTCGCGCTTCTCCACGATCTGGCCGAGGGTGAAGGTCGTGTCGCCCACCTTCACGATGCGGTAGTGGTCGAGCACGCGGCCGTCTTCGACCTTCTTGTACGGCGACTCGATGAAGCCGTACTCGTTGATGCGCGCGTAGCACGCCAGCGACGAGATCAGGCCGATGTTCGGACCTTCCGGCGTCTCGATCGGGCAGATGCGGCCGTAGTGCGTCGGGTGAACGTCGCGGACTTCGAATCCGGCGCGCTCGCGCGAGAGGCCGCCCGGCCCGAGGGCCGAGAGACGCCGCTTGTGCGTGACCTCGGAGAGCGGGTTCGTCTGGTCCATGAACTGCGACAACTGCGACGAGCCGAAGAACTCCTTGATCGCGGCGATGACCGGCTTGGAGTTGATCAGGTCGTGCGGCATGGCCGAGTCGATGTCCTGGTGCACCGACATCTTTTCCTTGATGGCGCGCTCCATGCGCACCAGGCCGATGCGGAACTGGTTCTCCAGGAGCTCGCCCACCGCGCGCACGCGGCGGTTGCCGAGGTTGTCGATGTCGTCGACGCGGCCGACGTCCTTGCGCAGGCGGAGCAGGTAGTTGATGACGACGAAGAAGTCCTCGGCGCTCATCGTCTTCTGCGTCACCGGGCTGTCGAGGTCGAGCTTGATGTTGAACTTGAAGCGGCCCACGCGCGAGAAGTCGTACTTGCGGGCGTCGAAGAACATCCCCTCGAACAGCGCCTTGGCCGACTCCAGCGTGGGAGGATCGCCCGGGCGCATGCGGCGGTAGATCTCGATGATGGCCGCCTCGAACGACTTCGAGGTGTCCTTGCGGACGGTGTTGAGGAGGATGTCGGAGACGAGGTCCCACTCGGGGAAGATGACGTCCGCTTCCTCGATGCCGTGGCTGGAAAGCTCCTCCGACCAGTCGGCCGGAAGGGTCTCGCCGGCCTCGAAGAGGACCTCGCCGGTGTTGACGTCGACGACGTCGGAGAGGAAGACGGCCTTGTCCATCGCCTTCGGGTCGATCTTGGCCGTGGCCTCGTTCGTCTTCGTCAGCGCGTCGGCCATCTTCTGGTCGAGCTTGATGCCGGCGAAGATCGTGCGCACGGCGCGGCGGCCGCGCACGGAGTGGCGGTCCTTGGCCTCTTCCTGGTCGAGGACGCGCTTGTCGAAGGTGAGCGTGACGTCGTCGCCCTTCAGGCGCGCCTTGATCGGCGTGTAGAACTGGCGAAGGATCTCTTCGTCGGTGGTCAGGCCGAGGGCACGCAGGAACACGGAGCCGAGGAACTTGCGCTTGCGGTCGATGCGGACGTAGAGGATGTTCTTCTGGTCGTACTCGAACTCCACCCAGGAGCCGCGGTACGGGATGATCTTGGCCAGGAACGTGTGCGCCGACTCCTTGGTGAAGAAGACGCCCGGGGAGCGGTGCAGCTGGCTGACGATGACGCGCTCGGTGCCGTTGATGATGAACGTGCCGTTCTCCGTCATCAGCGGGATGTCGCCGAAGAAGACTTCCTCTTCCTTGGCGTCGCGCATGTGCTTGACGCCGGTGTCGGGGTCTTTGTCGTAGACGAAGAGGCGGAAGGTGACCTTGAGCGGGACGCTGTAGGTCATGCCGCGCTCCTGGCACTCCTCGACGGAGTACTTCATCTGCAGGTCGACGGGGTTGCCGCAGATGTCGCAGACCTCGACGCGGTTCTTGTTGATGACGCCGCAGCGCTGGCAGTTGACCGTCTCCTCATGGGGATGGTCGGTGATGATCTTGGCGCCGCAGTTCGCGCAGGTCATGCGCAGGTGCTCGAGGCCCTTGAGCTGGCCGCACTTGCACTCCCAGTTGCCGATCGAGAACTTCACGAAATCGAGCGAACAGGTTTCCCGGAAGTCGCTGAAGGGGAAGACGCTCGTGAAGACCGACTGCAGGCCGGTGTCCTCGCGCTCCTCGGGGAGGAGGTTCATCTGCAGGAAACGCTCGTACGAACGACGCTGCACGTCGATGAGATTCGGCAGCGCCATGTACGAACGGATCTTGGAGAAGTCGTGGCGGACCGGCTCCTGCTTGGGCATGGCTCCGTTCATTCGGATGACTCCTTCACTTGGTGGTGTGTCGTCTAGGCAGGGCGACCAGCAGGCGACGCTGGGCGCTGTGCGTGAGGTTTGGAGCCGTGGTGAAAGGGCCGCTCCCCCCCTTTCTGGCTCCGGTGACTGCAGGATGCAGAATGCTGAATGCAGAATTAGCTAACGCGCGTCATGCGCCTCGTAATTCTGCCTTCTGCATTCTGCATTCTGCATTTGAAACAGAACCGCATTCCCGGGCGAGAACGCAGCGCTCTCGCCCGGGAAGGAAATACCCTTACTTGACCGTGACCGTCGCGCCGGCGTCCTCGAAGACCTTCTTGATCTTCGCGGCCTCGTCCTTCGACACGCCTTCCTTGACGGTCTGCGGCGCGCCCTCGACGAGGTCCTTCGCTTCCTTCAGGCCGAGCGAGGTGACCTCGCGGACGGCCTTGATCACGTTGATCTTCTTGTCGCCGACGCTGCTGAGGACGACGGTGAACTCCGTCTGCTCCTCGGCGGGGGCGGCGGCGGCAGCCGGGCCGGCGGCGGCCGCGACCGGCGCCGCGGCGGCGGCGGCGGAGACGCCGAAGCGGTCTTCGAGCGCCTTCACCAGGTTGGCGAGGTCGAGCACCGTCATCGTCTCAATCTGCTTCACGAAATCTTCGGTCGAAATAGCCATTTCTTGCTCCTTTGTGGGCGCACGCCGTGCGCCCCTACGTTTTCGTTATTCGGTTGCCTCGGCGGTTCCGCCGCGCTGTTTCTGAATCTCGTTGAGAAGGACGGCCAGGTTGCGCAGGTTGCCCTGCAGAACCGTGGCGAGCCCGCGGATGGGGTGCTGCATCAGGTAGAGGAGCTTCGAGATCAGCTCCTCGCGCGAGGGGAGATTGGCGATCGCGGCGATCTGACTCGCCGGAACCACCTGCCCCGCCAGGAGCGCGCCCTTGAACTGCACCGCCGGGACGTCCTTGGCGAACTTGGTGAGGGCCTTCGCCAGGACGACGCCGTCCGTCGTGTTGTACGCCACCGCCGTCGGGCCCTTGAAGTAACTCTCGAGCTTCTGCAGCGGCGAGTCTTTCGTCGCCAAAAGAGCGAGGGTGTTCTTGACCACGACGTACTTCGAGTTCGTGTCCCGAACCTGCCTGCGCAGCTCGGTGACCTGGGGGACGGTGATGCCCTTGAACTCGATCAGGAACGCGTTGGTGGCGTGGGCGAGACCTTCGCTGAGCTCGGAGACCGCTGCTGCTTTTTCGTCGCGATTCATGCGTCCTCCTCACTCCGCCTTCGCCTCGGCGATGGCCGAATCGATCTGAATCGAGGGGCTCATCGTCGAAGAGATGTAAATCGACCGGACGTACTTGCCCTTAGCCGCGGCCGGCTTGGCCTTGCGCACTGCCTGGATCAGCGACGCGGCGTTGTCGCGCAACTGGTCCGCCGAGAACGAGATCTTGCCGACCGGGACGTGGATGATCGACGTCTTGTCGACGCGGAACTCCACCTTGCCGGCCTTGATCTCCGAGATCGCCTTGGCCACGTCGAACGTGACGGTGCCGGTCTTCGGGTTCGGCATCAGGCCTCGGGGACCGAGGACTTTGCCGAGCTTTCCGACCGAGCGCATCATGTCCGGCGTGGCGATGACGGCGTCGTAGTCGACCCAGCCACCCTGGATCTTCTCGACCACGTCGTCGCCGCCGACGAAGTCAGCGCCCGCTTCCTGAGCCTCGCGCTGCTTGTCGCCGTTGGCGATGACGAGCACGCGCTTGGACTGGCCGGTGCCGTGCGGAAGCACGGTCGTGCCGCGGACCATCTGGTCGGCGTGCTTCGGATCGACGCCGAGCAGCATCGACAGCTCCACCGTCTCGTTGAACTTGGCGTAGGCGATCTGCTTGAGCAGACCGAACGCCTCGTCCAACTGATACGGCCGCTGTTCGACCTTGCCCTGCGCCGAACGGTACTTCTTGCCGTGTTTGGCCATTTCACCTCCGTAGTGTTAGCGGCTCCGGAGAGCCTCCTACGATATGGAGTGCGGCGGCCACGCCGCCGCTCTCCGCCTCTACTGCACACAGCGGCGGCATGGCCGCCGCACTCCAAATCAACCTTGAATCTCGATGCCCATCGAGCGCGCGGTGCCCTCGACGGTCTTGATGGCGGCCTCCAGCGAGGCGGCGTTGAGATCCGGCATCTTCGTGCGCGCGATCTCCTCGACCTGCTTCTTCGTCACCTTGCCGATCTTGTTCTTGTTCGGCACGCCCGAGCCCTTGGGGATCCCGGCGGCCTTGAGCAGAAGGATCGACGCCGGCGGGGTCTTGGTGATGAAGGTGAAGGAGCGGTCGGAGAAGACCGTGATCACCACCGGGATGATCAGCCCCTGCTGCCCCTGCGTGCGGGCGTTGAAGGTCTTGCAGAACTCCATGATGTTGACGCCGTGCTGGCCCAAGGCCGGGCCGACGGGCGGCGCCGGAGTGGCCTGGCCGGCGGGGATCTGCAATTTGATGTATCCCGTTACTTTCTTTGCCATGACTTTTCCTAAACCCGAAATTCAGAAAATTAGAATGCGAATGCAGAATGAAGAAGCGGATGGGTTTCTCAATTCTGCATTCGCATTCTGCGTTCTAAGTTTCCTTACCTTTTCTGCGCCGCCGCCTGCTCTTCCGACGGATCGAACCTGTTCACCTGCAAGAAATCCAGCTCCACCGGGGTGGAGCGGCCGAAGATCGTCACCATCACCTTGAGCGTGTTGCGGTCGAGGTTCACTTCCTCGACCACGCCGGTGAAGTTGGTGAAGGGCCCGTCGATGATGCGCACGTGCTCGCCGTGCTCGTAGACGTGCTTGGGCTTCGGCTTTTCCTTCGTCGTCACCACCTGGGTGAGGATCTGCTCGACTTCTTCCTGCGTCAGCGGCGTCGGCTTCTTGCCCGTGCCGACGAACCCCGTCACCTTCGGCGTGTTCTTCACCAGGTGCCAGGCCTCGTCCGACATCTCCATCTCCACGAGGATGTAGCCGGGGAAGAACTTGCGCTGCACTTCGCGCTTCTTCCCGGCCTTCATCTCCACGAGAGTCTCGGTCGGGATCTTGATCTCGCCGAACTTCTCGCGCATGCCGAGAGCGTCGATGCGCTGCTGCAAGTTCTCCTTCACCCGCTCCTCGAAGCCGGAGTAGGTGTGGACGATGTACCACTGCTTGCTGCTGACTTCCGGCATCAGGTGGCCGCTCCAAAGTTGTGGAACAGCAGGTCGATGAGCTTGTAGAAGACCAGGTCGCAGCCCCACAGATAGACGGCGAAGACGACGGTGGCGACGATGACCACCACGGTCGTGCCGACGACCTCGTTGCGGCCGGGCCACGTGACCTTCTTCATCTCGGCGAGGACGTTGTTCCACCCCTCGCGCAAAGCGGTGACCCACTCGCGTGGCTTGTTGACGACTCCGTTTTCCATCAGAGCTCCGCTCATATCAGTCTTGGGTGGGGTTGGCAGGCCAAGAGGGACTCGAACCCCCAACCTGCGGTTTTGGAGACCGCTGCTCTGCCAGTTGAGCTATTGGCCTGCAATTGCCGCAAAAGCGTGCAAAAGCACGCCCTTGGCGACTTATTCCCCCAGCCTACTTGGTCTCCCGGTGAACCGTGTGCTTCCGGTCGTAACGGCAGAACTTCTTCAGTTCCAACTTCTCCGTCATCGTCTTCTTGTTCTTCGTCGTCGAGTAGTTCCGACGTTTGCACTCGGTGCACTGAAGGGTGATGATTTCTCTGCCTGCGCGCGCCATGTCCGTTCCTTCAAAATGGTGGAGCCCTCGACGAGATTTGAACTCGTGACCCCGTCCTTACCAAGGACGTGCTCTACCCCTGAGCTACGAGGGCAATGTCTTCCGTGAGTTGGAGCGGGAGACGGGATTCGAACCCGCGACCAACAGCTTGGAAGGCTGTGACTCTACCCCTGAGTTACTCCCGCGATCGTTGGTGGAGAGAGGAGGATTCGAACCTCCGTAGGGCAAGGCCCGGCAGATTTACAGTCTGCTGCTTTTGACCGCTCAGCCATCTCTCCGCGATTCAAGTGCTGAGTGCTGTGTCCTGAGTGCTGAGTCCCCCCGACCACCCTCTCGCGGGGCGGGTGGGACTCAGCACTCAGAAACTCAGCACTTCGCCTCATGGAGCTGGCGACGGGACTCGAACCCGCGACCTGCTGATTACAAATCAGCTGCTCTACCAACTGAGCTATGCCAGCGCCGAACTGCTTGATTTCAAAGACACAACCAGCCTATGACCACTGAGCGGAAGGTAGCCTAGCGGCGGAGGCCGAAGAACTGCGGGTTATAGCAGATGGCCAAACGGTTCGCAAGAGTGAGGTTATTTCCCGGACTGCCGCCGCACCTCGTAGCACAAAACCGCGGCCGCGGCCGCCACGTTGAGCGACTCGACGTGCCCCTGCATCGGGATGGTCACGACGCGGTCGCAGTGCTCGAGGACGTTGCGGCGGATGCCCTTCCCCTCGTTTCCGAGGACGATGGCAACCTTGCCGCGGAAGTCGATCGCCGGCGGAGGATCGCCGCCCATGGCCGCGCCGTAGCGCCAGTAGCCCCGCTTTTCCAGCGTCTCGAGGGCGCGGGCGAGGTTCGTGACCTGCGCGACCGGCACCCACTCGCTCGCGCCGGCCGAGGCCTTCACGGCGGCGGGGGTGAGGCCGGCGCTGTCGTGCTGCGGGAGGACGACGAGGTCGACGCCGAAGCCGTCGGCAACGCGGAGGATCGCGCCGAGGTTTTGGGGGTCGGTGATGCCGTCGAGGATGAGCACGAACGACGTCGACTCGGCTTCGATAACCTCGTCGAAGTCGGCGTACGTCCCCTCGGAGACGTCCGCGACGACGCCGTTGTGCACGCCGCGGCCAGCCAGGCGGTCGATCTGCTCCGCAGTCAACTGCCGCACCGGCACGCCCGCCCGCTTGGCCTCGGCGATGGCGCGCTGCAGCTTCGCGCCGTGCTCGCGCGCCACGCCGACGTAGTGCACGCGCTCGGCGTGCGAGCGCAGGGCCTCGAGCACGGGGTTGAGCCCGTAGATGATCATCGGACCGGATGTTACGCTCTCCGCGCGTGCGCAAGTCGGATCTGCTCGGGCTCGCCCTCGTGCTCTTCCTGGTCGCGCTTGCGTTCGCCGACATCCTCTCCACCAGGCGCGCGCTCTACGACCGCGACATCGCCTGGGTGGCCATGCCGGAGCGCGCCGCGCTGCGCGACGCCGCCCGCGACGGCTTCCCGTTCTGGAATCCGCGCTTCGCCGCTGGACAGCCGCTGGCGGCGAATCCGGCCTTCGCGGTGTTCTACCCGCCGCACTGGCTGGTGCTTCTGCCGAATTTCCTCTTCGCCTGCGCGGCGGAGACCGCGGCGCACTTCCTCCTCGCCGCGGCGGGGATGTTCCTCTTGCTGCGCTCGCTGCGGCTGCGCGTCGAAGCGGCGGCCTTCGGCGCAGTGACGTACGCGTGGAGCGGCGTGCTGCTGTCGCTGACGAACGTGCCGCCGTATCTCTTTGCCATGACGTGGTGGCCGTGGCTCGGCCTCTTCGCCAACCGGTTCTTCGAGCGCCGCCGCCGCGCCGACTTCGCCCTTGCCGCGCTCGCCCTGGGCATGATCGTTCTCGTCGGCGAGCCGGCGACGATCCTCGAGTCGGGCGCGCTCTTGGGGGCGTTCGCGTTGTGCCGGCTGCGCGTGCGGCCGGCGCTCGGATGGACGGCGGCGATCTGCGCGGCGGCGCTCTTCGCCGGCGCCGCGACGTTGGTCCCGGCGGCCGACTTCGCGCGCGATACGTCCCGCGGCAGCGCCATCGGCTACGACGCCGTCACGCGCTGGAGCCTCGAGCCGGCCGCGCCGCTCGAGCTGGCGGGCGTTCCGGTCGACAGCAGCGACCCGAGCGGCCGGCCGTGGGTGGCGAGCTGGTACTGCGGGATGCTCGTGCCGGCGCTGCTCATCGCCGGCTTCGTGCACCGCGTGCGCGGCTGGCAATTCGCCGCGATCGTCGCCGCGGCCGGCTACGCCCTCGCCATCGGACGCCACGCGCCGTTCCTCCGGCTGTTGTACCTGGCCGGCTTGAAAGCGATCCGGTTCCCCGAGAAATGGTTCCTGCCGGCCGCGTTCGTGTTGATCGTCTTCGCGGCGATGGCCGCGGGCCGCGTGCTCGACGACGCGCGCGTCCGCCGCACCGTGCACATCGCCGCGGCGGCGCTGATCTTCGTGAACGCGATCGGCGGGATGAGCATCAGCGTGGCCACCGCCATCGCGCTGACGCTGATCCTTTTCGCCCGCGGGCGCCTGCTCCCGGTCCTCCTGGCCGCCTTCGTCCTCGTCGACCTCGGCGCGCGCACGCACACGGTCGCGCCACGCATCGACGGCGCGTTTTACACGGACGTGCCGGCCATCGCCCGCGGCATGGATCCGCACGCGCGCATCTATCACGACGGCAACTGGCAGGCGTACGCCGCGCAGCGGCCGCCGTCGACGGACCGGATGCATCACGGCATGTACCCCGACATGCAGGCGCTGTGGGGTTTCGACGGCGTGCTCGAGCCCGACGTGGCCATGCTGAACCTCCGCCCAGCCGCCGACTTTCTGAACCTCTTCATCCACGCGCGATTCGGTGAGCGGCATGATCTGGTGCCGATGCTCCTCGCCTTCGCCGGCGCGACGCACGTGATCGATGCAAACGACCGCGTCCTCCCGCTGGCCCATCGGAAACTGACGATGGCGACGTCGCTCGTCGCCGCGAATCGTATTCACGAGCCGCACACGTGGCCGCGCGGCACGGCGTTCGTCGAGCAGCCGTTCGCGGCGGCGCCGGCGCGCGTCGAAGCCGTGCGCGAGACGGCGAGCAGCGTCGACGCCGACGTCGCCGCCGCCGGCCGGGCGCTCCTCGTCATCGCCATCACACCGCACAAATACTGGCGCGCCACGATCGACGGCGCGCCCGCGCCGCTGGTGCGCGCGAACGTCGGATTCCAGGCCGTCGCGGTTCCGGCCGGCCGCCACCACGTAGCGCTGCGCTACCGCAATCCGCTGATCGTCGTCTGCGGGATCGTGTCGCTCATCGCAGCGCTCGCGCTAAGCGCGACGGCAGCGACGGCCCTTCGTAGATGAAGCCGGTGTAGAGCTGCACGAGATCCGCGCCGGCGGCCATCTTCGCGTGGACATCCTCGGCGGTGAAGATGCCGCCGACGCCGATGAGCGGGTAGCCGCGGCCGACGCGCGCGCGGACTTTGGCGAGGATTTCCGTCGACTTCGCCATGAGCGGCGCGCCGGAGAGGCCTCCCGCGAGCGGGCGCACGCCGTGCGCCCCTACCAGAGGCGTCGCGTTCGTCGGTAGGGGCGCACGGCGTGCGCCCCCCTCGTCGATCATCGTCGTGTTCGTGCAGATCATCCCGTGCGCGTGCTTCACGCAGACATCGCTGATCTCCGCGAGCTGCCCGTCGTCGAGGTCCGGCGCGATCTTCACAAAGACGCGCTCGTGGCGCACGACGTCGAGGATGCGCTCGAGGTGCTCCGGCCGCTGCAGGTCGCGCAGCGCCGGCGTGTTCGGCGAGGAGACGTTGATGACGATGGCGTCGGCGTGCGGGCCGAGCTTCGCGGCGCAGACGGCGTAGTCGTCGGCGGCGGCTTCGAGGGGCGTCGTTTTGTTTTTGCCGATGTTGACGAAGAGCGGAACGGGGGCGATCAGGCGTGGAGCGATGGCGTCGGCGCCGTCGTTGTTGAAGCCCATGCGGTTGACGAGCGCGCGGCGGGCCCGGTCGCGGAAGAGCCGCGGCCGCGGATTTCCCGGCTGCGGCCGCGGCGTGACCGTCCCGACCTCGACGAAGCCGAAGCCGAGCGCGGCGAGGAACGGCATCATCACCGCGTTCTTGTCGAAGCCGGCGGCGATGCCGATCGGCGTCTTGAACGTGAGGCCTAGGATGTGGGTCGGCCGGGCGGGAACGCGGCAGAACGCCTCGACGATGCGCAGCGCCAGCGGAATCCGCTGCAGCCGCACCATCTGCGCGGCCGTGAATTCGTGCGCCGTCTCCGCGTCGAGCGCGAAGAGCAGCTGGCGGATCAGCCGATACATCGCTCGACGCGCTCGAGGGGCGACAGCACGCGCGGATCCGTCTCGGCGGCGCGGCGCAGCAGCGGGATGGCCCGCACGAGCTCCGGCCCGTGGTCCATCCCCGTGACCGCGAGCCGCAGCGGCATGAAGAGGCTCTTGCCTTTCAGTCCCGTCGAGGCCTTCAGCCGCTCGACCATTGTTTGGTACGACGCCTCGTCCGTAGGGGCGCCGTGCTCGCGCAGCTCCGCCGCCAATTGCTCCGCGAACGCGCGGTCGATGGCCGGCGGCTCGTAGTTGAAGACGAAGAGGAGCGCGTCGGCGAACTGCGTCAGCCGGTGCACGCTCTTCTTCACCAGCTCGATCCCCTCCTCGAGCCACGGCGCGTCGCCGCCGACGCGCGGCGCCACGAGCGGCCGCAGCTCCGCCGCGCTCATGGCATGAATGTACTGCCCATTGAGCCAGTCGAGCTTCTGCGGGTCGAACACCGCCGGCGCGGAGTTGACGCGGTCGAGGGAGAAGTTCTCGATGGCGTAGCCGCGGTCGAAGACTTCGCGGCCGTCCGGCGACGACCAGCCGAGGAGCGTGAGGTAGTTGACCATCGCCTCCGGCAAGTACCCATCCTCGGCGAACTGCGACACCGAGGTCGCGCCGTGCCGCTTGGAGAGCTTGGTGCGGTCCTGCCCTAGGATGAGCGAGACGTGCGCGAAGCGCGGCGCGTCCCATCCGAGGGCGCGGTAGATCAGCACCTGGCGATGCGTGTTCGTCAGATGCTCCTCGGCGCGGATGACGTGCGTGATCTCCATCTCGTGATCGTCGACAACGACGGAGAAGTTGTACGTCGGCAGGCCGTCGGAGCGGACGAGGATGAAGTCGCCGAGCGATTCCTTCCGCCACGTGACCTCGCCGCGGATCAGATCGTCGATGGTGACGTCGCCGTCGTCCGGCACGTGGAAGCGCAGCGCGAACGGCGTCCACATCGAGAGCTTCGTGGAGACCTGCTGCGGCGTGAGGCGGTAGCACGTGCCGTCGTAGTGCGGCGGCCGCTGCTCGGCCTCGGCGCGCTGGCGCTTGAGCTCCAGCTCTTCCTCGGTGCAGAAGCAGCGGTAGGCGACGCCGTTCGCCAAGAGCTCCTGCGCGGCCGCGCCGTAGTGCGCGACGCGCTCCGACTGCCGGTACGGCGCGTGGGGACCGCCGGCGTCCGGCCCCTCCTCCCACGGCAGGCCGAGCCAGCGCAGATCGCCGAGGACCATCTCCTCGGACTGGCGCGTGGAGCGCTCGACGTCCGTGTCCTCGACGCGGAGGATGAACGTGCCGCCATGGCGGCGGGCGAAGAGCCAGTTGAAGATGGCCGTGCGCGCGCCGCCGACGTGGAGGTGGCCGGTCGGCGAGGGGGCGAAGCGGACGCGGACGGGCATGCGGGGCGCAGTTTATCCCGCGCGATGTTGACGACGTTGTCGACGACGTTCGCAACGGCGTCGATGACGTTCGCAACGTTGTCGATGACGTTCGCAACGGCGTCGATGACGTTCGCAACGTTGTCGATGACCTTCGCAACGTTGTCGATGACCTTCGCAACGGCGTCGATGACGTTCGCGACATTGTCGATGACGTTCGCAACGGCGTCGATGACGTTCACGACATCGTCGATGACGTTCTCGACATCGTCGATGACGTTGACGACATCGTTGAGAACGTCGACGAGATCTTCGAGAACGTTCACGACACCGTCGAGAACGTTGACGACGTCGTCGAGAACGTCATCGACGACCTTGCGAACGTCTTCGATGTCGTTGCGAACGTTCACGATGCCGTTGCGAACGCGCAACGGTTACATCAGCAATACCACCGCCATCGCGCAAATCCCTTCGCCGCGGCCGATGAAGCCGAGGTGGTCGGTCGTCGTCGCCTTCACGTTCACGTGACCGGCGGGGAGGTCGAGGAGGCGGGCGATGTTGTCGCGCATGGCCTCGCGGTGCGGCGCGAGCTTCGGGCGCTGGGCGATGATCGTGACATCGACGTTGGCGATCTCCGCCTCGCCGACGACGCGCCGCGCCTCGGCCAGGAACACCGCGGAGTCGGCGTCCTTCCAGCGCGCGTCGTCCGAGGGGAAGTGCTCGCCGATGTCGCCCGCGCCGGCCGCGCCTAAGAGCGCGTCGACGACGGCGTGCAGCACGGCGTCGGCATCCGAGTGCCCGGCCAGGCCGCCGCGCTCGCTGATGCGCACGCCGCCGAGGATCAGGGGGCGGTTCTCGTCGAACGCGTGCACGTCGATTCCCTGCCCGATGCGCATCATGGCGCGAACAGCTCCTCGAAGTGCAACTCCGCGTACTCCAGGTCCTCGGGGCGGGTGATCTTGAAATTCGCCTCGTCGCCCGGCACCACGCGCACGTCGTAGCCGTAGCGCGCCGCGAGGCCGGCTTCGTCCGTGCCGAAGGCGCCGTCGCGTTGGGCCTTCTCCAGCACGTCGTGGAGGATGCCGATGCGAAAGCACTGCGGCGTCTGCGCGGCCACGAGCTGGTCGCGCTCCGGCGTCGAGACGAGCTTTCCGCCGCGGGCGACGTGAATCGTGTCGGTGACGGCCATGCCCGGAACCGCCGCGCCGTGCTCCGCCGCGGCGTCGAGCAGCGCGTGGAACGTGGCCGTCTTGAAAAACGGCCGCACCGCGTCGTGCACGGCCGCGAGCTCGAAGTCCCCCTCGGCCGCGGCGAGCGCGCGGATCACCGACTCCTGCCGCGTGGCGCCGCCGGCGACGAAGCGCACGCGCTCGGTCTGCTTCACGTTCTCGAGCAGCGGCTCCGCAACGGCGACGACGATGCTCTCCACGCGCTCGTCGTTGAAAAAGCGCTCGATCACGCGAAGCAGAATCGGCGTGCCGCGCAGCGTGCGGAACTGCTTCGGAATCTCGCCGCCGAAGCGCGAGCCGGAGCCGGCGGCGGGGATGATGACCAGAACGCTCATTGTGGAGTGCGGCGGCCATGCCGCGGAGAGCGGCGGCATGGCCGCCGCACTCCATATCACACCGCCATGATGTCCGTTTCTTTGTGCTTCAGGATGCCGGCCACTTCGTCGATGTGCTTGTCGGTGATCTTCTGGATCTCGTCGAGGGCGCGCTTCTCCTCGTCCTCGGAGATCTTGTGGTCCTTGAGCATCTTCTTCAGATGATCGTTGCCGTCGCGGCGGACCTGGCGGATGGCCGTGCGGGCCTCCTCGGCGAGGTGGTGCGCGCGCTTGACCAGCTCCTTGCGCCGCTCCTCGGTGAGCTGCGGGATGGGGATGCGGATCACCTTGCCGTCGTTCATCGGATTCAGCCCCAGGTCGGCGTTGCGGATGGCCTTCTCGATCGGCGAGACCATCGACTTGTCCCACGGCTCGGCCACGATCATCGACGGCTCCGGCACCTTCAGCGAGGCCACCTGCGAGATCGGCGTGGGCGTGCCGTAGTAATCGACCGTCACGCCGTCGAGCATGGCCGCGTTGGCGCGGCCGGTGCGCAGCGTCTTGAACTCGCGGTGCAGGGCCTCGATGGCGCCGTGCATGCGGTGTTGAACGTCGCGGATCACTTCCTGGTGATTCATCGTCATCCTTTGGCCGCGAGCTCGGGGATGTCGTCGGAGACGAGCGATCCGATCGGCTCTCCGGCGAGGGCGCGCCGGATGTTCCCCTTCTCGCGCAGCGAAAAAATATAGATCGGGATCTGGGAGTTGCGGGCCACGTCGATGGCCGCGGCGTCCATCACCTGCAGCCGCTCGGCGAGCACGCGCTGGTACGTCACGTACGGGAGGCGCTGCGCGGCCGGGTCCTTCTTCGGGTCGGAGGTGTAGATGCCGTCGACCTGCGTGGCCTTGAAGATGATCTGGCAATTGAGCTCGCTGGCCCGCAGCGCCGCGGCGGAGTCGGTGGTGAAGAACGGATTGCCGGTGCCGGCGGCGCAAATGACGATGCGCTGCTTCTCCAGATGCCGGATGGCCCGGCGGCGGATGAACGGCTCCGCGACCTCGGGCATGGTGATGGCCGAGGTCACGCGCGTGTGGGCGCCGCGCCGCTCGAGCGAGTCCTGCAGCGCCAGCGCGTTGATGACCGTGGCCAGCATCCCCATGTGATCGCCGGCCACGCGGTCGATGCCCTCCGTGGCGCCGCTCACGCCGCGGAAGATGTTGCCGCCGCCGATGACCACGGCGATCTCGATGCCCATTTTCTGGACCTCGACGATCTCGTCGGCGATCGCGGCGAGCGTGTCGGGATCGATGCCGTAGCGCCGCTCGCCCATGAGCGCCTCGCCCGACAGCTTGAGGAGGACGCGCTTGTATTTCGCGCCGGTCATCGCGGGGGCGACTTTACCACGTGCAGACGTGCGCTTCGGCCGCTCCGTATCAGCGATGCGATGAACCTCGCCACAGCCCTTCTCGTCCTCGGCTTTTCCTTCGTCCGCACCGGCGCGATGTCGATTCCGCGCTGGACGCACGCGGCGGTCCTCCTGGCCGACGGACGGGTTTTCGTCGCCGGCGGCGGCGGGAGCGCCGGCCGCAGCGCGGAACTCTACGAGAACGGCGCCTTCACGCAGACGGGCCCGATGATCGACAGCCACCCCGGCCTCGCCGCCACGCGGCTCGACGACGGCCGCGTCCTCGTCAGCGGCGGCGGGAACTGGCGCAAATGCGAGATCTTCGATCCGGCCACGAACAGCTTCAGCGCCACCGGCGATCTCGCCCAAGGACGCATGAGCCATACCGCCACGCTACTGCGCGACGGGCGCGTCGTCATTGCCGGCGGCAAGGTCGTCGACGCCGGCATCTTCCACTACTACGAGACGCCCCTCGACACAGTGGAGGTCTACGACCGCGGCGCGTTCACGCCCGCCGGGACGATGCTGACACCCCGCAGCGGCCACACCGCCACGCTGCTGCCGGACGGCCGCGTGCTCCTCGCCGGCGGCAAGGGAGCGTCGATCCCGGCCGAGATCTTCGATCCGGCCACGTCGACGTTCACGCCGACGCCGCCGATGTTCGTCCCGCGCTACGACCACACCGCCACGCTGCTCGACGACGGCACGGTGCTGGTCGTGGGCGGCAAGGACCGCGGCGGCTTCCCGGTGGCGAAGACGGAGATCTACGACCCGCGCGTCAATGACTGGCGCGAGACCGGCGCACTGCCGGCCCCCCGGAGCGAGCACGCCGCGGCGAAGCTCGCCGACGGACGGGTGCTGATCGTCGGCGGCGAGGGAGGCATCGCGGAGCGCGACTCGAAGCGGGCGTTCCTTTACGACCCGAAGACGGAGACGTTCGCGGAGACGGTGTCGATGTCGAGCGAGCGGCTCTGGCCGACGGCCACGCTCTTGCCGGGCGGCGCGGTGCTGGTGGCGGGCGGATACAAGATCGAAGCGCCGTATGCCCCGCTCTTCGCCGAAGTGTTCCTGAGGGAACGGCGAAGAGCGGCTCGGTAACGCCCCTCACCCGGCCTTCGGCCACCCTCTCCCCGCGAGCGGGGAGAGGGACAGGCGCGAAGCGCCAGGGTGAGGGGCGCAAGCTTCCCTACTTCATGTACGACGCGACCTCGGCGGCGAAGTCGTCGCTCTTCTTCTCGATCCCCTCGCCCAGCTTGTAGCGGACGAAGCGGGTCACCGTGTACTCGCAGCCGGCGTCCTTGGCCTGCGACTTCACGTAGTCGCCGACGCTCTGCTTGTCGTTGCGGATGTAGGGCTGCTCGAGGAGGCAGGTCTCGCCGTAGAACTTCTCCATCTTGCCGGTGACCATCTTCTCGACGATGTTCTCCGGCTTGCCCGACTTGGCGGCCTGGTCGCGGGCGATCTCCCGCTCCGTGTCGAGGTCCTTCTGCGTCACCTCGCCCCGGTGGACGAAGCGCGGCTCCGCGGCGGCGATGTGCATGGCCACGTCGCGGGCCACCTCGCGCGTCTTGTCGCCGCGGTCCTGATTCGCCACGAGCTCGACCATCACGCCGATCTTGCCGCCGGCGTGGATGTACGAGGCGATCGCGCCGTTCTCCGGCGCCACGAAGCGCGCGAAGCGGCGGATGGCGATGTTCTCCTTGATCGAGGCGATGACCTCCTTGGTCTTGTCCGCGACCGTGCCGTTCCCCGGCCAGGTCTCGTTGTTGAGATCCTCGACCGTGCCGGCCTTGCTGGCGGCGATGACCTTGGCCACCTCGCTCGCGAACTGGCGGAAGGCGTCGGTGCGGGCCACGAAGTCGGTCTCGCAGTTGACTTCGACGAGCACGCCGACGCTGCCTTCGCCGTGCGCCACGACGGCGCCCTCGGACGTCACGCGTCCGGCCTTCTTGCCCGCCGCGGCGAGCCCCTTCTTGCGGAGGATCTTGGTGGCCTCCTCCATATTGCCGTCGGCCTCGGTCAGGGCGGACTTCACGTCCATCATGCCGGCGCCGGTCTGCTCGCGCAGTTCTTTGACCATCGCTGCGGTGATTTGCGTCATCACACGTCTCCTCATGTGGGTGGAGTGCGGCGGCCGTGCGGCCGCCGTTGGAGAGCGGCGGCATGGCCGCCGCACTCCAGATCAGACCGTCGCTTCGGCGGGTGCGGGCTCAGCCTCGGGGAGCGGGGCAGCCGCAGGCTCCGCCTTGTCCTCGGTTCCGATGAACCGTTCCTCGGCCACGTTGTAGCCTTCCAGAACGGAGTCGGCCATCTTCTGCGTGAACAGACGGATGGCCCGGATGGCGTCGTCGTTCCCGGGGATCACGTAGTCGATGTCCTCAGGGTCGCAGTTGGTGTCGACGATGGCCACCACCGGGATGCCGAGCTTCTTCGCTTCCTTGACCGCGATGTACTCCTTCTTCGGGTCGATGACGAAGAGCGCGTCGGGCAGCCCGTCCATCTCCCGGATGCCGATGAGATTCTTCTGGAGCTTCTCGCGCTCGTGCTCGAGAGCGGCGCGCTCCTTCTTCGACATCTCCTTCTCGGCGTCGCCGAGCATGGCCTCGAGCTCCTTGAGGCGCTCGATGGACTTGCGGACGGTCGTGAAGTTCGTCAGGGTGCCGCCCAGCCAGCGGTTGTTCACGTAGAACATGCCGCAGCGGTTGGCCTCCTCGAGAATGGCGTCCTGCGCCTGCCGCTTGGTGCCGACGAACAGGATGCGTTTTCCCCCCTGAGAGAGGTCCGTGATGAATGCGGAAGCTTCCTTGAAGAGCTTGAGCGTCTTCTGCAGGTCGATGATGTAGATCCCGTTGCGCTTGCCGAAGATGTACTTCTTCATCTTCGGGTTCCAGCGCTTGGTCTGGTGACCGAAGTGGACGCCAGCTTCCAACAGCTCTTTCATTGTGATTGAAACTGCCAAGCAAACCCTCCTTTCCTAGTGCGTTTTAGAGTCGAAACACAAAGGGACAGGAGCGCCTAGGCTCCTGTCCCGAGAATCACGCGAATCGAGAACCATCGGGAAACTACCGCTTCGAGAACTGGAAGCGGGCGCGCGCGCCGCGCTGGCCGTATTTCTTGCGCTCTTTCATGCGCGGATCGCGCGTGAGGAGCCCGGCCTTCTTCAGACGCTTGCGCAGCTCGGTGTTGTAGACCTGCAGGGCGCGGGAGATGCCGTGCCGGATGGCGCCGGCCTGGCCGCTCGGTCCGCCGCCGTCGACGACAACGACGATGTCGAACTTGTCGTTCGTCTCGGTCAGCGAGAGCGGCTGCTTGATGATCATCTTCAGCACTTCGTTGCCGAAGTACTCGTCGAGCGGGCGGTTGTTGACGGTGATCGCGCCAGCGCCCTGACGAAGGTGGACGCGCGCCGTCGAGGTCTTGCGCCGTCCCGTTCCGTAGTATTCAACCAGAGCCAAGATTCCTCCTCCGTTCAGGCCGCTTCGATCGGCTCAGGCCTCTGGGCCTGATGCGGATGATTCGCGCCCCGGTACACTTTGAGCTTCTTCAGCATCTTCCGTCCGAGCTTGTTCTTCGGAAGCATGCCCCACACCGCCTCCTCGATCATCGCCTCGGGCTTTTCAGCGCGCACGAAGCGGGCCTGCTTGCTCTTCAGGCCGCCGGGATACAGCGAGTGGCTGCGGTAGACCTTGTCGGTCTCTTTCTTGCCCGAGAGGACGATCTTCTCGGCGTTGATGACGATGACGTGATCGCCGGTGTCGAGGAAAGGCGTGTACGTCGGCTTGGCCTTTCCGCTGATGATGTTGGCGATGATGGTCGAAATGCGGCCGAGAACCTTGCCTTCGGCGTCGATCACGAACCAACGCGGCTCGACATCACCCTTCTTGGGGAAATAGGTACGCATGACTCTCCTGCAAAACAGCGAACAATGTGGTCTCGGAAGGAGACGAACTACACACCTTCCCTGAGGAAAGGGGCGCTACGGTAACACTGCCGAACAAAGGGTGTCAAGCTGCGCATTCCCAGCGAAATGCGCTCATCGCGGCGCCTGCGGGACGACGTCCGCCGCCGCTTCGCCGCCCGTGAGCCCGACCCGCACCGGCGGCCACGGCGGGACGTAGCCGGTGAGCGGCGCCCACATCGCCACGCCCGGCTGCAGCAGGACCGACCAAACGTCGTACGCGCCGGCCGGCAGGCGATCGAGCTTGCCGAAGTCGCTGCCGACGCGCAGCATCACCGGCTGCGGGACGAGCTCGCCGTTCCAGCGCAGGACGACGGCGGCGTAGAGCTTCGCCTTCTCCTCGCGCTTGATGTTCAGCTTCAGCGCGCCCGCCGGCGGCGGCACGACGATCTGCACCGGCTTCTCGCCCGCCGAGACCCGCGCCACGGCAAACGAGCCTTCGCGCGGGATTACCCACAGCGTGCGCACCTCGTTCGGCTTCATCTGCACGGTGGCGCGGCCGTCGGGGCCGGTGCTGAAGAAGCGGTCGGGGTTGTGGCCGTCGCTGTTGACGCCGTCGACGATCATGGCCCCGGCGATCGGCTGCCCCGCCGGCGTGACGACTTCGAGCCTCGCGGCCACGCCGCGGGTCAGCGCGAAGTCGTGCGACTGCGAGTCGGTGTCGGCCGGCGCGAAGTCGAATTTCGCCGTCTCGTTCATGTAGCGGGGCGCGGAGACTTTCAGCGTGTACGTGCCGTCCTCGCTCGTCAGCACGGAGTACGAGCCGTCGGGCTGCACGGTGCCGGCCATGTAGCCGCGCGAGCTCGCCGTGGCCGTCTCGATCCGCAACTCTGCCCGCTCGACCGGCGCCTTCGTCTCGGCGTCGAAGATGCGCCCGGCGATGCGGCGGTCCTTCAGCTCGATGGTCCACGCCGTCGGATCGGCGCCGAGCTCAGGCGAGGAGAACGAATTGCGCGCCTCGTCGGTCCGGAGCCAGGCGTGCACGACGCCGGTCTGCCACAGCACGCCGCCGAATTTGCCGTCGCGGATCGGCATCTCCGTTTCCCAGCGCGTGCGGTCGTTCATGCCGACGGATCCGGCGGCGATCGGCCGCTGGCCGACCTTCGCCGTCCCTTCCACGCGGAACGGCGCCACGGTTATGCTTTTTTCCTCGTCCTTGTCGCCCATCTTCACATCGGCCGAAAGATGCTCGAGCGGTCCTTCGCCGCTGACGATGACGTGGTACGTCGCCGGCGCGAGGTCGGCGAAGGCGAAGTCGCCGGCTTTGCCGGCCATGACGAAGGAGCGGATCGGGGTGTAGTCGTTCCGCCCCGGCGTCTCCTGCCACAGGGCGACGTGGACCTTCTTCGGATCGACGCCGTCGGGCAGCTTGACGTGCACGGTGAGGGCGTGGCCGGCGGCGAGCTGGATCGCGCCGAGGTCTTGCTCGGGGGGGAGCTGCTTGGCGAGAGGGACGACCTTCGCGCCGAAGCCGGCGTGCAGCACCACGAGCTCGTCGGGCACCGGATCGGACAGCTCGGCGCGGAAGGCGCCCTGCTCGTCCGTGGTGGCGGCGAGCTTCCCGTCGGGACGCGTGACCTGCGCGCCCATGAGCGGCTCGTCGCCCTTCTCGCCGCGCTTCACGACCTTGCCGCTGACGATCGGCAACGGCGCCAGCGTCACCTCGCGAAGCGCGACGTTGCCGTCAGCGGGCAGCGCGCGGCGCGCCGTCGCGTGATGCGGCGCGGCGATGGAGAGGATCACGCGCCCGCGCGGGACGCGCAGCGCCGTCAGCTTGGCGATGTCCTTCGCGGCGATGGCGCTCGTCCACTCCGGCGCCTTCTGCGGCGAGGTCTGGATGGCGAGCGTCGTCTCCGCCGGCCAGCCGCGCGCCGCGTTGCCGCGCACGCTCAGGGTGACGTCGCGCAGGTCGTTGCCGGCGACGTCGAGCTCCGCGGCTTTCGCGGCGGCGGTGCCGAAGACGACGCTCTTCGCGTCCGCGCTGGTCCAGACGAACTGGCGCGATTGATCGGAGGGCTTGATCGCGAACTTGGTTCCGTCCACGGGACGGCAGTCGTGGCCGAAGCAGAGGGTGGCGGCGAGAAGAAGGACATTCATGATAGAAGCGGCAGCGCGTGATTATCGACGGAAAAGCGGTCGCCAAGGTTACGGAAGACGAGGTGCGCGAGGCCATCGCCAGGCTCGGCTTTGCTCCCGGCCTCGTGGCCGTGCGCGTCGGCAACGACCCGGCGTCGGAGATCTACGTCCGCAACAAAGCCAGGAAAGCGCAGGAGCTCGGCCTGCGCGGCACGGAGCTGATCTTCGACGCGGCCATGAGCGAGGCTGCGCTGCTCGCGGAAGTCGATCGCCTCAACCGCGACGGCGAAGTGGACGGGATCCTCGTGCAGTTGCCGCTGCCGCGGCAGATCGATCCGCGCAAGGTGATCGAGGCCATCGATCCGGCGAAGGACGTCGACGGCTTTCACCCCGTCAACGTCGGCCTCCTCCACCTCGGACGTCCGACGCTCGCGCCGTGCACGCCCGCCGGCGTGATCCGCCTCCTCGACAGCGCCGGCATCGCCATCGAAGGGGCGCGCGCGGTGGTGATCGGGCGCAGCGACATCGTCGGCAAGCCGGTGGCGGCGCTCCTCTTGGCCCGCCACGCCACGGTGACGATCTGCCACTCGCGCACGCGCGATCTGCCGGCGGTGGCGCGCGAGGCCGACATCGTCATCGCCGCCATCGGCAAGCCGCACTTCGTCACGGCGGAGATGGTGAAGCCGGGCGCCGCGGTGATCGACGTCGGCATCAACCGCGTCCCCAGCACGCTGACGAAGAGCGGCTACGCGACGGTGGGCGACGTCGACTTCGCGCGCGTCAAGGACGTGGCCGGCGCGATCACACCGGTGCCGGGCGGCGTCGGCCCGATGACGATCGCCATGCTGATGAAGAACACGGTGACGGCGGCGGAGCGGAGGCGCGGTTGATCCTGACGGTCGGCCTCACCGGCGGCCTCGCCAGCGGCAAGTCGACGGTGGCGCGCATCTTCGCCGCTCTGGGCGCCATCGCCATCGACGCCGACCAGGTCGTGGCCCGCCTCTACCGGCCCGGCGAAGCGGGCCACGCGGCGCTCGTGCGCGAGTACGGCTCCGAGATTCTCCGCGCCGGCGGCGAGATCGACCGCGCCAGGCTCGCCGACATTGCCTTCGCTACCCCCGAGTCCGCGCAGCGCCTCAACGCGCTGATCCACCCGCTCGTGATCGCCGAAGAGCGCCGCATGGTCGACGCGATCGGCGACGGCATCGTGGTCAACGAAGCGACGCTGCTTCTCGAGGCGGGCGGGCGCGCGCGCTACGACAAGATCGTGGTCGTCGACGTGCCGCCCGACGTGCAGGTGGAGCGCGCCGTCGCGCGCGGCATGACGAGGGAAGACGCGGTGCGGAGGATCTCGCGGCAGATGCCGCGCGAAGAGCGATTGCAAGCCGCCGATTATGTGATCGACAACGGCGGGGATTCGCGCGCGTTGGAGGCGGCTGCGGGCCGGGTGTTCGAGGCGTTGAAGAACGACTTGGAGACAAAAAAAGGGGCGCACGGCGTGCGCCCCTACCGGTAGGGGCGCACGGCGTGCGCCCCCGAAAACCCGGATCAGTGCTTCTTCTTCTCGCTCTTCTTCTCGGTCTTCGTGCTGCTCGTCGTCGTCGCGGCGGTGCCGGACGTCGTGGTGGCGGTGGTGTTGGTCATCGCCGTGCCCGACGTATCGCTCATCGTGCTGCCGGTCGTCGAGGTCGTGGTCATGCCGGTGCCGGTGGTGTCGGTGCTCATCGTGCCGGTGGTGCCGGTCATGCTGGTGTCGGTCGACATCGTCGACGACGTCGAGCTCATGCCGGTGTCGGTGGCGGTCGTGGCGGACGTGTCGGTCATCGTGTTGTTCGTGTTCGACTCGTTCTTACAGGCGTAGCCGAAGATGGCGAAAGCGAGAACGGTCAGAAGGATCAGAACTTTCTTCATGTGATTTCCTCTCTTGATTTGCGTTTGAAGTCGTGGTGATTCGGTTCAGTCAATCTGAGAGTGCCTGCCTCACCTCCTTACGCATTTAGACATTCGATCTCCAAAGACAAAACCAGCGGTGCTCACGCACCGCGAACTGGGAACCTGGGGACGCTGGACCGAACGTAGCAACGCGGGTGCCAGCGAAGGAGAACGCCCCGCGACGCAGCGGGGCGTTCCCGTCGATTCGCCATCGGCAAATCAGTGCTTCTTCTTCTTCGGCTCTTCCTTCGGGGTCGTGCCGGTGGTGGACGTCGTGGCCGCGGCGGCCGACGGGGTGGTGCCCGTCGCGGTGGCGGTGGCCGGGGTGGTGCCCATCGTCCCGCTGGTGGACATGGTCGAGGTCATGGACGTATCGGTCGACGACATCGTGCCGGTGGTGCCGGTCATGGCCGTGTCCGTGGCCATGGTCGACATCGTGCTGGTCGAGGTGGTCATGGTCGTATCGGTCGCGGCGGTGTCGGTGTTGGCATTCTCCTGCTTCTTGCAGCCGACTGCGAAGATCGCCACCGCCACGAGCGCGATGAGAGTGATCACGAGAGACTTTTTCATGAAGTTCTCCTCAAAATTTGTTGACCGGGGAATTGACGCGGGGGATGTGAGCGGCGCGCCGCTCGCGAGGCGCTATAGTTTAAGAACGATGCCCGCGATGTCAAGCAAAGAAGAGCCCGCTCGGCAGTTTCGGAAACCAGCCGTGAGCATCGCGGTCGACTCGTTCGACGCCACGCCGATCGCCTACGACCTCTACGACGCCCCCTCGCGCACGGCCGTCGTCGTCGTCCCCGGCTTCTGGCGCGACCGCCGCCACCCGTTTCTGCTCAACCTCGCGGCCGAGCTGACCGAGGCCGGTTACCGCACGGCCATCGCCGACCCGCGCGGCCACGGCGACAGCGGCGGCACGTACGGGTTCAACCTCTACGAGCACGAGGACCTCGCGGCCGTGACGCGCGACGTGCTGCGGCGCTGCCCCCGCACGGAGGCGGTCACGTTCGTGGCGTTCTCCTACGGCGCCGCGAACGCGATCTCCGCGGCCGCCCGCCACGCCCTCCCGGTGGCGTCGCTGCTGCTGATCTCGCCGGTGGCCGATTTCTCGATGATCCAGCCCCGCATCAATCCCTTCACGATGCACCGTCACATCACGCTCGGGCAGGCGCTCAAGACCCCGCGCTTCGACTGGCACCTGTTCCGGAGCCCAAAGCTCTCCGCCGTCGACGACATCCGCAACGTGCACGCGCCGGTGTCGCTGATCCATGTGAAGAACGACTGGCTGATCAGCCACACGCACTCGATCGCGCTCTACGAAGCGGCGAACGAGCCGAAGGAGCTGCACATCATCGATATCCCGGGGAATTACCACGCGGACAGGATCTTCGCCGTGGCGCGGGAAGAGATCGAGCCGATGTGCCGGGAGTTTTTGGGGAGGTATTCGGGGGTATGACTAGGGGGCAGGGCACAGGGGGCGGGGCGCAGATGGTGGCCTTGCTGTCCGCGCGTTCCGGCCTTGAGGCCACAGCCGTGCGGTTGGCAAGACGACCACCTGTGACCCGTGACCTGTGACCTGTCCCCTAACTCGCGTTCCGCAGCCTCGAGGCCACAGCCGGTGCGATTGGCAAGAACACCACCTGCGCCCTGCCCCCTGCGCTCTGCCCCCTAACTTGCCCCGTCCCGACTCACCACCACCAACGTCACATCATCCGCCAGCGGCGCATCGCCCACGTGCCGCAGCACCGCTTCGTCCAGCGCCTTCGTGATCTCCTCGGCGCGGGTGCCGTGGAGCTTGGCGAGGCGGTCGGCGAACTGCATCGGCGACATCTCCTGCCCTTCGTGGTTCTCCGCCTCGCTCACGCCGTCGGTGAAGAGGACGAGCGCGTCGCCGGGCTCGAGGCGCAGCCTGCGGTTGAGAAAGTCGGCGCGGGTGACGACGCCGAGGACGAGATCCGTCTCCGCGAGCTCCTCGACGCCGCTCTTGCGGATCCACAGCGGCGGCGCGTGGCCGGCGTTCGCGTACTCGATCGTTCCCGTGGCCGTGTCGAGGCGGCCGAGGAAGAGCGTCACGAACTTCGACTGCGGGAGGTTCTCCTTGAGCGCCGTGTTCAGCTCCGCGGCGAGGATCGCCGGCGACGGATCGGTCTTGCAGAAAATGCGGAACGCGGCCTGGAGGCCGGCCATCATCAGCCCGGCGGTGATCCCCTTGCCGCTCACGTCGCCGATGACGAAGTAGACCTTCCCGTCCGGCCGCACGACAAAGTCGTAGTAGTCGCCGCTGATCGAGCGGCACGGGCGGTTCAGGCCCGCGAAGGTGTAGCCGGGGATGCTCCGCGGCGCCGCCGGCAGGAGGCCGCGCTGGATCGTCGACGCGGTCTTCAGCTCCTCGTCCATGATCCGCTTCTGGATGGCCTCTTCGCGCAGGCGCGTGGTCTCGAGCTTGATGGCCGCATAGCGCGCGATCTGCGCCACCAGCCGCACGTCGTCCTCGGAGATCTGCCGGTTGATCAGGTAGTCGACATAGAGCACGCCGACGACGCTGTCGCCGATCGTCACCGGCGCGCAGAGGATCGAGCGGATGCCCTGCATGATGATCGACTGGGCGCGGCTGAGCTTCTCGTCGACGCTCACGTCCATGAAGGCGAGGGCCTTTTTCTCCTCGACCACTTCCTCGAGCACGGTGCGGCTGATGCGCAGCTCGGAGCTGTCGTTCTGATCCTCGCGGCGCACTTCGACCTGCGTGAACGACTTGCCGTCGGGACCGAGAAGGCCGAGGGCCACGCGGGAGGCCTGGAGGTGCTGGAGCACGCGGTCGACGATGAAGCCGAAGAGCTCCGCCATCGGCCGGTCTTCGAGGAGCTCGCGCGCCAGGGCGTTGAGCGTGGCCAGCTTGACGAGATCGCCGGTCTGGGTCTTGAGCGTGTCGATGTCGTGGATGGGGATGGCGATGGTGGTGTTGGCCGGCGTCTCGGCCACGGCCAGAAAGCGGTCGGTGTTGTGCTCCTGCGTCTCGAAGACGAGCTCCGTGTCGCCGAGGCGGATGCGGTCGCCGCCGCGGAGCTGATGGTCGCGCTCGACGCGGACGCCGTTGAGATACGTGCCGTTGGCGCTGCCGCAGTCCTTGAGAATCCAGTGGCCGTGCGCGGCGACGATCTCCGCATGTTTGCGCGAGAGGTAACGGTCCTTGATGGGGATCGAGCAGTCGGAGGCGCGGCCGATCGACACACTGTGCCCTTCGAGCTGATGGCGGAAAGGCGAGAAGAGCGGCGAGTAAACCGTTACCTCGGCGCGCGGCGCAGCAGTGTCCATTGGTGTCCGAATGAAGGTGCGCATTGTAGCATCGGGCCGATGACGCCCGAGCCGTACTTCGAGGAGATCGAAGGCCACTTCGCCATGCGAAGGCAGACGCCGTTCATTCTCTCGGCGAAGGATTGGGCGCTCATGAAGTCGTGGCACGACGAGGGAATCCCGCTGCCCGTGGTGATCGAGGCCATCGACGCGGTGTTCGACAAGGCCGAGAAGAAGATCAACAGCCTGAGCTACTGCCGCCACGCGGTGAAGGAGCTGTGGAAGGAGCGGAAGGAGATGCTCGTCGGCACCGCGGGCGAGACCCCCGAGGCGGCGCCGGGACCGCTGCTCGACGCGCTCGCGGCACGCCTCGCGGCGCTGCCGATCGCCGCGTCGTTCGCGCCCCGCGTGCGCGAGCTGGCGAGCGAGAAGAGCGTGCCGCGCATCGAGGAAAAGCTGATGGAGCTCGAGCGCGAGCTGCTCGACGCGGCGATCGCCGCCGAGGACGTGGCGGCGCTGCGAGCGGAGATCGCCGCGAGCCTGGCCGGAGCGAAGCTGGATGAGAAGACGCGGGCGCGGACGGAGGAGGCGAATTTGCGCCGGTTGGTGCGCGAGAAGTTGGGACTTCCGCGCCTGACCTTGTTTACTTGATGGCCCGATCCACCAAGTCCATCACCTTCTCCGCCGCCCGCCCGCTGGCCGGCAAATCCGGGCTGGCGAGGCTCGGGTCGTCGACGTTGCACGCCGCGAGAACCTTCTGGGCGCGGCCGAGCTCCGTCGGGTCGCTGAACGGTCCCTTCGCGCACGGCGCGCCGCGGAGGATGAGCACGCGCGCGGCGATGCGCGCGAGCGAGCCGTTCGTCACCGGTCCGAGGGGCGAGACGCGCCGCGTGACCGGGTCGACCTGGTAGATGCCGAGGGCGATGGCGCGGATCACTTCGTCGCGGCCGGGGATCTCGCCGATGTCGGTGGCGATCGGCGGGACGCCGAGGTTCTGGGCGAAACGGATCGAGTTCACGCCCCAGTACATCAGGATGGCCAGGTCGGCGCGCGTGATGGCCTGGTTCTCCAGCGCGCGCCGGTACTGCGGCGGCATGTTGGCGTGCGCGAACTGCTCCTTGATCTCGTCGAGACGGGCCGCGTACTTCGGGTTCTTCGTTTCGCGCGCCAGGCGTTCGTAGCGGTCGATCGCGCCCTGGTAGAAGCCTTCGCCGATCTCGAGCTCCGCGTACGTTTCCTGAACCTCGGGACGGGTGAAGTCCGTGCCAGGCATGTTGAGGAGCTTGCGCGCCTCCTCGTATTGATGCGTGGCAACGAGCTTCTGCGCGAGCAGCAGCCGCGCGGCCTGCGACTCGGGTGCGATGGCCAGCGCCTCGCGCAGCAATCGAATGGCCTCGGCGTCGGGGGCCGCCTGCGCGGCGGCGAAGAGCTGGTCGAAGACTTCACGGCCGAGCTGGGCGACGCGCTCGGCCGCCGTCGGCGGCGCGTTCGGGCGCGAGGCGATCTGCCGGTAGGCCTCGTACGCGCGCCGTGTCTTTTTCTCGGCGATGAGGAGCTCCGCGTCCAGCACGTCGGCGGCGAAGTACGGGTTGCGCGTGAGGACGCGCTCCAACGTCGCCCGCGCCTGCGCGACGCGGCCCTCGACCAGGTCGATCGACGCCTCGGCGATCTGGACCGGCACGTAGTTCGGCTCTTTGGCGCGAATGGCATCGAGCACACGCCGGCCGCCGGCGAAGTCGCCCGCGACGATGAGCTGCCAGGCCTCGTTGAAGCGGCGGTCTTGCGCCGGCGGCAGGGCTTTGTCGTAGCCGGTCCGCGGATCGACGAGGTAGCGCATGTCGCCCGTCGGCGACTTCACCGGCTGCGGCGCCGGCTTCGGCGCCGGCGGCGGCGCACAGGCCGCGATCAGCGCGATGACAAGCAGTGTCATTCCGAGCCGCAACGACGGCGAGAAATCCCCTGCCGTCATGCGGGGGATCCTTCGCCGTCTTCGCGGCTCTGGATGACACATAGCGCAACCTCCAACGCGTTCTCGCGGTTCGATGCGTCCACCCAATGCACATTGCGCTCCGCGCGCAGCCAGGTCATCTGGCGCTTCGCGTAGGCGCGCGTGCGGCGGCGCGTCTCCGCGGCTGCCTCCTCTTCCGTCCGTTCTCCGACGACGACAGACACCGCCTCGGCGTATCCGATGGCACCGAACGGCCGCGCCTCGGGCGGATAGCGGGCCAGGAGCCGGCGCGTCTCCTCGACGAGGCCGTTCGCGTACATGGCGTCGACGCGGCGGTCGAGCGCCGCCACGAGCGACGGCCGCTCCAGCGTCAGCGCGATCTTGATCGACGGAAGCTCCTCCACGTTGCGTCCCCAACTCGAAATCGGCCGCCCGCCGGTGATCCAGACTTCCAGCGCGCGCTCGACGCGGTGCCGGTCGGCAGGGGCGATCTTTCTACCACTTTGCGGATCGACTTTCGAGAGCCAGCGGTGCAGCCGGGCCGGATCGATCCGGCGGAGGCGCGCGCGGAGCGCCTCGTCGCGGCCGGGCATCGGCGGCAGCCCCGCGAGCAGCGCGCGCAGATAGAAGAAGGTGCCGCCGACGAGGATGGCGCGGCGCCCGCGGGCGTCGATGCCGGCGCAGACCTCGCGCGCGAGCCGGCCGTAGTCCGCGGCGTTGAACTCCTCGCCGGCGTCGACGATGTCGAAGAGATGGTGCGGCACGCGCTCGCGCTCCGCGGGCGACGGCTTGGCACTGCCGACGTCGAAGCCGCGATAGATCTGAACGGAGTCGTAGTTGACGATCTCGCCGCCGACGCGCTCGGCGAGACGAATGGCCAGTTCGGATTTGCCTACGCCTGTGGGGCCGGCGATGACGATGAGTCCTGAGTCCTGAGTCCTGGGTCCTGAGTGAGGCATGACCGAAGGCGAAGTCTACGACTCAGGACCCAGGACGCAGGACCCAGGACTTCATCGCCGCGTTCGCGTCGTGTGCGTGAGGTCCTCTTCGTGGTGGAGCACGGCGCGGAGGTGGGCACGGCAGTAGATCGCGCCGTGCGGGATGGGGGTCTTGCAGACGGCGCAGCGGTTCTTGACCACAGCCTTCGTTCCCTTCTCGAAGAGGCGCGCGATCAGGCCGAGGACGACGAGAATCGCGCCTAGGGCGATGGCTTTCTGGACCATGGCCACGGGGATGTATTCGACGAGCTCCTGATCCGAGAACGTCTCGTGGAGGACGTACGCGACGATGGCAAGCAGCGTGACCCACAGCCCTAGGCGGAGAAGCGTCGACGACATGGCGTCGCTCCAGTTTAGCGAACAAAGAGGTGGCCGTCGCGAATCTCGATCTCGACGGAGCCGTCGCGGTCCGTCCGCCAGACGCGGATCCCGCGGGCGTGCAGCGCTTCCAGTACCGAGGGATGCGGGTGGCCGAAGGCGTTGTGGCGGCCGCAGGAGATGAGCGCCAGGCGCGGGCGGACGGCGTCGAGGAGCGGCGCCGTCGTCGAGGAGCGGCTGCCATGATGGGCGATCTTCAGAATGTCGGCGCGACGGAGGCGCGGCGCGATCTCGGCTTCCGCTTCGCGCTCGATGTCGCCGGTGAGCACGACGCCGCCGATCTGCAGGACGACCGAGGCGTTGTTCTCCGAGGCGCGGCGGAAGGTGTGATCGGCGACGAAGGCGTTCAGGCCGAATTTCGCGTCGCCGTCGCGCACGAGGTGGATGGGGACGAGCGCGCTGCGGCAGGCCTCGAGGAGCTGCTGCGCGCAGTCGCCTTGGAAGCGGCGCGGCGAGATCCAGACTTCGCCGACGTTCATACGCGTGACGACGGCGGGGAGGCCGCCGCAGTGATCGGGGTGGACGTGCGAGAGGACGACGACGTCGATTCGATGCACGCCGCGGTCGGCCAGGAGCGGAAGGAGCTTCGAGGGGCGCGGTCCGCCGTCGACGAGGATCGTCTTGCCGCCGGAGCGGAAAAGGATGGCGTCGCCCTGGCCGACGTCGAGCATCGTCAGGCGCGTGCCCGCCGGCGTGCGCAGGCCCAGGGCGAGCGCGGCGATCGTCGGAATGGCCAGCGCCGCGGCGACGGCGGCGGCGCGGGCGTGGCCTTTGAGCACGGCGATGGCCAGCAACCCGAGGCCGAAGCCGGTCGCCAGCGCGAGAAGCGGCGGCGCGGCGAAGTCGCCGGAGCAGGGTGCAGCGAGATGGTTGAGGAAGGTGGCGATCCGATGGAGCGCGCCGAGGAGGACCAGCACGTGCGCGCTCGGAACGGCGCAGGCGACGAGCGAGACGACGAGCATGGCGATGACGATCGGCGTGAGGACGAGCGTCATGATCGAGCCGCCCAGCGCGTACTGGTGGAAGTGGAAGAGCGTGAGCGGCGTGACCGCGAGCTCCGCGGCCGCCGCGGCGAGGTACCAGCGCTTCCGGCCGATGAACAGCAGCGCGCCGGCGCCGGCGTAAGTGAGATGGAATGCGGCGTCGGTGAGGTCGCCGGGGGCGATGACGAGGCGCAGCAGCGCGGCGACGCACCAGAGGTTCTCGAGCGTGGTGGGGCGGCGGAGAATGCGCGCGAGGGCGTAGACGCCGACGCCGATGCTCGCGCGCGAGACCGAGGCGGTCGGGCCGATGAAGAGCGGCGCGAGGATGGCGAAAAGGAGGAGCGACCAGTCCGAGGTGCGCGGCGCGTGCAGCCAGCGCAGGAGCAGGGCGATGAAGCCGGCGGCGATGGCGATCTGCAGGCCGGAGAAGACCAGAAGATGGTAGGTGCCGCCGCGCTTGTAATCGTCGCGCGTGGCATCGTCGAGGCGCTCGGCGCGGCCGAGAGCGAGCGCTTCGACGAGCGCTTCCTCGACGGGGTGCTGCTCCGCGAGCGGGCGGACGCGCGCGACGAGGGTGCGGTTCCAGCGGCGCGGGTTCCACCGGGAGAGCTCGCCGCGGTAGGACATGAGGCGCGGCGACTTGATCGTGAACGAGCCGTCGCGCAGGAAACCTTCGGCGCGCAACATCGCGGCCATGCCGATCGGCGGCGGCGTGAAGCGCGCGTAGATCACCAGAGGACGGGAGTGGAGCCCCTCGATGCGCATGGTGTTGTGCGTCGACCAGTCGGCTTCGAGGGGAACGTCGATCGTGACGAAGCGGCCGGGATCGATCGTCGCGAGCGCCGCATCGTCGGCGTTGCGGGCAGCTTGGCGATGCGCGGCGACGAAGAGGCCGGCGGCGAACGCGAACGTCACGACGGCGGCGCGCGGCCGCTTCAGCGCGACGAGGAGAATCGCGACGAGGGCGACGCCGAGCGCGTCGCGGTACGAGCCGCCCAAGGCGAGGGCGGCGGCGTAGGCAAAGAGCGGGAGGGCGGCGGGGGCGTCATGCGGCACGCTCGAACGAAGAGAGCGTCTCGACGTGGTGCGTGTTGGGGAAGAGGTCGAGGAGGTCGAGCGTGGCCAGGCGCCAGCCGGCGGCGCGCAGCCGATTCGCGTCGCGGGCAAAGGTTACCGGATCGCAGGAGAGATAACAAATCCGTTTTGCCTGTTTTGCAACCGCGTCGATGACTTCGCGCCGCGCCCCCGCCCGCGGCGGATCGAGGAAGACGAAGTCGGCTTCGGGCATCCGCGAGACCCACTGCTCGACCGGCGCGTGGACGGCCTCCGCGGTCGTGTTGAGTTTCAAATAGCGGTGCGAGACCGGCGAGCCCTCGACGGCGATGACGCGCTCGAACGCCCGCGTCAGCGGACGGGTGAAGAAGCCGACGCCGGCGTAGAGATCGATGGCCAGCTTGCCGCTGCCGGCGATCTCGGCGACGCGGCGCAGCATCGTCTCGAGGAGGTGGCGGTTGACCTGGAAGAATGCGCCGGTCGAAAGCTCGTAGCCGAGGAACGAGAATTCGCCCACCACCACCCGCCCGTCGACCTCCCATGTCTCGCCGGGAATCGGATGATGCGCGGTAACCGGCCCCACCACCTCGCACTCGCGCGGCAGCGGCACGACGCGCAGAGGGGGGAGGGCGCGGGGCGCAGGGCGCAGGTGGTGCTCTCGCGACGGCATCGCCCTGGTCATCGCATAAAACCCCACCGCGCCATCCTTCTCATGCAGGCGCGACCGCAATCGATAGTTGAGCGGCGAGACGTGCACGGCAATCTCCGGAATGTCGTAGAGCTTTCCGACACGGCGAAGACTTTCCGCGAGGATGCGTCGCTTTGCAGAAACCTGCGCGTCCAACCGCAACGCCGTCCAGTCGCAGCCGCCGCACTCCTCGGCCACGGGGCACGGCGCCGCGCGCCGCAGCGGCGACGGCCGCTCGATGCGCACGAGCTCCGCGCGCGCGTAGCCTTTCTTCACCTCCACGAGGCGCACGACGGCCACGTCGCCCGGGTAGACGTTGCTCGCGAAAATCGGGAATCCGTCGACGCGCGCGAGGGCCTCGCCGCCCGCCACGAGCTCGCTCGGCTCGATGGTGATTTGATCTCCGTTTTGATACAACTCGCGCCCCTATGAAGGTGCACGAGTATCAGGCAAAAGAGATTCTGCGGCGCTACGGAGTGCCGACGCCACGCGGCATCGTGGTCGACAACGCCGACGAGGCGCGCCTGGCAGCCAAGGAACTCGGCGGCCGCGTCGTAGTCAAGGCGCAGATCCATGCCGGCGGCCGCGGCAAAGGCGGCGGCGTCAAGCTCGCCCGTGACGCCGACGAGGCCCACGACCTCGCCAAGCAGATGATCGGCATGACCCTCGTCACGCACCAGACCGGCCCCGAAGGCCGCGTCGTGCGCAAGGTGCTGATCGAAGAAGCGCTCAACATCGACAAGGAGCTCTACCTCGGCATCACGCTCGACCGCCGCATCGGCATGCCCGTCGTCATGGCTTCGAAGCAGGGCGGCATGGAGATCGAGGAAGTGGCCGCGCGCGATCCGAAGGCGATCCACCGCGAACCGATCGACGCCGTCCTCGGCCCGCAGCCGTTCCAGGCGCGCGCCATCGCCTACGCGCTCGGCCTCGAGGGCGACGCGTACAAGAAGTGCGTCGACTTCGTGCAGAAGCTCGTACGCGCCTACGTCGACACCGACGCCTCGCTCGCCGAGATCAACCCGCTCCTCGTCACGAAGGAGGGTGGTGTCCTGGCCCTCGACTGCAAGATGAACTTCGACGACAACGCGCTCTTTCGCCACAAGGACGTCGTGGAGATGCGCGACTTGAACGAAGAAGACCCGCTGGAGGTCGAGGCCTCGAAGTTCGGCCTCAACTACATCAAGCTCGACGGCAACGTCGGCTGCATGGTCAACGGCGCCGGCCTGGCGATGGCCACGATGGACATCATCAAGCTCGCCGGCGGCGAGCCGGCGAACTTCCTCGACGTGGGCGGCGGCGCGAGCGCGGAGCAGGTCAAGAACGCCTTCCGCATCATCCTTTCCGACAAGAACGTGAAGGCGATTCTTATCAACATCTTCGGCGGCATCATGCGCGGCGACCGCATCGCCGAGGGGGTGGTGAGCGCGTCGCGGGAGATCGGGCTGCCGGTGCCGGTCGTCGTGCGTCTCGAAGGGACGAACGTCGAGCTCGGGAAAGAGATCCTCGCCAATTCGGGGCTGCCGCTCATCACCGCGGACGGCATGGGCGACGCGGCGCAGAAGGTCGTTGCCGCGGCGAAAGGAGCTGCTTGATGGCCATCTGGGCCGACAAGTCGACGCGCGTGATCGTGCAGGGGATCACCGGGCGCGAAGGGACGTTTCACGCCATTCAATGCCGCGACTACGGCACGAACGTGGTCGGCGGCGTGACGCCGGGCAAGGGCGGCACGACGCACGAAGGCTTCGCGGTCTTCAACTCGGTGCGCGAGGCGCGCGAGAGCGCCGGCGCGAACTGCTCGCTGATCTTCGTGCCGCCGCCGTTCGCCGCCGACGCGGTGATGGAGGCGGCCGACGCGGGGATCGAGCTGGTCGTCTGCATCACCGAGGGGATTCCGGTCAACGACATGGTCCGCGCGCACGACTTTCTCGAAAAGGCCAACGCCCGCGCCGTCGGCGCGGGGCGCGCACCGTCGCGGCTCATCGGGCCGAACTGCCCCGGCATCATCACGCCGGGCCAGGCCAAGATCGGGATCATGCCGGGGCACATCCACCGGCCAGGGCCGATCGGCATCGTCTCGCGCTCCGGAACGCTGACGTACGAAGCGGTCGGGCAGACGCGCACGATCGGGCAGTCGACGGCGGTCGGCATCGGCGGCGATCCGCTGCCGGGGACGAACTTCATCGACTGCCTGGCCGCGTTCCAGGCCGACGCGGCGACCGAGGCCATCATCATGATCGGCGAGATCGGCGGGACGGCGGAGGAAGAGGCGGCGGCGTACGTAAAGGAGTTCGTGACCAAGCCGGTCGTCGCCTTCATCGCCGGGCAGACCGCGCCGCCGGGCCGCCGCATGGGCCACGCCGGGGCGATCATCAGCGGCGGCAAGGGGACGGCGGCGGAGAAGATGGCCGCGCTCGAGGCGGCCGGGATTCACGTGGTGAAGTCGCCGAGCGACATGGGGGCGAAGGTGGCGGAGGTTCGCCGGTAGGGGCGCACGGCGTGCGCCCGTCGCGGTTGTGTTTCGGGCGCACGCCGTGCGCCCCTACCGTGCATGAAGTCTTCTCGCCGAAAGACCTCCTCGAAGCAGTGCGAGGATCATCGCGTAATCGTAATCTCGGTCACGTTCACGCGGCGGTCGATGGCATCGACGATCACCGCCGCGACCTCTTTCGGGTCCATGAATCCTTCGCGCCGCTCCGGCCAGAACGGCGTGTCCATGCCGCCCGGCGCGACGCTGATGACGCGGGCCTTCGTCCCCTTCGCCTCCGCCCGCAGCGCCTCGGTGTAGCCGCGCGCACCCCACTTCGCGGCGCAGTAGACGCTCTCGTTCGGCTTGCCGACGAGCGCCGCGGTGGAGAGAACGTTGACGATCGTGCCGCCGTCTTTGGCGAAGCGCGCGAAGAGGGCGTTGCAGAAGACGATGGTCGCCTTGAGGTTGGCGTCGAGGACGTCGTCGATGGCTTTCTCGTCGTAGGAACCGGCCGGGCCGAAGATGCCGGCGCCGGCGCAGTTGACGAGAAGATCGATCGCGCCGAGTCTTTCCGCCTCTTCGATCGCGCGCCGCGCGGTCTCGGGATTCGCAGCGTCGCCGAGTACGTGACGAGTGGCGCCCCTCACCCGGCGCTTCGCGCCACCCTCTCCCCGCTGGCGGGGAGAGGGACGCTGATGCCGCGAGACGCCGACGACGGGCATGCGCGCGCCGAGAAGCTCCGCGATGGCCAGCCCCAGTCCCGACGACGCGCCGGTCACGATCGCAACCACAAGCACAGTGTACGATTCGCCGATGCCGCTCCTCGTCGACATCGCCGTGCCGCTGCACCTTCTCGTGCTGATCGGCGGCGGGGAGTTCTCCTTCGGCGAGACGCGGGAGATCGACGATTTTCTGCTGCGGCATCTGCACGGCCGATCCGTGGCGTTCCTCCCCACCGCCTCCGGCTCCGCCGACTACGCCCGCCACTTCGGCGCCTACCTCGGCGTGGAGACGACGAACGTCCCCATCTACCGCGGCCGCGACGCGCGCCGCCAGAAGAATCTCAACGCCATCCTCCCGGCCGGCATGGTCTACCTCGGCGGCGGGGTCACGAACGCGCTGCTGGCGACGCTGCGCGAGTCGCCCGCGGAGATGGCGCTGCGCGACGCCGCCGCGAACGGCGCGATCGTCGCGGCCATCGGCGCGGCCGCGGCCTGCTTCGGTACGCACGCCCGCGACATGCGCAGCCCCGGCAACGCCCTCCCCGCCCTAGGCTGGCTGGCCGGCACCGTCGTCGAGCCGGCCTTCGACCGCGACAACGACGAGATGTTGCGGCGGCTCATGTCTCTTCCCGAAACGAAGCTCGGCATCGGCATCCCGCCGAAGACGGCGGTGGCGATCCACGCCGACGGCAGCACCGAAATCATCGGGTCGGGGCAGGTGGCGGTGTTTCGGAAGAGCTAGGCAGGACGGTTGCACTGAAGGCCGTCGAAATGCCGCAAGAAGGCCTCACCGTCGAGGAGCTGACGAAGCTGTTCAGCATCCTCTCGCACGACCTCAAGTCGCCGATCTTCTCCATCGACGGCTTCAGCGAGCTGCTGCTCTCCGACTACGCCGACAAGCTGGACGAGGAAGGACAGGACTTCCTCCGCCGCGTGCGCTCCAGCGTGCAGCAGATGAAGAAGGTGCTCGACGAGATGTCGCGCCTGGTCAAGCTGCTGTCGCGCCCCACCGCCCGCCGCCCCACGCCGCTGCGCGAGATCGTCGAAGAGGTGCTGCTCAAGTACAACTACATGATCGAGGACGGCGGGGTGAAGGTCGACGTCGCCGCGGAGATGCCGACCGCCGACGTCGATCCGGAGAAGCTGCGCGAGGCCTTGGGCGCGCTGATCTCGAACGCGCTCTTTTTCACCGACCGCGAAAAGGGGCAGCGGGAGATCTCGATCGCCGCGAGCGGTAACGGCGACGGCACGAAGCTCTGCGTCCGCGACAACGGCATCGGCATCGACCCGCGCTACACCGGCCAGATCTTCGACCCCGGCCTGAAGCTCGACAAAAGCCGCGGCGGCGGTCCCGGCTACGGGCTCTACCTCGCGCGCAAGGTGGCCGAGGAGCATGGGGGGACGGTGACGGTGGAGTCGGCGCCGGGCGAGGGCAGTACGTTCTGCCTGACGTTCTAGGGCGCAGCGCGCCCTTACTTGAGCGCGGCCGCCGTCTCCACGGTCGCGCAGAAATCGGGCCCGTCGAGGTCCGGCAGCGGTTCCTCCCCCGGCAGGCCGATGATGCGCACGATCACGCGGCGGTCGGCGGCGACGTCGACGCCGATCTGGCGCGCGGCGGCTTGGGAGAGGTCGATCATGAACTTCTTCACGTAGGGGCCGCGGTCGTTGACGCGGAGCCGGACTTTGCGCCCGGTGGCGACCGACGTCACCTCGACCCAGCTTCCGAGGGGGAGGGTGAGGTGAGCGGCGGAGAGTTGCTTGTTGTAGTAGCGCTCGCCATTGGCGGTGAGGCTGCCGTTGAGAGAGGTCGAGTAGTAGCTGGCGAGCCCTGCCAGGCGGTGCTTGACCTCGAGTGCGGCGTACTTCAGCAGGCGCAACTGGAAGGGGTTCTGCGACAGCGGCTGCGGCTCGGGGGCGGGAGGCGGCGCGGGCGGCGGCTGTACGGGGCCGTAGCGGAACGGAGCTATCTCCTGGTCGCCGAGCTTGAAGTCGTCCTCGCAGAGGAAGCTCTGGGCTTGCAGCGGCGCCGCGGCCAAGAGGAGGCCGGCGAGCGCGATCCAGATGAGGTGCCGCATACGCGCGGCGGATTCAACCACATTTCCGGAGCTTACGCCAAACGTACGATCTAACTCTTGTAATTGCAGAGTTTTGAGTTGGTTTGTCGATTGCAAATAATCCATAACATGACGGTGCCAAAGACCAGCCGACCCTTCCGCGAGCGCTTTCTCGATGGCTTCGATCGCTCGGAGCTGCAGAAGGAGGTCCAGCGGGTAAAGCCGAAACGCGGGCTCAGCGGCTTCCGCAAACGCGCCGCCTCCTGGGGAATCGGCGCGACGCTGGCGTTGGGTGGTCTCGGCATTCCATTGAAGCTAGGACATGGCGCGACGCAGAAGACCGCTCCGCAACCGGAGCCGTCGGCGGCCGACACGTCGACGGGCATCGCCAATGACCTGAGCGCGGCGAACCAGATCGTCAATCAGGTTGCGACGGGCGTGCAGGGGGCGGTGTCGACCGTCGCCGACACGGCGCAGGCCGCACCGGCGGCTGTCGCGCAGGCGCCGCAGGCGGTGGCGAACGCCGCACGGACCGCGACGACGGGCGCGGTCGAGACCGCGAAAGAGGCGTTCTTCGCCCGCGAGGTGCCGTTCGGCCAGATCATCTACCACGAGGCGAAGAAGAACGACCTACCGCCCGAGCTGGTGGCGGCGGTCGCGCACACGGAGTCGAAGTTCGTCCCGACCGCGCGGTCGAACCGCGGCGCCGTCGGCCTGATGCAGCTCGTGCCGAAGACGGCGCGGTGGCTCGGCGCCAGCAAGCTCACGGACCCCTCACAGAACATCATGGCCGGCGCGAAATACCTCAAGTACCTGACCGACCGCTTCGGCGGCGACACGCAGAAGGCCATCGCCGCGTACAACGCCGGCGAGGGCAACGTCCGGCGTTTCGGCGGCGTCCCGCCGTTCCGCGAGACGCGCAATTACGTGAGAAAAGTCGCCGATTTTCAGCAGGATCTCGCGGAGCAGTTTCAGGGGGCGATGGCGGACGCAGAGTGATGTGATTCAATACCCCGCGTGTCCGGCCCTCGCCTGATCGTCGGCTTCCTGGTCATGGGCATCGCCGTGCCGCTGACGCTCTGCTTCCTGCTCGACCTGCGCACGCCGGCGAAGGTCCTCACCATCGCGGCGACGACGTTTCTGACCTGGGGCGTTGCCGATCTCCTGGCCAGCATTCTCGAGAAGCCGCGCCTCAAGAACCGCACGCCGGGAAAGGCGCTGCGCGAGGATCTGGAGCGGAGGAAGGGGGAGTAGGGCGTTCGTTCGTGGTTCTTAGTTCTTGGTTCTTGGTTCTTAGTTCTTAGTTTGAATCCGCGCCCGGCCGCCTACTGCCAATCGCCCATCTTCTGCAGCAACTGATCGATCGTGAGCAGGCGCTCCTCGCCGCTCCGCTCGCTGCGGAAGATGGCGTGGTACCAACCCTTCATCCCGACCGGGCGATAGAGATCGCCGCCGAGCGACAGCCGTCCGCCGGAGACGAGCTTCAGGAACACCTGCTCGTACGCGGAGCGGGTGAGGCGGCGGTCCGGGAAGGGGATCGCATACTGGTTGCGGCGCCGCTCGCGCGTTCGCCGGCGCTCGCGCTGCGGGGCCGACGGTGGAAGAAGAGCCGTGCCGCGCCGGTCGAGATACTGCGTTGGCCGCGGCGGCACGAGCTTGCCGGGCGTGTCGCCTCGGCGGCGCGAGCGCGCGCGCCCGTTGCCGCGGCGGTAGAGGAGCGCCGGCGACGCGGCGGGCCGACGGATGATCTCGCCGCTCTTGCCGAGGGCCACGTCGTGGTCGCGGCGGGATGCGGCGTTCACCGTGTCGAGCTCCAGGAGGTGCTGCTCGCGCGCCTTCTTCCGATCGACGACGTGCTGGTCGATCGACGTCGTCTCCCACGCCGTCCGCTTCGGCTTCATCAGCGCCATCTCGCTCTCGTAATTCTTCAGCTCGTGAATGACCATCCCCCAGCGGCAGAGGCGTCCCACGTCTTCGTAAGCCGTGGGACGGTCGACCAGCTCGAGCATCGACGGCGCGCGCCCGGTGAGGATGGCGAAGAGCAGCCGCATCGAGAACGGGTCGGAGAACTGACGGATCGATCGCCGGAAATACCACGCCGTCTCGGCGGCGATCCGCCGCAGCGACTTTTTCTCGCCGTACTGCGTCGTCCAGATCGGCGCGTTGATATCCGATGTGTACGGCGACTGCGGGTAGTGAAAGTCCTTCGTCAGCCATCCCTTCCGCGTCGTGTGCTTGCCGGGGATCACGCCGGCGATGACGGGGATCGGCAGCGTGCGCAGCAGCGACAGCTCGTACGACGGCCAGGAGATGACCTCGCGGACGATGCCGACGATCAGCGTCGCCGCGGCGACCATGAGTCCCGGATCGGGGGTGAAGTCGACGGTGATCTCGATGCGGTTGCTGCGCGGCCGCACGCCGACGCCGGTCGAGCGACGGTTCCCCCCCACCACCATCACCGGCACCGGCAGGATGTAGGCGAGCAGCAGCGCCAGCTTCTTGATGTTGCGGTGGCGGTTCTGCTCGCTGGCCGGCACCTCGTAGGAGATGTTGTAGTGGCTGCTGTACGCCTTGAGCCGGACGGTGTGCCCTTCCTTCTTCCCCCAGCGCGTGAGCTGGTCGCGCACGAAGCCGATCTGCTCCCACAAATTTCGCACCATGCGCGCGGTGGAGTGCGGCGCGAGCTCGATGACGGGCGTGACGACCTCGATGACGCCACGGTCGAAGTAGACGGCGCCGCCGGTGGGGATGTGCGACGACGTTTTCTCGCGCTCGAGCAGCGGCGCATCGATGAATGCCCGCGGATGCTTCCAATACGCCTCGGGGTTGATCTCGACTTCGTCGAGCCAGACGTTGAACTCCGACTCCATGCCGATCACCGGCATCTTCAGCCAGAGCTTTTGCGGGATCCGGCTGTTCCCGAGCTCGTCTTTCCAATTCGTCGTCGGCATGCACTGGACGCCACTGCGGCTCAGCCCCCAAGCTGCAAACGGCAGGCCGCCGAAAATCACTCGGAAGCGGGCTGCTCAGTCTGCTGACGGCGCTCGCGACGGCGTCGCTCTTCGAATGCGAACCGGGGGCGGCTTTCCTGCGGCATTTCCATCCTGTCCTCGCTGATTTCGCGCGGCACTACGGATATGTAGCCGAGGTCGATGTGGACGTGATCGTCGGCATTGGAGCCGGTGACGTGGCCGTACGGAAGGACCGTGACGTCGTCGGAAAGTTGTTCCGCGAGATCGTTGAACTTCTCGATCGTTTCCTTCGTCTTGAGGATCGTCGTGCCGACGCGGTAGACGTCGGCGGCAGTCCCCCACGAGTGCGTCGTGGCGTTGAGTGAGAGCTTGTGCGCCGGCGAGCGGTACCCGCCGTTGACCGCAACATGCACCGACGCCCCCGCCGCGGCGCGGAAGTGCTCGAGATAGAACGCCAGGACGCGCACGGCGCACGGCACGTATCGCGGGAAACGCTGCAGCCGCGGCGCTTCTTTGATGTCGACGAGGCAGAACTCGTTGAGCCCGAAATGCGGCGTGAGGCGGATGTCGATCGCCTCTTCGTGCGACGGGATTTCGTAAAAGTAGCGCGGCAGACGATGGCGCCGTCCCTGCGCGTCGCGAAGCATTTCTCCGGGGCGGAGCAGTGAGCGGAGCTCGTCGTCGAGATCGAAGGCGTCGACGACTTTGAGGCTCTGCCCGTTACTGCTCATACACCATGCCGGCGAGCGTATTGTAGATGTCGCGCGACACGTCCGCGACCGCGGTGCCCCTTCCCGTCTCCGCCGGAAACTGCGTCAGGATCACGAGCACGTACGGTTTCCGTCCGTCGAGGAAGACGATGCCCGCGTCGTGGTGCACGGTCGAAATGTTCCCCGTCTTGTGCGCGACGCGCGCCGCTTTCGGCAGCCCCGCCGGGATGCCGCTGCGGTACTGCTGGTCGAGCATGATCTTCAGCATCTCGTCGCTCGCGGTCTGCGAGTACGCCTTGCCGTCGGCGATGAGCTTCAGCATTTTCAGCAGGCCGTTGGCGGTGACTTCGTTGTTCAGCCCCGCGTGGAACGCCGCCTGATCTTCGACGCCGCGCAGAACTTTCACGCCGTCGATCTCGAGCTCGTCGAGCGCAGCCTGGATGGTCGGAATGCCGACGACGTCGACGAGAAGGTTCGTGGCGAGGTTGCTCGACTTGATGATCATCCAGTACGCGAGCTCGCGGACGGTGAGCGTCTTGCCAAGGTGGCCGTAGACGTCGGGATCGGCGTCGCGGCCGAGGTCGAGCATGAACGGCTCCTGGTTGACGATGCTCGTGAAGCGGTTGCGCACGTGCACCGGAGCATCGAGCTGCAACTCGTTGCGCTCGACCTGGCGAAACACGCCGAGGAGCACGGCGAGCTTCATCGTCGACGCGGCGTGAAACCAGGTGTCGGCGTTGTACGACCACTGGATCGTCGTCTCCGCGTCCCAGAACGAGATTCCGAGCGCTTCCAGCTCGTGCTCTCGTTTCATCTTCAGCACGTTCCGGTACAGCGACACCTCGGAGCCGGCGACGGAGTCGTTCTTCGGCCGGGCCGGGACTTTTTCTTCGGCTACGTGCATCTCGACCTCAATGCCTGCAAGAGAAATGCTGACTCATCGATGCCAGTCGTTCAGCGACCAGTCGTAGTCGTCGGATTCGAACTTCGCCTCGCCGCGCGCGGCGTCGATCAGCCGCTGCTTGTCGACCGGGACGAAGCGGCGGATGAACTGCACCTTTCCGCCGCCCCACGCATCGAAGTCTTTCGCG
>DATDFB010000011.1:0-5145 GCA_036522835.1 Thermoanaerobaculia bacterium | reverse complement strand
ACTCCGCGGTGAACGAGGGCGCAGGGAGCAGGGGGCGGGGCGCAGAGACGACAAACGACGGTGCCGGCCGCCGGTACGCGCGCCACGCGCCGAACGCCGCCGCGACGACGAGCAGCAGTTGCACGGCGCGCTTCAATGCGGCAACCCGAACACGTAATAGATGATGCAGAGCCCCGCCAGCACCGTCGAGCCGAGCGTGATCTCGCGCACGCGCCCCGTCAGCAACTTCATGAGCGGATGCAGCACCAGCCCCGCCGTCAGGCCGTTGGCGATGTTGTACGTGAACACCATCATCGCCACCGTGGCGAACGCGGGGGCGAGCTCCGTGAGGTCGCCGAAGTCGATGCGGCGCACCGAGTCGAGCATCAGCACGCCGACGGCCACGAGCGCGGGGCCGTAGGCGAAGCGGAGCTCTTGCAGCGGCTCCACGAGTGGGATGAAGAAGAGCGACAGCGCGAACCACGCCGCCGTCGTGACCGCCGCGGCGCCCGTGCGCGCCCCCTCGCGGATGCCGACCGCCGACTCGATGTACGCGCCGCTCGTCGACGTGCCGAGGAGGCCGGAGACGATGCAGGCGATGGCATCGACGGTCATCGGCCGCTCGATCTCGGGAAAGTTGCCGCGCTCGTCGAGCATCCCGCCCGCCGCCCCCACGCCGACGAGCGTCCCCACCGTGTCGAGAAAGCTCATCAGGAACAGCGTCAGGAGAACCGGCAGGAACGGGAGGCGCAGCACGCCGGCGATATCCAACTGCAAGGCGATGGGCGCGAGCGAGTAGTCGCCGGTGAACGGCATGGCGAAGAGGCGCGACGGCGCGTGTCCGAGGCCGAGGAGCGCGCCGGCGATGGCCGTCGCGGCGATGCCGATCAGGATCGCCCCGCGCACGCGCCGCGCCAGCAGCACCACCATCGCCACGAACCCGCCGATGGCCAGCAGCACCTCGGCCGAGTGCAGGTTCCCGATCCTCACCGGCACGCCTGTCCCCGCCGTCACGATCCCGGTCTCGTTCAAACCGATGAACGCCAGGAAGAGCCCGATGCCGGCGGCGAAGCTGTGCTTGAGACTCGGCGAGATCGAGTTGGCCAGCCAGCCGCGCAGGCCGGCGAAGGTGATGATCAGGAAGACCACGCCGCTGACGAAGACCGCGCCGAGGCGCTGCTGCCACGTCACGCCGAGCGCGGCCAGGCCGAAGGCGATGAAGGCGTTCTCCCCCATGTAAGGCGCGACGGCGATCGGCCGTTTCGCCCAGACCCCCATCAAGAGCGAGCCGATGACCGCGACGAGAATCGTGGCCACCGTGCTCGCGCCGGTGGGGAGGCCGGCGGCGCGGAGGATGGCGGGGTTGACGACGATGATGTAGGCCATCGCCAGGAAGGTGGTGGTCCCGCCGAGGATCTCCGTGCGCATGGGAGGGGGCGAGTTTAATCGAGCGATGACGATTCCCGGCGTTTGCATCCAGTGCAACCGGCGCGTACCATCACCGAAACGCCCATGTCCCCTTCACGCACGGTCCTCGTCGTCGAGGATGATGACGGCATTCGCTCCCTCCTCGTAGCGGTATCCGAGCGCGACGGCTTTCGCTGCAGAACCGCCGAAGACGGCGATGGCGCCATCAAGGCGCTCGGCGACGGCAGCGGCCACCCCGACCTCATCCTCCTCGACTTGGTCATGCCGCGCGTCGACGGCTTCACCGTGCTCGAGCACCTCGGGCAACATTTGCCGCAGCTGTTGCCGCGCGTGATCGTGCTGACGGCGGTGGGGGAGTCGCGCCTGCGCAAGTGTCCGGAGATCGAGCGCGTCTGGTGCGTACGGCGCAAACCGCTGGAGATCGAAGACCTGCGCGCGCAGATGTTGCAGTGCGCGCAACAATGAAAAGGCCGGCGGCTCGCGTCGCGGGCGAGCGGCTCTATCACCCTTTCATCGGATGGTTTCGCCCGCGAGCACGGCCGCCGGCCGGATGCGACGCGCGGCGGTGGGAGGTCCGTCCGCACCGCCGCGCCAAAGAACGACGGCCGTCGAAAGCAGAGCGCCGGGAGAACTGTTGATCGGCGGCCGGTTACGGCAACTGCAAATTCTATGCTAGTTGGTTACGACTTGTGCAAGGGGGGGGGAAAGGTCTATCCTTTGCTAATATGAGGCCCATGGTCGGAGAGAAACTGCGGCAAGCCCGTGTCGCACGGCAGTTATCGCTCGCCGATGTCGCGAGCGAGGCGCATGTCAGCGCGGCCACGCTTTCGCGTGTCGAGCGCGACAAGCAGGCCATCGACGTCGAGTTGTTCCTGACCCTGGCGCGCGTACTGAGCGCCACGCCGGCGGACTTGCTGTCCGAGGACGACGGCAACGAGAGCGACGGCGCTCTGGTCACGCGCATCGCGGCCATGCAGTCGCGCGAGCGCACGAAGCTGTGGCGGCAGCTCAACGAAGAGCGCCGGGAGCTTCGCACCCGCCGTCGCTCGGACAGTCAGGCCATGGCGCTGGAGTTCGAGGAACTGCTCGCGCAGATGGATTTCCTGCGCGACGAGATCGAGTCGGTGCGCGCGCGCCTCACGAAGAAGCGGTAGGTGTCATCCCGAGCGAAGCGAGGGACCCCCCGGCTTCAGGATGACGCGGGCGCCGCGCGCCGCAACTGATCGACGTCGACGATGATGAGCACCGCTCCGTCGATCTTGTTGTCGAGACTCTTGTAGGGGCGGATGCGCAGCGAATACCAGCGGCCGCCGCGGTCCTGCACGGTCGCTTCCCGCGTCTCCAGATTGTCGATGACCGAGGCGATCATCTGGTCGAGCCGTTCGATGATCAGCGTCGTCTTCATGTCGTTGATGGGACGGCCCACGTCCGTGGGAAGGAGGCTGAGGAGGCGCTGCGCGGCGGCGTTGGCGCGGCGGATGCGCATGTTCCCGTCGAGGATGACCACGCCGATCTCGATCGAGGTGAGGAGATTGCTCAAGTCGCTGTTGACGAGGCTCAGCTCGTCGTTGCGGTTCTCCAGCTCCTCGTTGAGCGTGATCAGCTCCTCGTTCGACGACTGCAGCTCCTCCTTGGCCGTCTCCAGCTCCTCGTTCGTGCTCTGGAGCTCTTCGTTGCTCGACTGGATCTCCTCGTTGGCGGAGCGGAGCTCTTCGTTCATCGCCTCCTGCTCTTCGATGATCGACTGCAGGTAGTCGCGCGTGGCCTCGAGCTCGCGGCGGAGGCGTACGACGTCCTGCTTCTCCTCGCTCGTCCCCGCCTTGACCTTCGCCTTCGATGTCCGGCCGGGCAGCGGCAGCGGCGCCGGCTCGAAGACGACGGCGTAGTAGCGGTCGTTGCCGCCGGCAACAAAGGGGATGACCTCGAGGTCGATGACGATGGTGTGGTCGTTGGTTTTCACGCGCACGCCGGCGCGGCGGACGGGGATCTCCTTCCGCCGGGCCTCGGTCACGGCCGTATGCACCTCGGCCAGCAATCCCTCGCGGGCCATTTTCAGGAGGTTGAACGTGGCCGTGCCGGGGGCGGGCTCGAGGTAGGGGCTGGTGCGCCCGCGGAACTGCACGATCTCCAGGTTCTCGTTGATGATCACCCCGGGAGGGCAGAAGCGGGCCAGGAGGACGCGGTCGGCCTCGCGCAGCACGGCCGCGGCGTTGAAGGCCTCGGCGTCGATGAGGTGCGAGGGGACGAGCTGCCGGCGCGGCACGCGGGTCACGAAGCCGGCGGCCGCGAGGCGCTGGTTGACCGCCGGCCGCTTGCGGTAGAGCTTGAAGCGCCGGTCGACCTCGGCGAAGAGATCGCCGTAGGCATTCATGGCCTCGGAGCTGCCGAGGAGGAGAATGCCGTCGTTGCGCAGCGCGTAGTGGAAGACCGACATGATGCGCCGCTGCAGCACGGCGCCGAGGTAGATCAGCACGTTGCGGCACGAGATCATGTCCAGCTTCGAGAAGGGGGGATCCTTGGTCAGGTCCTGCCGCGCGAAGATGCAGCAGTCGCGCACCGTCTGGGCCACGCGCACGCCGCCGTCGACGCGCGTGAAGAACTTATGCAGCCGCTCCGCCGAGACCTCGCTCACGGCGCTGTCGGCATAGATGCCGGTGCGCGCGTGCTCGATGGCCATGTCGCTGATGTCGGTGCCGAAGATCTGCACCGGGCACTCGCCGGCCACTTCCATGAAGGCGATGGCCAGCGAGTAAACCTCTTCGCCGGTCGCGCAGCCGGGCACCCAGACGCGCAGCGGCGCGTTCGGCTCGCGCCGCGACAAGAGCTCCGGGATGATCTCGCTCTTCAGCATCTCGAAGACTTCGGCGTCGCGGAAGAAGCCGGTGACGCGGATGAGCAGATCGGAGTAGAGAAGCTCGAGCTCCTGCGGGTTCTCGCGGATGTAGTCGAGGTATTGATTGACCGTGTCGGCGCGGTGGAGAACCATCCGCCGGCGGACGCGACGCTCCAGCGTGGCCGGCTTGTAGTGGGTGAAGTCGACGTCATGCGAGGCGTTGAGGAGGGTGAAGATTTTCGTGAGGTCGGCGGTGGAGAGACGTCCGCCCGTGCCGTCCACGCCGCCCGAGACGTAGGAGTGGTGGGCGATGCGGACCATTTCCCTGGCGATCTTTGCGGGGGAGAGGACGAAGTCGATCGAGCCGGCGGAGGTGGCGGCGCGGGGCATGCTGCCGAAGCGCGCCGACTCGTCCTGCGCGAAGGTGATGCCTCCCTCGGCCTTGATGGCCTTCGCCCCTTGCGCGCCGTCCGAGGCCGTGCCGGAGAGGACCACGCCGATGGCCCGGCTTCCCTGGTCCTCGGCCAGCGTTTCGAAGAAGAGATCGATCGGCATGGCCGCGCGCGTCTGCGGCGAGCCGAGATGCAGCACGCCGCCGTTGATGGTCACGTCGGCGAAGGGCGGCGAGACGTAGACGTGGTCGGGCAGGACCTGTTCACCGTCGCGCGCCTCGGTGACCTCGAGCGCCGTGACGCGCGACAGCACCTGCGGGATCCCGCTGGTGCGGTTCGGCTCCTGATGCTGGACGATGACGACGGCCAGGCCGGGACGGTCGGGGAGGCTTTTCAGCAGCGCCGACGCCGCTTCGATCCCCCCCGCCGAGGCGCCGATACCGACGATCGGGAAGGTCAAGGGCACGTACTCCTGCAGGGCGCCGTCTTCGGGCCGTTGCTCCCCCCCCCCCC
>DATDFB010000010.1:0-11891 GCA_036522835.1 Thermoanaerobaculia bacterium | reverse complement strand
GCCGCAGCCGGTCGCGCCGGCGCCGCAGCCGGCGGAGCCGCAGGTGGTGCGCGCCCGCGAGGGCGATCTCATTCCCGCCGGCACCGAGGGCCTCAACCCGCCGCGCATGACGCGGCAGGCGGCGGCGACGTATCCGCCGGTGGCGCGCATCCAGCGCGTCGAAGGGGCGGTGCTCATGAGCGTGCTCGTGTCGGAGAGCGGCGCGGTGCAGGACGTGCGCGTCATCCGCGGCGATCCGCGGCTCACCGAGGCGGCGGTGCAGGCGGTGCGGCGGTCGGGATTCTCGGCGGGGACGAAGGACGGCGTGCGCGTAAAGTCGTGGATCCCGGTGACCATCAGTTTCAAGCTATAATCCGCGCCGCTTCGGCGCATTTTTGGGAGGAGTGAATGGCGGTCCTCAGCGATCAACAGCGGAAGTTTTACGAGACCACGCTTCAGGTCACCAAGCAGGAGATCAGCGATCTGAAGGATCAGATCGAAGAGGAGCTGGCCAAGGTCAAGGACCGCATCGCCGAGCTTCAGAACGCGATCAACGCGTCCAAGCAGATGTACTCCGCCGCCTGCTCCCGCCTCGGCATCGCCAACGACATGGACGAAGACGAGGGTGGCGAGTCGTAACGCCGTGCTCCGCCGTCGATCCCGAACCGCGGCCCTGCGCCGCGGTTTTTGTTTGGCGCTTCTGTTTCTCGGCTGCCACCGCGCCGCCCCCGAGCCCGCGCGCGCCACGCGCATCGTCTCCCTCGCGCCGAACGTGACCGAAATGATCTACGCGCTCGGCGCCGGCGATCTCCTGGCCGGCACCGACGCCGCCTCCGACTTTCCGCCGCAGGCGAAGGCGCTGCCGAAAGTCGGCGCCGGCCTCACGCCGAACATCGAGAAGATCGTGGCGCTGAAGCCGACGCTCGTCATCGCCATCGCCGCCGGACTCCATCCGAACTTGCCGCGCGCGCTCGAGGCGCAGCACATCCCGCTTCTCGTGGTGAAGACCGACCGCATCGCCGACGTGGCGCAGTCGATGCGCACGATCCGCGACCGCGTCGGCCGCGCGCGCAGCCCCGCTATCGCCGCCATGCTGCACGCGCTGGGGCAACAGCGGCGCACGCGCGCGAAGCCGCCGCGCGTTTTGTTCGTCGTCTGGAGCGATCCGCTCTACATCGCCGGGCGCGAGACGTTCACGAACGACCTCTTTGACATCTGCGGCGTGCGCAACGCGGCCGAGGTGAATGGGTGGCCGCAGTACTCGCTCGAGTCGTTGATCGCGTCGCCGCCGGATCTCCTGCTCTACCCCGACCGCTCCGTGTCGCGCGCGCAGGTCGACGCGCTGCGCGCGCGTGCGAAATTGACGTGCGCGGTCGTGGCCGTGGACGAGAATGTCTTCGTGCGGCCGGGGCCGCGGATGGCGGAGGCCGCCGCGGCGCTCAACCGCATCGTCGACGAATGGGAGAAGTAAGGGAGGAGTGGCGCCCCTCACCCTGGCGCTTCGCGCCTGTCCCTCTCCCCGCGAGCGGGGAGAGGGAGCTGCGAAGCAGCGGGTGAGGGGTGCCACTCGCGCAAGACCATGATCCGCGCGATTGCACTGCTAGCGTTGCTGCTCCTCCTCGCGCTCTTCCTCGCCTCGAGCGCCGGCGCCGCCGACGTCTCCTGGCGCGCCGCCTTCGCCGGCGATGCCACGGCGCGGGCCATCCTCTTCGGCATCCGCCTCCCGCGCGCGCTCCTGGCGGCGCTCGTCGGGGCAACGCTGGCCGTGGCCGGCGTGACGTTCCAAACGCTCCTCCGCAATCCGCTCGCCGATCCCTTCATCCTCGGCGTCTCCGGCGGCGCCGCCTGCGGCGCGGCGGTGTCGACGGCGTTCGGTTTGGCGCGCGTGCCGGGGCTCGTGCCGCTCGTCGCCTTCGCCGGCGCGTGTGCCGCCACCGCGGCGGTGTTCCTGCTGGCGCGCCGCCGCGCGCACACCGATCCGACGCGGCTGCTGTTGTCGGGTCTCGTGCTCAACGCCTTCTTCTCCGCCGTGATCCTCGTGTCGTTCGCGCTGTCGAAGTCGAGCGACCTCACCGCCGCGCTGCGCTGGATGATGGGGACGCTCTTCGGAGCGACGTGGAGCGACGTGGCGCTGCTCTTCGCGCTGCTCCTGCTGGCCATGGCCACGCTCGTCTTCGTCGGCAATGACCTGCGCATGCTCGCCTTCGGCGAGGACGACGCCAAGTCGCGCGGCGTCGACGTGGAGCGCATCAAGCTCGTCGGCTTCGCCGCCGGCTCGGTCGTTACCGGCGCGGCGGTGGCGGTCTCCGGCATCATCGGCTTCGTCGGCCTGCTCGTGCCGCATCTCATCCGCATGATCTGGCGCCGCGACTTCCGCTTCCTCCTCCCGCTCTGCGCGCTCGGCGGCGCGACGCTGGTGGTGCTCGCCGATCTCGTCTCGCGCATCGCCCTGCCGTCGAGCGAGCTCCCCATCGGCGCGTTCACCGCCATCCTAGGCGTGCCATTCTTTCTGTCTCTATTGAGGAGAGGGCGTGCTTGAGCTCCGCAACGTCGCCTTCGCCTACGACGGCGCCGAGGCCGTCCGCGATCTCACCGCCTCGTTCGCGGACACGCAACTCGTCGCGGTCATCGGCCCGAACGGCTCCGGCAAGTCGACGCTGCTCAAGCTCGTGGCGCGCGTGCTCGCGCCGGCGCGCGGCGAGATTCTCTGGCGCGGCCGGCGCCTGCGCGAGTGGCCGGGCAAGGAGTACGCGCGGGACGTCGGCTATCTGCCGCAGGAGCCCGATCCGACCTTTCCGATGCGCGCCGTCGACGTCGTCGTCTCCGGCCGCGCGCCGTTCTTGGGCCGCTTCGGCTGGGAGACGGGCGCCGACTACGACGAGGCCGCGCGCGCGCTCGCCACGTGCGACGCCTCGTACCTCGCCGAGCGCTACCTCGACGAGATGAGCGGCGGCGAGCGGAAGCGCGTCTTCCTCGCGCGCGTGCTGGCGGCGCGGCCAAAGCTCATCGTCCTCGACGAGCCGCTGTCGTCGCTCGACGTCGCCCACGTGCAGCAGTTCTCGGCGCTGCTGCGCGACGTCGTGCGCACGACGGGGGCGACGGTGATTTACGCGACGCACGACCTCAACTGGGCCGCTGCGTACAGCGACCGGATGCTGGTCATGCAGCGCGGCGCGCTCGCGCTCGACGGGACGCCGGACGAGGTGATGCGGCCGGAGCGGATCCGCGAGCTGTTCGGGTTCGACGCGGAGGCGGTGCAGGCGAACGGACGCGCCTGGCTCGTGCCGCGCGTTTGATGTGGAGTGCGCCGGCCATGCCGGCGCTCTCTGACAGCGGCGGCATGGCCGCCGCACTCCACATTCAGCGGTAAACGCCTCCGCAGCGTACTCCGTCAGAACCCCATGAAGCGCCCATTCGCTCTCCTGACGTGCATCCTCCTCCTCGCGGCGAGCCCAGCACACATGACGGAGCGCCAGCGCGCCCTCCACGCCTTGAATCGGCTCGGCTTCGGCCCGCGTCCCGGCGACGTCGAGCGCGTGATGCGGATCGGCGTCGACCGTTGGATCGACCGGCAGCTCCACCCCGAGGGCATCGCCGACGCCGCCGTCGACGAGCGCCTGAAGAGCTACGCCACGCTGCGGATGTCGAACCGCGACATCGTCCAGAAGTTCTATGCGCCGATCGCCGAGGTCCGCCGCGAAGCGAAGGGCGACGAAGCGATGCTCAAGGAGCTGCGCGAAAAGATCCCGTACGACCAGCGCCCGCAGCGCGTCGTCGAGGAGCTCGTCTCGCAACGCATCGTCCGCGCCGCCGACTCCGACCGCCAGCTCAACGAGGTCATGGTCGACTTCTGGATGAACCACTTCAACGTCTTCCTCGGCAAGGGTCTCGACCGGTTCCTCCTGACGAGCTACGAGCGCGACGTCGTCCGCCCGCGCGTGTGGGGCAAGTTCGAGGACCTGCTCATGGCCACGGCGAAGTCGCCGGCCATGCTCTTCTACCTCGACAACGCCCGGTCGATGAATGGGAAGCTCAACGAAAACTACGCGCGCGAGATCATGGAGCTGCACACGCTCGGCGTCGACGGCGGCTACACGCAAAAGGACGTCACCGAGCTGGCCCGCGTCCTCACCGGCTGGTCGATCGCCATGCCCCGCCAGGGCGGCGGCTTCGTCTTCCGCCCGCGCATGCACGACAGCGGCGCGAAGACAGTCCTAGGCGTGCGCTTCCCCGCCGGCGGCGGCATCGAGGAAGGGGAGCGGATGATCCACATCCTCGCGCACCATCCCGCGACCGCGCACCACATCGCCCTGCAGCTCTGCCAGCGTCTGGTCAGCGACGATCCGCCGAAGGCGCTCGTCGACCGCGTGGCCAAGACGTTCCTCGCCACCGACGGCGATCTCCGCAAGACCGTGAAGGCCGTCATCGACAGCCCCGAGTTCTGGGACCTGCGCGTCTATCGCGCCAAGGTGAAGGCGCCGTTCGAGTACGTCGTCTCGGCCATCCGCGCCGTCGACGGGCACGTCGACGATGCGCGGCCGGTCGCGCGCGCGCTGCAGCAGATCGGCGAGCCGCTCTACGGCGCGCAGCCGCCCACCGGCTACAGCGACAAATCCGAGGCGTGGGAGAACAGCGGCGCGCTCATGAACCGTTTGAACTTCGCGCTCGCTCTGGCCGGCAACACGCTGCCGGGCGTGCGCAGCGACGTCGCCGCGCTCGTGCCGGAGCCGTCCGTCGACAATCTTGCCGTTGCGTTGACCGGCGGGAAGCTCACCGAGGCCACGCGGAAGACGATCACCGATCCGCAGCCGCGCGCCATCGCCGGACTCATCCTCGGATCGCCCGAGTTCCAGAGGCAATGACCATGATCGATCGCAGAATCTTTTTAAAGTCCTCCGGCATGGCCCTCGTCGCCGGCGGACTCCTTCCCAACGTCTTCGTGCGCATGGCCGGCGCCGCCACGACCGGCGGCAAGAAGGTCGTCGTGGCCATCTTCCAGCGCGGCGCGGTCGACGGCCTGAACGTCGTCGTGCCGTACGGCGAGGCGGCGTACTACGCAGCGCGGCCGTCCATCGCCATTCCGCGCGCGGACGTACAAGACCTCGACGGCTTCTTCGGCGTCCATCCCGCGCTCGCCTCGCTCGTGCCGTACTTCAAGGAGAAGTCGGCCGCGTTCGTCCACGCCGTCGGCTCGCCCGACGCCACGCGCTCGCACTTCGATGCGCAGGACTTCATGGAGTCGGGGACGCCGGGCGTGAAGACGACGGAGGACGGCTTCCTCTCCCGCGCCATCGCCACGAAGCCGGCGGCCTCGCCGCTGCGCGCCGTGGCGCTCGGCCAGGCGCAGCCGCGCATCCTGGCCGGCAAGGCCAACGCCGTGACGATCGCGAACATCAACCAGTTCGGCGTCCGCGGCGACGCCGCCGTGACGAGCGCCTTCGAGTCGATGTACGGCGGCTTCGAGGCCGCGAAGATTCTGAAGGCGGCGAACCCGGCGAAGCTCCAGCCGGAGAACGGCGCGGTCTATCCGGCGGCGCCGCTCGGCAACTCGCTCAAGCAGATCGCGCAGCTCATCAAGGCGAACGTCGGCCTGGAGGTGGCGTTCACGGACGTGGGCGGCTGGGACACGCACGCCGGCGAAGGGGGCGCGCAGGGGCAGTTGGCGAACAATCTCCGCAACTTCGGCGAGGCCATCGCCGCGTTCGCCAAGGACCTCGGGTCGCGCATGAGCGACATCGTGGTGGTGACGATGTCGGAGTTCGGCCGCACGGTGCGCGAGAACGGCAACCGCGGCACCGACCATGGCCACGCCAACGTCATGATGTTGCTCGGCGGCGGCATCCGCGGCGGCAAGGTGCACGGCAAGTGGCCCGGCCTCGCGAACCTGTACGAGAACCGCGACCTCGCGGTGACGACGGACTTCCGCGATGTCTTCGCCGAGGTGCTGGTGGGGCAGCTCGGCGTGACGTCGCTCAAGGCGGTCTTCCCGGGGTACACGGCGAAGCCGGTGGGAATCGCGCCGTCCTAAGGCGTGTGGGCGGAAAACGTGCCGGTGTGCACGCGCGAACCGCCGGTGTGCACGCGCAAACCGCCGGTGTGCACGTGAAAACCGTCGGTGTACGCGCGAAAACCGTCGGTGTACGCGCGAAAACCGTCGGTGTGCGCGTGGGCTTCGCCGGTTTTCGCGTGCGCGCGGCCGGTTTTCGCGTGCGCACGGCCGGTTTTCGCGTGCGCACGGCCGGTTTTCGCGCGCGCACCGCCGGTTTTCGCGCACGCACGCTTCACGTCACGATTACCACGTCCCCGAACGGCGCCACCTGCGCTGAGTCTGCTGTTGCGAAAGGAGAGGACGCCAGCGCGACGCTCGTTCGCTACGCTCCTGCCATTCGGCGCGGCCGTGGCATTCGGTCTGATCAACTCGAAGCGGCGCGCGCGATGAAGTCGTTCACCGCGTGAGGATGCGTGAGGTTGAGAAGGTGACCGGCTCCGGCGATGACGCAATCCGGCTTTACGCGATGAACGGGAATCAGCCGATCGCGGTCACCGTGCACGTGGTAGATCGGCATCGGTAGCTCCGCAACGCCGCGCCACGAGAAGACAACGCTCGATGCCCATCGAATGAACACCGGCGGCGTGGCCGCGAGCATGTTTGCGAAGAGGTCGATGTGCGCCGGCGACGTCGTTCCGAACCATCGTGCGATGAGTGGTTGCAACAGGTGCGGCGGGTGAAGCAGCCGTTCGGGCACGATGGCAGTGAGCGGGCGAAGAGCGCGAAGCGATGGCGCAATGCCATCGGGAGAACGGCAGCTCCCGAACAAGAAGACGTGGCGCGGCGACAGATGCCGACCCAGCTCGAGCGCGATCATTCCCCCGAACGAGGAGCCGCCGAGATCGAATGGCTCCGTGACCCGAATCTCGCGCGCGAGTCGTTCGGCGTACTGTGTCAACGGCTCACGAGGATGCGCCGGCAGAATCCAGTTGATCGGTCGAATGTCACGAACGGCGCGTTGTGAATCGAACAGACGTTCGTCTCCGCCGATCCCTGACAGAACGAAGAGCGGCAACGCCACGCTATGAGCCTTGTTTGCGCGCGCGCACGAGTCACTTCACCATCACCACATCCCCGAACGGCGTCACCTGCGAGGCCACCTGTTTGTAGTCGCCGACGACCACCACCGCGCCGCGGTACGTGTCAAAGTACTTCGCCGCCGCTTTTTGGATGTCGGCCGGCGTCAGCGCGTTGATCTTCTCGCTGAACGTCTTGAGAAAATCGTGCGGGAGGTCGTACACGTACAGCGTGCGGATGCGCGAGGCGAAGCCGGCCTGGCTCTCCAGCTCCAGCGCCATCGTGCCGTTGCTGTACGTCTTCGCGGCGTCGAGCTCCTCCTTCGTCACCGGCTCCACGCGCATCCGGTCGAGCTCGTAGAAGATCTCCAGGAGCGTCGGCCCCGTCACCTCGTTGCGCACCGACGCCGACACCGTCTCCTCGCCGGCCAGGCGGCGCAGGAACGCCGAGCTGCCGGGCGAGTAGGTGTAGCCCTTGGCCTCGCGGATGTTGCGCGTCAGGCGCGAGTAGAACGAGCCGCCGAAAATCGTGTCGGCGGTGCGGAGGGCGATGTAGTCGGGCGACTTCCGCGGCGGCGCCACCGCGCCGAAGTAGATCGTCGACTGCACCGACCCGGGGCGGTCGACGAAGTAGATCGTCCGCTTCTCGCGCTTCGGGAACGCCGCCGTCACGGCCGGCGCCGCCGCGCCGCGCTTCCAGCCGCCAAACGCTTTCTTGACCTCGGCGAACGCGGCGTCGGGCTCGATGTCGCCGACGACGATGAGCACCGCGTCGTTCGGCACGTAGCGCGCCGCGGCGAACTCCTTCAGCGACTCGCGCGTCACCTTCGGCAGTGCCTTCGGATCCGGAACGGTAAAGCCGTATGGATGCGCGCCGAAGAGCGCCTTCGACAACTCCACCTGCGCGAGGAAGTCGGGCTGGGAGCGGTTTTCCTCGATCTCGTTGGCGAAGTTCGCCTTCGCCAGCTCGACCTCGCTCTTCGGATAGGAGGCGTGCTGGGCGATGTCGCTGACGATGGCGAAGAGCTTCGGCGTGAAGTCGGAGAGCGCCGACGAGGCGATGGTCGTGGCGTCAACGTCGGTGTTGACGTTGAGATCGCCGCCGATGGCGCGCAGCTCCTCCTTGATCTGTTTGCTGCTCCGTGTGGCCGTCCCCTCGGCGAGCACGCGCGCGGCGAGCTGCGCCACGCCCGGCTTCTCCTTCGCCGCCGTGCCGCGGCCGGCGAGGAAGGTGAGATCGCATTCCACTTTCGGGACGTTGTGCAACGGGACGAGGACGACCGTGAGGCCGTTCTCGAGCTTCTTCTCCGTGATGGGCGGCCATTGCACCGGCTTTGGCGGCGTGGGGGCGGGTTGGGCGAAGAGCGGGGTTGCCAATGTCAGTGTCATTCCGAGCGCAGCGAGGAATCCCCTGCGGCGGGGGGTTCCTCGCGCTCTTCGGCGCTCGGAATGACACGAGTTGATTCTGCGCATCACTTCGCCTCCTTTTTCTCCGGTACGCGGTCGATCGACGTCCGGTTGTCCGCCGTCAGAGTTTTTTTCGCCACCGACTGGATCTGCTCCGCCGTCACCGCGTCGAACTGCGCGACGACGTTGTTGATCCGCTGCGGATCGTCGTTGAACAGCGCGAACGACGCCAGGAGGTTGGCCTTGCCGAACGTCGACTCGAGCTGGCTGTAGAAGTTCGAGCGGAAGCGCACCTTGGCCGCGTCGAGCTCCTTCTGGGTCACGCCGTGCTCCTGGAGATCGCGCACCACGGCGTCGACCTCCTTCAGAATCTCCTCACCCGAGTGTCCGGGCTTGTACGTCGTGCGCGAGACCATGAGCATCGGGCCGTCGTAGTCGAACTCGTTGCCGAGCTCGAAGTTGATGCCGCCGGCCCAGTCGAGCGAGATGGCCTTCTCCTTGACCAACCTCTGATACAGGCGCGAGCTGTCGTCGCCCTGCAGGATCAGGTTCAGGAGCACCGTCGGCGCGAAGTCGGGCGAGTCGTGGCCGGCGATGTGATAGGCGAGCGCGAACGCCGGCACGTTGGCCAGCTTGTCGGTCTGCGTCAGGCGCTTCTCCTTGGCCTGCTTCGGCTCGCTGATGTCGGGGCGCTCCGGCACCGACTGCAGCGGGATGTCGCCGAAGTACTTCTCGATCATCGGCCGCACCGCCGCCGGATCGATGTCGCCGACGACCGTCAGCACGGCGTTGTTCGGCGCGTAGTAGGTCTTGAAGAACTGCTGCACGTCGGCGATCTTGGCGGCCTCGATGTCGTGCAGGTCGCCGTAGAAGTTGTGGGCGTTGAACCAGTTCTGGTTGGCGTTCTGCCAGATGTCGAGCCACTCGAAGGCCTGGTAGGGCTGGTTGAGGACGTTGACGCGCACCTCTTCGCTGACGACGTTCTGCTGGTTCTTGAGGTTCTCGCCGGTGACGTCGAGCGAGCGCATGCGGTCGGACTCGAGCCAGAGCGCGGTCTCGACGGCGTTGCTCGGCAGCGTCTCGTAGTAGTTGGTGAAGTCGAGCCGCGTGGAGCCGTTCAGCACGCCGCCGTTCTGCTCGACGATCTTGGCATGCTCGAATTTCTTCACGTGCGCCGAGCCCTGAAACATCATGTGCTCGAAGAGGTGGGCGAAGCCAGTCTGCCCCTTCGGCTCGACGCGGAAGCCGATGCCGTAGTAGACGGCCACGGTCGCGGTCGGCGCCGCATGGGACTCGGAGATGACGACTTTGAGTCCGTTGCCGAGGCGGTAGTAGACGACGGGGACATCGACGGGCTTCGCCGCCGCGGTCGACGCGGCTAGCGCCAGGAGGACGAATAAACGTTTCATGAGGCGATCCTACGCGATAGCGCGAAAAGAGTTGTCGAGGAGATGACACCGAGCAGCAAACAGGCGCTCCAGAGGGCGGCGGGATTGCGCTCGAAGACGAGCGTGCCGAGGGGCGGGCCGGCCAGCATGCCGACCGACCAGGCCACCGAGTGCATCCCCATGTAGCGGCCGCGGAAACGCTCCGGGGCGATCTTCGCCACCCACGCGCTCGACGGCGGCATGCCCACCATCTCCCCCAAAGTCCAGATCACCACCGTGCCGGCCAGCGCGGGGAGCGCGTGGGCCACGCCGGTCAGCGCGAAGCCAATGCCGGTCAACAGATACCCGGTGGCGATGGCGCGGAGGAGATGGAAGCGCTGCACGTAGGCGGTGATGGCGAGCTCGAGGAAAACGATGATGACGCCGTTCAACGAGATCAGCATCCCGTACACCGCCGCGCTGTAGCCGTGTCCCGTGACGTGCAGCGCCAGCGAGGAGATGAACTGGAATTCGACGAAGGTGATGCAGACGGTGGCGAAGAGGAAGAGGAGGAACGGCGTGTCGCGGGCGATGAGGCGCACGGCGCCGGCGTCCTCGTCGCGCGCCTCGCTGCGCAACCCGTGGGGCAGGAGCGCGAAGGCGATGAGGCCGTAGGCGACGGACGTGACGGCGTCGCCGAGGAAGGCCAGGAGGAAGGAGCGGTCGGCGAGAAAGCCGGCGGTGGCGGGGCCGGCGGCAAAGCCGAGGTTCACGGCGAAGCGGTAGACGCCGATGGCGACGGTGCGGTTCTCGGGCGGCACGAAGTCGGCGAGGAGCGCCAAACTGGCCGGGCGGTACATCTCCGCGGCGCAGCCGGCCAGGAAGGTGAGGATGACGATCGGCGCGTAGGCGCGCGCCTGCGAGAGCGCGAGCATGGCCGCCGCGGAGCCGAGCATGGAGACGACGATGGTGTTGCGGCGGCCGAGGCGGTCGGCCATGTGCCCGCCGAGGAAGGAGGCCACGAGATGCCCGCCGCCGTACGCGCCGACGGCGAGGCCGGCCTGGAACGGCGAGAAGCCCGCCTTGGTGAGGTAGAGCGTGAGCATCGGCAGGACGAAGGAGCCGAAGCGGTTGACGAATACGCCGCCGAAGACGATCCAGGCGGGGCGGGGGAGGGAGCGAATCTGCTCGAAGAACGTCATCTGGAGTGCGGCGGCCATGCCGCCGCTGTCAGAGGTCATGCGCCAAGCTGCGCCAGCGCTCCAAGAAATCGTTCCGCGAGCGCCGCATCGAACTGCGACCCCGCCCCCGCACGGATCCGCTTCGCCGCCTCGTCGAACGACGTCGGCGGCTGGTACGAGCGCGGCGAGGTCATGGCGATCCAGGCGTCGCAGATCTGGATGATGCGCGAGGCGAGCGGGATGGCGTTCCCGCTCAGGCGGCTCGGGTAGCCCTTGCCGTCGACGCGCTCGTGGTGCCGCAGCACGGCTTGCGCGACCTCGCCGCCGAGAAGCGGCTCGACCAGCGCGGCGCCGACGATCGGATGCTCGGCCATCCCGCGCAGCTCCTCGGCCGTCAGGTTCGGGCGGCCGTACAGCCGCTCGTAGTCAATGAGACGCAAGCCGACGTCGTGCACCAGCGCCGCGAGGCGGATCGACTCCACCTGCGACGGCGGCAGCTCCATCGAGATGGCAAAGCGCTGCGCCATCACCGCCACCTGGCGGCAGTGCTCGACGAGCTCCGGGTACCTTTGAAAATCGGGCTCGAGGAGTTTCTCGGCGATGACTTGCCGGTCGTTGCGGCCGTTGCCGGTGGCGATGGCGGTCTCCACCGACTGCTCGATCTGCTTCATGAAGATGTGCAGGGCCCGCTGCGCCTGCGCCTCGGGCGTCCGCTCGAAGGCGACGGTGAGCACGAGGCCGTCGACCGACTGCGCGTTCAGCGGCGCGCTCAGGATCGAGCTGATCCCCGCCGCCGTCACCGGCACGACCTGCACGCCGAACGGGTAAATGAGGTGCGGCTTCGTGGCCGGCTGCGGCTGCCCCGTACGCGCGAGCCAGGCCTGGAGGTGCG
>DATDFB010000009.1:0-22627 GCA_036522835.1 Thermoanaerobaculia bacterium | reverse complement strand
GCCGTGCGCCCCTACCGGTAGGGGCGCACGGCGTGCGCCCCCAACACCCGCTCCAGCGCCTCGAACGATCCCACGTCCGACCACCCGAAATCGCCGCGGATCGCGGCAACGTTGCGCGCCTTTTCCATCAGCGCGTAGTCGATGGCGATTGCCGGCGCTTCTTCGTAGCGCTCGCGCGTGACCTCGGCGAGCTCCGGCGCGTGCGCGCGCAGCGCGGCGCGGAACACCGAGGCGCGCCAGACGAACATGGCCGCGTTCCAGGTGTAGTTTCCGGCGCGGACGAACTCCTCCGCCACCTCTTGCGACGGCTTCTCGGTGAAACGCACCACGCGCTCCACGCCCGGCTCGATCTCGGCGCCGAGCTCCTGGTAGCCGAAGCCGGTGTTCGGCTCCGTCGCGGCGATGCCGATGGCCACGAGCTCGTCCGCGCGCTCGGCGTAGTCGAAGGCCCGCTGCAGCACGCGGCGGAACTCGTCTTCGTCGGCGATGTAGTGATCCGAGGCCAGCACCGCGATCGCGCAGTCGCCTTCGCGCTCCTCGATCGTGAAGCACGACAGAGCAATGGCCGGTCCGGTGTTGCGGCGCGCCGGCTCGGCGATCACGTGGTCCGCCGGCAGCGCGGGCAGGAATTCGCGAGTCTTCGCCGCGTACGCCTCCGTCGTCGACACGTAAATGGCGTCGACGACCGGCGCCACGCGCGCGGCCGTCAGCTCGAGGAGCGACCGGCCGCCGAAGAGCCGCAGGAACTGCTTCGGATTTTCCTCAGAGCTCAGCGGGCGCAGCCGCGTCCCGCCGCCGCCCGCCAGAATCAGCGCGCAACGCTTCATCACTCTTCCGTCCAATCGCCACGAGCGACAGCCCGCTCGCCGGCGAGTCCCCCTCCAGCGCGCGGATCAGCGGCACGAAGCGGTCGAAGATCCGCGACTGTGCCAGCGGCAGTCCGCGCCGCTTGAGCACCTTCGAGTTCAGCCACCACGCCGCCTTCGAGATCCGGTTTTGATAGCCCGCATCCTCGATCTCGAATCCCGCCTCGCGCAGCTTCGCGATCAACTCCTCTTTCTCGTAGCGCCGCATGTGCCCGACGCTCTGGTCCATCGTCCCGAACAGCTCGCGCCCCGCCGGCACGAAGACGATGATCCGTCCGCCCGGCACGAGGAGATCGTGCATCCGCCGCAGCGCCGCGGCGTCGTCGGCCGTGTGCTCGAGCACGTTGATGCACGTGATCGTATCGAACGCGTAGCGCGCCAGGTCCTGCGTGTCGTCGGCATCCGGATCGAAGCGCTCCACGACGATGCCGGGCCGGCGCCGGAAGGCATTGCGGAGGCGGTCGATGTACGGCGTCTCCTTGTCCGTCGTCACGATCAGCTCGCGGCCGTAGAGGAAGCGCGTCATGGCGCCGGTGCCGGCGCCCACTTCGAGCACGCGCTGCCCGACGTACGGCCGCACGCGCTCCCAGATCCAGGCGTTGTAGCGGCGCAGCGAGCTGCGCCGGCGCAGCGTCCCCCACGTGGCCGGCTCGCTCGACGGGTCGTCGAACAGGCCGTAGCGCAGGATCGTCCAGAGCGCGCTGAAGCCATCCTTCCAGTTGATCTTCTTCCCTTCCCAGTAATCGCGGCCGTAGTACGAGATCGGCACTTCGTAAATCCGGTACCCGCGCTTCGCCACCTTGGCCGTGACCTCCGGCTCGAAGCCGAAGCGGTTCGAATTCAGCTTGATCGACTGGATGACCTCGCGGCGGAAGACCTTGTAGCAGGTCTCCATGTCGCTCAAGTCGAGGTTCGTCGTGGCGTTGGACAGCGCCGTCAGGAACGTGTTGCCGAGGCGGTGCCAGTAGAGCATCACGCGCCGCGGGTAGCCGCGGAAGCGGGAGCCGAAGACGACGTCGGCGTAGCCGTCGACGATCGGCTGGATCAGCTTCGGATACTCCTCGGGGTCGTATTCGAGGTCGGCGTCCTGGATGATCACGATCTCGCCGCGGGCCTCCTCGATGCCGCGGCGCAGCGCCGCCCCTTTGCCCTGATTGAACGGCTGCAGCACGTGACGGATCTCCGGCCACTGCTGCGCCAGCGCAGCCACGACGTCCTTCGAGCCGTCGGTCGATTTGTCGTCGACGACGATGATCTCCTTCTCGATGGGGACGTCCTTCACGCGCCGCAACAGCTCCGCGACCGTCGCCCGCTCGTTGTAGCAGGGGACGATCACGGACAGCAGGGGAGGGCGCGCCTCGGACATGGGCCGGGTATTGTAATGTTAGGGGACAGAGCACAGGGAACAGGGGACAGGTGGTGTTCTCGCGAACGCACGCACACACCTGTCACCCGTTCCCTGTGCCCTGTCCCCCGACCAATGAAAGCCACCGTATTCGTCGGCATGAGCGTCGACGGCTTCATCGCCCGGCGCGACGGCCGCTTCGACTTCCTCCCCGACGAGCCCGAGCCGCACGGCTACGAAGAATTCATGGCCTCGGTCGACACGATCGTCATGGGCCGCAACACCTTCGAGCTGGTGATGTCGTTCGGCTCGTGGCCGTATCCGAAGACCAAGCGCGTCGTCGTGCTGACGAGCCGCCCGGTCGAGCTTCCGGCGAAACAAAACGTCGTGCACCTGAGCGGCGATCCGCGCGACATCGTCGCGACGCTCGAGGCGATGGGGGCGAAGCACCTCTACGTCGACGGCGGCGACACCGTGCAGCGCTTCCTGCGCGCGGGACAGATCGACCGCTTGATCCTCACGCGCGTGCCGGTGCTCATCGGCGAAGGCATCTCGATCTTCGGCGCGCTGCCCCACGACGTGAAGCTCCGGCACGTCGGCACGCGCACGTACCCGAGCGGGTTGGTACAGAGCGAGTATGAGGTGGTACGGTAGCGGTCGATGAGCGACGTTCCTTTCACCACGAACGAGCCGCTGCGGAAGACGATTCACATCGCCGTCGGCCTCGGCGCGTTCGCGCTGAAGTGGATTCCGTGGCGCTACGCCGCGCTCATCGCCGCCGCCTTCGTCGCCATCAACTGGCTCGTCCTGCACCGCGTCGCCGGACGGCGCGTGGCGCGGCACGAGCGCGGGTGGGATGCCGGCATCGTCCTCTACCCGGCGGCCGTTTGCGCGCTGATCGTCGTCTTCAACTGGCACATCGAGATCGCCGCGGCGGCGTGGGCGCTCATGGCGTTCGGCGACGGCTTCGCCACGCTCATTGGACGATCGATGCCGATCGCGCCGCTGCCGTGGAACGGGCAGAAGAGCTGGGGCGGCGTCGTCGCCTTCCTCCTCTTCGGAGGCGCGGCGGCGCTGGCCATCCCGATGTTCTACGACGGCCATCCGCGGCTCGAGGCGCTGCTCCTCGTCCTCGTGGCCAGCGCCTTCGCGGAGTCGCTGCCGCTCGGGCTCAACGACAACATTGTCGTCCCGCTCGTGGCCGGCGGCGTACTTGCCGCGGTGGGCATCGCGCCGTTCGCGTCGTCGGCGCACCCGCCCATCGCCTGGCCGTGGCTTGCGGTCAACACCGTGCTGGCCATCCTCGGCTTGGTCGTCCGCAGCGTCGATTTATCCGGCGCGATCGGCGGCTGGATCCTCGGCTCGATCATCATCGTCGGCGGCGGACCGGCGCTCTACGTCGCGCTCTTGGCCTTCTTCATCATCGGCAGCGGCGCGACGTTGATCGGCTACAAGCGCAAGGCCGCCGAGGGGTTGGCGCAGGAGAAGGGCGGCCGCCGCGGCGCCGCGCACGCCTTCGCGAACGTCGGCGTGGCCGCGATCTGCGCCGTGGCCTGCTGGCGCGGCCTCGGCCTCGTGCCGCTCTTCATGGGCGTCGCCGCGCTCGCCACCGCCGCGGCCGACACGGCCGGCTCGGAGATCGGGCAGCTCATCGGCCGGGTGACGTTCCTGCCGCTGTCGCTGCGCAAAGTGCCGCGCGGCACGGAGGGGGCGATTTCGCTCGAAGGGACGCTCGCCGGCGTCGTGGCGGCCTTCCTCGTCGGCGCCGCCGCCGTGGCCATGGCCGTGCACCACATCCGCCCCGGCTTCACCGGCAGCGTCGTCATCGACCGCTTCCACACCGTCGCCGTCGTCACCGCCTGCGGCGTGGCCGGCTCGTATCTCGAGAGCATCCTCGGCGGGATCAACCGCCGCACCGGCAGCCCCGTGCCGAACGGCGTGATGAACTTCCTCAACACCGTCATCGGCGCACTGCTGTTCTGGATCGCCTGGAACTTCGTGCCGATGTTCGGCTTCGAGTTCTGAGTTCCTTCGCCCCGCTTGCGGGGAGAAGGTGGCGCGCAGCGCCGGATGAGGGGCGTTCACGCGGCAACCTTGGGCCGCGTCTCCTCGACGTGAGTTACATCATTTACGCCGACGAATTCCACGACGTGCTCGGGCCCAATCCGCAGTTTGGCGAGATCCCCGGCGTCCCCGCGCACGAAGGCCCGGTCTACGTGCGCGACGAGGACGCGGTCTACTTCACGAGCGTGCCGCAGACGACGAACATCCCCGCGTTCGGCGACCGCAACGTCTTCATCGGCCGTCTCGAAGTCGCCACGGGGACGGTGACGACGTACCGGCCGACCTCGAACATGGCCAACGGCATGACGCTCGACCGCGAAGGGCGGCTCGTCATCTGCGAGCAGGGGACGCTGGAGACGCCGGCGCGCATCGCCCGGCACGACTTCGTCAGCGGCGAGACTGTCGGCGTGGTCGAGAACTGGTTCGGGCTGCCGTTCAACTCGCCGAACGACGTCGTGGTGAAGAGCGACGGCACGATCTGGTTCACCGACCCGAACTACGGCGCGCTGCAGGGTTTCCGGCCGCCGTCGATCAACGGCGCGTTCGTCTATCGCTACGATCCCGCCAGCGGCCTGTCGAGCGTCGTCTGCGACTCGTTCAACAAGCCGAACGGCCTGGCCTTCTCGCCCGACGAGTCGATCCTCTACATCAACGACTCCGCGGCGATCCAGGGCCCGGCCACGCCGTACAACCCGATGCTGCCGCACCACATCTACGCCTTCGACGTTCTCGACGGCTCGCACCTCGGCCCGCAACGGATGTTCGCCGTGGTCACGCCCGGCATCCCGGACGGCCTGAAGTGCGACAGCGAGGGGCGCGTTTACAGCTCGTCGACCACCGGCGTGCAGGTGTTCGACGTGCGCGGCCGCATCCTCGGCGAGATCCTCGCGCCCGGCGTGGCGAACTTCTGCTTCGGCGGCATGGAGAACGACACGTTGTTCATGATGTGCGATACGGCGATTCGGACGGCGAAGATTGCGGCGCGGGGGGCGGGGGTTGGTTCTTAGTTCTTAGGTTGTTAGGTTCTTAAGTTCTTAAGTTCTTGTAAACGACTCTTATCAAACCTAAGAACCTAAGAACCTAAGAACGTAAGAACGCCTCAGTGTCCCCGTCGCGCCGGCTCGCGGAACAGCGGCTGATTCTGCAGCTCGCCGACGATCCGCTCCAAGCCTTTGTTGCTGTGCAGCGCAACGTGCTGGGCGTAATCGTCGCAAATCGTGCAAAGGCGGCGGCGGGCGTCCCGCGCGTCGATGGGGGCGCCGCAGAGGCGGCAGGAATCGGTCGAGGACGTCGGCATCGGAGGCGCTCATTGTAGCATTCCGCCGGCATGGACGGGAGTCTCAAGCGGGTCGTCATCGTCGGCCGGCCAAACGTCGGCAAATCCACGCTGTTCAATCGCTTGGCCGGCAAACGGAAGGCATTAATTCACGATTTGCCGGGCATGACGCGCGATCGCCTGAGCGACGTCGCCGCGCTCGACGACGACCGCCGCTACGAGCTCACCGACACGGGCGGCCTCGAGTACGGCGATTCGCCCATGTCCGCGTTTGCCGGCGAGATCCGCGCCCAGGCCAAACGCGCGCTGCAGAACGCCGATCTGATCCTCTTCGTCGTCGACGGCGCCGCGGGCGTCATGGCCGAGGACCGCGACATCGCCCAGGAGCTGCGGCCGGATGCGGCGCGGACGCTGCTCGTCGTCAACAAAGTTGATCGGAAGGACGCCGAGGAGAGCGTGCCGGAGTTCTACGAGCTCGGATTCGAGCGCGTCATCGCCATCTCCGCGGAGCACGGCGCGGGAGTGGACGACGTCGTCGACGCCATCGGCGAGATCGTTCCTGCCGAGTCGATCGAGGAGGAGACCTCGGAGCACGCGCCGGTGCGCCTGGCCATCATCGGCCGCCCGAACGTCGGCAAGTCGTCGCTCTTGAACCGTCTCCTCGGCGACGAGCGCGCCGTCGTCTCGCCGATCTCCGGCACGACGCGCGATGCCATCGACTCCGAGCTCGTGCGCGGCGGGCGGCGCTACGTCATCGTCGACACCGCCGGCATCCGCCGCAAAGGGAAGACGACGGACGAGGCGGAGAAGCTGGCGGTGATCTCCGCGCGCAAAGCGATCGAGCGGAGCGAGGTGGCGCTGGTGATGATCGACGCCACCGAGGGCGTGACGGCGCAGGACGCGACGGTGGCGGGGTACGCGGAGGAGGCGGGGAAGGGGGCGCTCATCCTCGTCAACAAGTGGGACGCGGAGCAGCACGAGCCCGGCGAAGCGAAGAAGTTCGAGGATGACGTGCGCTTCAAGCTGAAGTTCCTCGCCTACGCGCCGGTCGAGTTCATCTCCGCGAAGACCGGCCGCCGCGTGGAGAAGCTCTTCGCGCGCATCGACGAGATCGCCGGGGCGTATCGCAAGCGCTTCCGCACCTCGGAGCTCAACGCCATTCTCGAGCGCGCCTTGCGGCAACACAACCCGCCCGCCGTCCGCGGCCGCCCGCGCCGCTTCTACTACGCCACGCAGCTCCGCGCGCAGCCGCCGACGATCGCGCTCTTCTCGAACATGGACGAGCCGCTGCACTTTTCGTATCGGCGTTACCTGGAGAATCAGTTCCGCGAGGCGCTGGCGCTGGTGGGCTGCCCCGTGCACTTTGTGATCCGGGCTCGTAAGGGGATGAAGAGGGAACGTTAGATCGCGCGCTACGGTTCTCGGTGCGGGCGCTGAGAAACTCAGCGCGGACGCTTGCAAACGAAGGGCGAACGCTTCCAAGCTAAGGGCGAACGCTTCCAAGCTAAGCGTGAACGCTGACAAACTAAGCGTGAACGCTTCCAAGCTAAGCGTGAACGCTTCCAACGGAAGCGTGCACGCTTAAAACGGAAGCGCGTACGCTTAGATCGGAAGCGCGTACGCTTAAAACGGAAGCGCGTACGCTTAGATCGGAAGCGCGTACGCTTAGAAATGAAGCACGTACGCTTAGAAATTCAGCGTCCACGCTGCGAATGCAGGCACGCGCGCTGGCGAATGCAGCGTATTCACTCGAAAAACGGCATCTGCGCGTTCTCCGGCGACTGCAGATCCGCGATCAGCGCGGCCACGCCCATCTCGCCCTTCCAGAGGCTATTCGTGCGCACCACCTCGCCGTCGTAGGCGGCGGCGTGGTTGGCGAGGCGGCGGGCGCGGCTGAGCCACTCGGCGTCGCCGGTGTGCTTGTAGACGTTCAGCATCGCGTAGGCGCGGCCGGCCGAGCCGCAGCAGAGATCGGCGTTGTACATCGGCTCCTCGAATGCGTGCCTGGCGGCGCGGCAGGCGAGGTCGAGGAAGCGCTCCTCGCCAAGGGCGTCGTACGCCGCCGTGAACAGGAACGCGTGTCCGGCCGTCCCGTTACACCAGCCCGGCGTCACGTCCTGCGGATGGCCGCCGGCCTGGCGGCGCCAATACATGGCCCGGCCGCGGCTGACGCCGATGGCGACGAGCTCCTCGAGGCGCCGCGGAAGCGACTCCGGCAGCGGCGCGCCCGCCGCGGCGCACCAGCGCAGCGCCGCGTAGAGATAGCCGCTCCAGCCGTGGGCCATGCCAAGGTACGTGTCGGGGTGGTTTTGGGCGATGGGAGGGAGCGCATCGAGCGCGCTCCAGATCGCGGCGAAGGTCTCGTTGCCGAATTGCCGGAGCTGCTCGGCCTCCGGAACATCGCCGCTGACGTCGAGCAAGAGCGTGGCGCCGAGCAGCGTGGCCGCCTTGCCTAGGGTTAAATCGAGATTCTCGCAGTCGCGCGCGCAGGCGGCGAGGTAGCGCGCGATCGACTGCCGTTGGGCGATGCTGTCGCCGCGGGCGTGGGCGATGAGCGCTCCGGCGGCGTGGATGCCGCTCTCGGTGTGGTACGGCGTGATGCGGCCGAGCATCGCCGACTTCAGGTCGCGGTCTTCGTTGTAATAGGCCGCGGGCGAGCTGGCGTCGCGCAGCGCGCGCGAGCGCCAAACGTCGGCGAGCGCCAGAAGCGCCGGATCGCTCCGCGCCTCGGCGATGCGCAGCAGGCCCACGGCCACGCCGGCGCTGCCGAAGTTGATCGACGCCGTCGGCGCCTCGGCGAAGCCGCTGGCGAACATCGCCCCGCCGCGCCCCAGCTCGCGCAGCAGCGCGTCGGTGAAGCGCGCGGCCGTCTCCGACAGCGGCGTTTCCCGAAGCTCCGCGGCCGCCGCCGCGCGCACGGCGCGAAGGGCCTCGGCGAACGCGGCGACGCCGGCAAAGCGCTGCGCAGGATCCTTCGCCAGCGCCCGCGCCAGAATCGTTTCCACTTCCGGCCACGGCGGGAGATCGCGTTTCGCGAACGGCAGCGGCGGCTCCGTCTCGGCCTGCCGCACCATCTCGTCGCGCTCGCTGCGGAACTCGACGTAGTGGCGTCCGGTGATGAGGAAGTAGAGCAGCGCGCCGAGCGCGTATTGCTCGCCCGCGAACGTGGCCGGCAGCTCCACGCCGCGCCGCTGCGCGGAGAGGTATTCGGGCTCGAAGAAGTAGTACATGCCGCCGCGGCCGACGCGCCGCGGCTCGCCGGGCGCGGCGCCGTAGCCGAAATCAATGAGGCGCACCACGCCGTCGTCGTCGACGAGGATGTTTCGCGGATGGACGTCGCCGTGCACGATGCCGCGCGCGTGCAGCGCCGCGTACGCGTCGGCGATGCCGCAGGCGAGATCGAGCATCGAAAGGCGCACGTGGCGGCGATGCGCCGCCGCGGTGGACGCATCCATCCCACGGCACCATTCGATGACGAGGTAGGGCCGCCCCTCGTGCGTGCCGCGGTCATACAGCCGCGCCGCCGGCGCGCCGTCGAGCCGGTCGAGCACCAGCGCTTCGTTGCCGAACAGCGACTGCTCGAACGGCATGGCCTGGCGGGCGATCTTCAGCGCGGCGTCGCGGGCGCCGTCGCGGACGCGGTAGATCTCGCTGTCTTCGATCAGGCTGACGCAGTGCCGGATCTCCCAGCCGCCGACGCGCTCGCCGCCGGAGAACGCCGGAGCGATCTCGTTCTGCTCCTCCGAGCCGGCGGGCACAAGGATGCTGCGGTTGAGAAACACGCCGATGTGCGGCAGCAGCTCGTCGAACCACGCCTCGGGGTCTTTTTTGAGGGCGCGGCTGTTGATGGCCACCGCTTCGACGATCGTGCGCGGCGTGCGGAACAACGAAAGCAGCGCGGCAGTCTCGCCGTCGATGATCTGCGACGGCAGGCGGCCGTGCCGGCGCGTCAGCGCGTAGTCGCCCTCGTCGAAGGTGAACGTGGCCCGCACCTCGGCCGACAGCTCGCCGATCGGCACGAGCACGACGTCGCTGCGCAGGACGAGCGCGTCGTCGACCAGGTTCATGCGGCCCTCCAGAGCGTCTCCGCCGGCGTCCAATGCTCGATGTCGACGCCCAGGCGGCGCACGCGCTCGACGGCGAACCGCCACGGCTCCACCGCGCCGCGCGACGAGGTCTTGGCGAAGGCGAGGGCGGCGCCGAGCTTCGTGGCCAGCCAGAGGCGCCAGCTCTCGCGCCCCAGCCAGCTCAGGGCGCGCTCGCTCTCCGGCGGGTCGAGGCCCCACGACAGCAGTCCGTCGTCGTCGAGGGCGGCGGTGAACGGCACGCCGTGCGCCGGGCAGCCGGCCAGGCGCGGGCGCAACGCCGCGGCGGCGTCGTCGAGCTCCTCGCGCGCGCCGAAGTACGCCACCATCTTGTCCGGCCGCAGGAGGCCGCCGGCGTTCGGTCCGATCTTGAAATCGGTGTTGCGGTCCGCCAGCACGCGCACGACCGCTTCGAACGCGTCGCGGATGTTCTCCGGCCGCGGGCTGACGTAGAGCTTGTACGTCGGGCCGCCGCTGCGAGGGCGGCGGTCGAGCGCGTGAAAGCTGATCCAGTCGTTCGACTGCGCGGGCGGGAGAATGCGCCACGCCGCCGGAATCTTGGAGGCGCCGAGGTGGGCGAGGACGGCGTCGCGGTCGGGGAAACGCGCCGTCCAGAAACGCGAGGCGGGAATGCGGTTGTAAAGGTAGAGCGCCCGCGTCAGCGTGTCGACGTCGTCGGAGGCGAGGTCCTCGGCGTAGCGCAGCGCGTCGATGGAAAGCCCTTCGCCGCGCACGGCGTCGTGGCCGATGACCGGCAGCGCGTCGGCGCCGCAGACGAAGTCGCCGTCGTGCTCGATCTCGAGGATCCCGTCGAGCACGAGATCGACGACGTCGCCGGAGAGCTCATCGAAGGCCGACGGCGTCGCCAGCGCGGTCAGCAGCGCGGCGGTCTCGCGATCGACGGATTTGAGCGTCGCCGCCGCCGGCGGCCGGGGAATGAGCAGGCCGTAAAAGGCGTCGTCGCGCGTCAGCTCCTCGAACGGCTTGCGCTGCTCGGGCGAAAGCTCCTCGAGCCGCTTCAGCTCGAAGCGCGGACTGGTTCGGAGTCGTCTCATCGATCGCGTGGCGATGCCCCCCGCGCCGGCGAGGGGCATCAACGAGTTTACTTGAGGTCCTTCTTGCGAGCCTGCAGTTGGGCGAGCTCGTCGTTGAGCTGCTTCACGCGCGCGTCGATCTCCTCGGCGGTCTTCGGTCCGAGGTTCTTCTCCGCCTCTTCGAGCGCGGCGATCTGCTGGCGCAGCGCGTCCTTCATCTTGCCGATCTGCTCGACCGTGACCTCGGGCTGCTGCTGGACGATGGTCGGGTCGATGCTGACGCCGCAGCGCGGGCTGATCGGCCCGCAGAGGCTGAACGGCGCCGTGCAGCCGACCGTGACCCCGCAGTACGTCGGACGGCACTGCTGGAACGTGTGGAGGCAGCCCTGCGGCGTCGTCCCGCAGATCGAGAAGGGCTGCTGCGTGCAGTCGCTGCAGGTGAAGCCGCAGTTGCCCGGCGTCGTCCCGCAGATGGAGAACGCCTGCTGCGTGCAATCGCTGCAGGTGAAGCCGCAGCCGCCGCCCGGGGTTGTCCCGCAGATCGAGAACTGCTGGACCGTGCAATCGCTGCAGCCGGCCGTCGGCACGCAGGCCCGCGCCGCCGCGATCGGGCTGACGCCGCATGTGAAGAAGCCGCACGGCGTCGTCCCGCAGATCGAGTACGCCTGGTTGGTGCAGTCCGTACAGCCGAAGGTCGGGTTGCACGGGCGCGCCACGGCGGCCGGGCTGACGCTGCAGGCAACGGGACATCCGGCGCCGCCGCCGACCTCCGGCGGCTGCATGGTCTCGGGAATGACCTTGATGCCGAGGTCTTTGATTTTCGGCATATCTCCTCCTTCCGGAGCTGGCGCTCCTTAAGGAAGAGTGTCAGTGGCGGGGCAGATCCCTACCCTCGAACGGCAGCTTCGATTCGGGCGCGAAAATTAGTTGCGTCGCACATGATGGCGATCTATATTGAGTTCCGGGTCCAAACAATCCATATTTTCAGCGGGACGGCACGGCCGTCGTGTTTTCTCGTTTCCAAGCGTGATGGAACGGAATTGAGGGTTCTGCTGTGCTACGTGCCGGCGCCCGGCAAGCACGTGCAGACGACGAGTGATTACACCAATCGCGCCGCTTGATAGATCCGTGAAGGAGCTGCATATGTCGCATCGTGAGATCCAAAATTTCCAGGTGTACAGCTTCGTGAGACTCGGGACTGTTGTGGATTTCATGACGCGTGAATTCCCCCGCGATGGGTATCACGCGTTCGACATGGCAGCGCTGCCATCGAAGAGGATCGAACAGGCGAGCGATACGGTCGTCGTGCAGTCCGTGCAGGCCGATGCCTACTCCGCGGATATCCAGAATGCCTGGAGCTCTCAAGTGGATCACAAAAAACGGGCCGGAGCGCCATTCTGCAAAATCGCGATGGAGTCCCACACGGCGAATAGCAATAGCCAGATGTGGACGGGGAAAGGCTCGTCGCTGTCGGTCGGTATGGCTGTCATCGGTTATGAATTACGCCTTGATCGAAACGCACCAGGCGAACTGTTCGCGTGTGCGGAGAAAGAGTTCAGGGACAGTCTGCGCGCGGTGGCCGTAGCGGACACCGTCGACAAATGGTGGAAGGCTTATCAGGAATTCACAGAAACCTATGGCCATGGAATCGTTACGACCTTGAGGCTGATCTCTTGTGCATTCGGAGAACTAAAGACGTCTAATGATTCGGCGGGAGTCGAAGCACAAAAACAATATAGTCGTAGCGCGGCAGGAGGAGGAGTCTGTGAATTTGGTGCGGGAGGAGCTTCGACCGCCAAGGGGTGGGCTTCGGATCGCCAGGCGCTCGGTTACAAGGACCGTTTGGAGGGAACAGCAGTGGCCTTCCCGGGAAGCAGTCCCTGTCAAGTCTGGGTTTCCAGCGTTCTGACGAAATACACGGGCATGGGGCTGTCTGCAATGGCAAACGAAACGGCGCCCAAGCTTCCAGCTGCACCGGCGATGGAGGTAAAGGCTCCCCCAATACCGGAAGTCCCCCCGCAACCGGATGAAGATCCCCTGCCGGAGAAAACACCCCTCGACGAGAAAGAGATGGTAGGGCGCATGCAGTCGGAGCAAATGAAAGCTGACGGTGTTCCGGCAACGACCAAATGGGAAACGTATCAGGACGGCTTGCAGGACGAGGCATCCGGGCTGGACGAAAATGAAATTGCCAAGGAGTCCGTAAAACTGGCTTCACTCGAGACAATCCCGGGTCCTGATCACGCTCTCCCGGCGGACCGCGGCGACGAGCCGTCAGCGGCCACGGGCTCATTCGCATTCAACGACTATTTCATTTATGACGTGGGCGTCACCTCTTACGCGGACTTATTCCACAAAGTGCTGAAAGTCCGGCCTGCGCTTTCGAAAGCAGCACTGTATCTCGCCAGAATCAATCTGTTCGTCATGACCCGTCAGCTGATCGCGTCGTATTTCAATTTTCTGTCCGTCCTTCCCTGGGAGCTCACCGACGGATACATTACAAAAGACTTTGCGGGCGCTTTTGAGGCATCCGTGAAGGACTATACTCTAGAGGTGTCCGGTGTTTCTTCGTTCAGCGACGAAAGTTACAAGAACAAGGTTCGCAGGTTCAAAACCATTCTGACGAATCACGCAAAGAAAATCGAGTTTTTCAATTGGCCGGCATACGACTTCGTCGTCGACAACTTCGACTATCTGTCGAATGCTCCCTATGGTTTTCTTCTGACCGTACTGCATGGCTCCAAACACTGGTACATAAGCCGGAGCCGCTGGAAGCAGGTTGACGCGATTGACCATCGTCATTTCACCCCGTGGGACGGGGAGCTCGATGTAAAAGGCATGGTCCCAGATGCTTGCCTGGCATTCCCGCTTCTCGTCGGGTCTGCGAGCGGTGCCCGTATCGGTTTCGCAATGAATGTTCCCTCGCAAGGCGGAGCGAAGGATTGGTGGGCGATCCGCAAAGGCGCCGCCATACTCGAGCCGGGCGTGAGAGCTGATGCTTTCGAGTTCTTCAAGAACGGAAGGGACATTCGGGCCGGTCTTGTTGGGGCTGCCAAGAACGATGACAACCGAATTGACTACAATGATGGCGTGATGACCGGTGTTTGCGCTGGTGCTAACGCCGCGAAAGTGCCGTCTTTTGGTCTCCCGAGTGCTCTCGGGGATACACGAGAGTGGATGAAGTTGATACCCATCGATTACAACACCGTGAATAATGTCCGGGTATATGGGATCCCGATGTGGTATCAGATGCCTTTCGACGCGATCAAAAGCGGTGTGAAAGGGGATGTCTTCTGAGATGCAAGTGCTGATCATCCGCCGGCCGAGCCGTTCGAAGCGCGACTTCGACGCGTTTCGCGACGGCAGACGTTCGCGAACGCCGGCCGCCGCGTGGAGAAGATGGGCCGCTGCACTTTTCCAAGTTCCGCGAGGCGTTGGCTCGGGTGGGCTGGCCGTCGCGCTTCGTGAACCGGAGCAGGCGCTCCTTAAGGAAGAGTGTCAGTTCACGGGTGCTTCCCTACCCTCGAACGACAGCTTCGATTTTGCGATCTCGACCAGCGGCCCGAGCTCATAGACGTTCCGGTAGCCGTAGTTGTAGAGCGCGATGAACGTGGAGAGATTCAGCGACGCCGTCGAGGCTTTGCCGGGGAAGGCGCGCTCGGCGCCTTTGAAGTTGTTGTTGCAGTAGATGAGAACCGGGGCATTCGGGTCGGGGATGGCCTCGCGCAGGCTGGCGGCGGTGATGTCGGGGAAGCTCAGGTTCACCGCCCCTTTGACGTGCAGCTCGCGGTACTTCTCGCTGCTGCGCGCGTCGAGGATGACCGCGCCCGGCTCGCCGCTGAGGCGCAGGAACTCCTCCTCCGTCACGCGGTGCGCCACGCGGTGCTCCGCGGCCTCGTGCGCCACGCGCAGATAGCCGGGCATATCGATGTTCGGGTTGGGGATCTCGGGCCTATTCGCCGCCAGCAGAAGGAACAGCAACCACATACGCGCCTCCTGCATCTCCGACGTTCGGCGGCGCGGGAGGTTGCGACCGGATCATTTCGACAACTCGCTTGGCGAGCGCGTTCGGGATGGGAATGGTCAGGTTGTAGTGCGAGATCTTCCATTCGCCGCCGATCTTGCGCAGGACGCCGCTGCCGCGGCACTCGCCGTGACAGTCGCTCCGAATCGCCCCTCACCCGGCGTTGCGCGCCACCCTCTCCCCGCAAGCGGGGCGAGGGGACTGGCCATTAGCGCCCTCGCCCCGCGGAGCGGGGAGAGGGTGGCCGAAGGCCGGGTGAGGGGTTCTTCACCCCCATCTCCACCAACACGCCGTTCGCGTGCTGGACGACATCGAGCATCCACAGGAGATAGCGCACGTCGACGTTCACGTTCCGCGCGACGTCGGGGTTGTAGCCGAAGTCGTTGGCGACGTTCTCCCAGACGCGGTCGAAGTTGACGCCGACCAGCTCCCCGCGGCCGTTCACGACCGGGCTGCCGGAGTTGCCGCCGGTCGTGTCGGCGTCGGCGAGGAAATCGACGGGCACGTCGCCCAAGCGGGCGTCGCGCCAGCGGCCGTAGCGGTGCGCGGCGGCGGCGTCGAGCTCCATCTGCGGGGCGTTGAACGGCTCGACGCCGGTGTTCTTCTCCACGATGCCCGAGAGCGTCGTCTGCGGCGTCGCCTTCAGGCCGTCGCGCGGCGAATAGCCCTGCACGTGCGCGAAGCTGACGCGCAGCGTGCCGTTCGCATCCGGCGCCACCGGCTTTCCGGCATGCGCGAGCACGGCCCGGCGCCAGATGGGCCGCAAGCGCGCCACGGCGCCGTCGCGGCGCTCCTGGCGCTCGTCGTACTCGCGGAGCTCGCGGTCGAGCGCGAAGCCGAGCTCCACGAGCGGGTCGCGCCGCGCGTGGAGCTGCTCCGGCGTCTCGCCGAGCATCGCGTCGCGCTCCGCGGCGTCGAAGAGCTTCGTCCGCGCGTAGAGCGCATCGATGGAGACGCCGTCGAGCGCTTTGAGCTCGCCGCGCTTCATCACCGAGGCGAGCATGGCCTTGTCCGCCGGCTCGAAGAAATTCTTCTGCTCGCGCTCGAGGCGCTCCTTCAAGCGCGGCAGATTGCGGTTCATGTAGAGCGAGCTGCGCTCGGCGTCGGGCTTCTGCCGCTCGATCGCCGAGCGCGCCACCGAGGCCGCGAAGTAGAGCGCCTTCGGACCCGGCGGCGCGGGCACGGGCGGCGTCGGCAGCGTGTAGTAGATGAGGAAGTCGTGCGTGCCGCGGCGGCGGTCCTCGTCGGCGATCTTGCGCAGCTCCTCGTACGCGGACACCGCGTCGCGGTATTGCGGCCGCGACTTCGCCCACTGCAGGACGGCGTCGTCCGCGGCGCGCTGCTTCTCCACGATCCGGCCGCGGCGGAGGCCCGCCAACATCCCGCCGGAGTTCTTCCAGGCGTTGTTCATCGACTTCAGGTTCGAGGCGACGGTGATCGCGGCCGCGGCGTTCCCCTTCGTCGTCTCCTCGAGAATGCGAATCCACTCGCCCAGCACCTGGCCGCGGAGCGTGTAGAAGACGTCGCGCTGCCTGGCCATCTCGTCGGCGGTGAGGGCGCGAAGGGTCACGCCCGGATACCCCAGGACCATGACGAAGTCGCCCGGTTTGACGCCGGCGGTGGAGATGGGGAAGTAGTGCTCCGAATGGAACGGCGCGCCGTTCGCGTAGGCGCGGCCGATGGCGAAGTCGCCGGTGTGGCGCGGCCACATCCAGTTGTCCTCCTCGCCGCCGTACTCGCCGACCGCGCGCGGCGGCGCGTAAACGAGGCGGACGTCGGAGAGCTCGAGCGTATCGACCAGGACGTACTGCAGGCCGTTGTCGAACGACTTCACCGTGCAGCGCGCGGATGGCTGCTTCTCGCACTCGGCCACGAGCTCGTTCTGCTTCTTCTCCATGGCCCGATTGCGCTCGGCGTCGGAGGCGTTCGGCGGCACGGCCCCGAGCACCTCCTTCGTCACGTCGACGAAGCGCCGCGGCACCGTGACCTTCGTCGTCGATCCTTTCAGCTCCGCCGCGCGCGAGGCCGCCACGTAGCCGTTGGCGATGATGTCGTTCTGCGGCGTGGCGTGCTCCTGCAGGATGGAGAAGAGGCAATGATGATTGGTGATGAACAGCCCCTCGGGCGAGATGAACCCAGCGGAGCAGCCGCTGACGCTGATCGCGCCGGCGAGGAGGCCGGTGCCGCGCTTCGGGTCCCACAGGCGCGAGGGCGGGAGCTCCAGGCCCTGCGTCTTCAGCCACGCCGCGTCGAGCTGCAGCACCTGCTGCGGCGTCCACTTCCCTTCGAGCGCGAAGAGCGGCGAAGCGAACAGAGCGATGACGACGAAGGCGCGTTTCATGGGCGGAGATGCTACACTTTTGTGACCATATAAATCAGGGGAGTGCGATGCGCTACGCAGCGGCGTTGATTGCGATCTCGTTTTTCGCGGTGGGCTCTCTCGTGGCCGCCGATCTAGGCCGCGCCGTCGGCACGGTCACGGTCGACGGAAAGCCGATCGTGTTGCAGTACGCCTACGCGGTCGATCATCAGAAGAACCAGCTCACGAACAAGAGCAACGAGACGAAGGTCATTCTGACCGACAAGCCCATTCCCGAGGGGACGAAGCTCGACGACGTCGACTACAACTTCCCTGAGGGAGTCCTCGGCCTGGTGGTCTGCATGACGCCGCAGGACGGCATTTCCCACGTCGTCGTACAGCACCCCACCGGCACGTACGACGCCGGCTACTTCGAAGGCGTGCAGGACTACCGCTTCAAGCGCGTCAAAAGCGACCGCGGCACGATCGGCGGAACGCTGTCGTCGAAGAAGATCACGACGAATACGATGGCGTTTTTCTTCGATGCGGAGTTTGCGGCGAATGTGCAGTGATTCGGTGACGGGTCACAGGGAACAGGGGACAGGTGGTTGTCCTGATGACTGCGCGATCACCTGTCACCTGTTCCCTGTGCCCTGTCACCTAATGTAGAAACATCGGCATCCCCATCACATCCGCCACCTTCGGCCGGTACTCCACCGCGTCGTAGAAGCGCTCGATGTCGACGCGCTTCTTGGCTTCGCCGCTGTTCTCCACCGGCACCGCCGTGTAGCGGCCGTCGACGACGGCCACCATCTTCCCGACCTGGTTTCGCCGCAGCAGGTCGGCGGCGAGGCTGCCGTAGTTGTTGGCCACGAGCTGGTCGAGCGAGTCGGGGGCGCCGGAGCGCATGAGGTAGGCGAGGCGCTGGTAGATGACCTTGTCGCGCGAGCGCTTCTCCAGAAAATCGCTGACGATCTCGCCGATGCCGCCGAGCTTGCGGTTGCCGAAGGCGTCGGCTTCGCCGCTCTCCACGGTCGCGCCGCCGACGACCGTCGCTCCCTCGGAGACGGCGACGACGGCGTAGTTCGCCGGGTTGTCGGCTTTGTCATGCGCGAGCATCGCCCACAGCCGCTCGCAGTCGAACGGCACCTCGGCGATGAGGGCTCGGTCGACGCCGGCGAGGTACGAGGCGAGGAGACACGTCTCGCCGGAGTAGCGGCCGAAGAGCTCCACGACGAGGAAGCGCTCGTGCGACGCCGCGCCGGTCTGCAGGTCGTTGATGAACATCACCGAGCGCGTGACCGCCGTCGAAAACCCGAGGCAATAGTCGGTGCCGTAGACGTCGTTGTCCATCGTCTTGGGGATGGCCACGACCGGAACGCCGCGCTGGTGCAGCTCGCGGGCGAAGCTGAGCGTGCCGTCGCCGCCCAAAGCGACGAGCGCATCGAGCTTCAGGAAATCGATCGTGCGCAGCGTCACGCCGGTGAGGTCGTAGCGGCCGCGCGAGTCCGCCTCGACGCTCCCGCGCAAATGCGCCGGCACGGCCTCGGGCTTGGCGATCGACGGGTTCACGCGCGAGGTGTGCAGGATCGTGCCGCCGGTGCGGTCGATCGTGCGCGTGGTGTTGCGGGTGAGATGCGTGATCCACGCGGAGTTGTCCGCGTCGGCCTCGGGGACGATGTTGACGAGCGAGGCCCAGCCGCGGCGCAGGCCGAGGATCTCGAAGCGGTCGTCGTCGAGCAGCCGCCACACGAACGACTTGATGGCCGCGTTGAGGCCGGGGACGTCGCCGCCCCCCGTCAGAATGCCGATCCGTTTTTTCACCGTCTGCCGAGCCGGGCCTGTGCCGCCGTTTCCCCCTCAGGGAAGAAGACGACTTTTAGCGCCTCTTTGCGGTCGAAGCGAGCCATTCCTTCGTGAAATTCTCGCAACGAGTCGAACGTGGCCTGCACGACCCACTCCACGTCGAGCCCCGAGCGCAGGAGCGACAGCATGCGCTGCCAAGTCCCGTACATGCGCCGGCCGATGATGCCCTGCAACGTCACGCCCTTGAAGATGACGTTCTTCGTGTAGTCGTCGATGGTGAGGGCGCGTCCGCGCGGCAGCCCGAGGAGCGAGAGGATGCCGCCCATGCGCACGACGTCGAGGGCGAAGTTGACCGCCGACGCCGCTCCCGACATCTCGCACACCATGTCGACGCCGACGCCCTCGGTGATGGCGTCGATGGCGCGCTTGGCATCGCGCGGATCGCCGATGTTGAAGGCGTGGAAGTTGTCGAGGCCGCGATGCGCCGCCCAGCGCCGCGCCGACTCGAGCGCGTGATCGTTGACGTCGGTGACGATGACGGTGGCGGCGCCGCTGTGCTCCGCGATGGCCGCGGCCATCGCCCCGATCGGGCCGAAGCCGGTGATGAGCACCGACTTGCCGGCCAGGTCGCAGATCTGCGTGGTGTGCACAGCGTTGCCGAGGGCGTCGAGAAACGCGCCGACGCGCAGCGGCACGTACGGGCCGAGCTTGATGACGTTCGAGGCCGGGACTTTGACGAGCTCGGCGAACGCGCCGTCCTCGTGCAGCCCGTAGATTTTCGTGCGGATGCAGATGTGCCCGTTGCCGCTGCGGCACTGCGGGCACTCGCCGCAGACGACGTGCATCTCCGCGGAGACGTAGTCGCCGACGCCGATGCCCTCGCGGTGCGCGCGCTCGCCGATCTCTTCGACGAAGCCGCAGAACTCGTGGCCATAGATGCGCGGCAGCGTCATCGAGTCGCGGATCGACGGATCCCAGTGATAGATGTGCTTGTCCGTGCCGCAAATCGCCGCCGCGGCGACGCGGATGAGAATCTCGTCAGGTCCGGGCGCGGGGTTGGGGCAGTCGCGGACCTCCGTGCCCGTGGGACCATCTTCGGTGGTGGTTTTGACTACGGCGAGCATGAAAGAGAGGTTGTTAGGTTGTTAGGTTCTTAAGTTTGTAAAACTTAACAACTTAAGAACCTAAGAACCTGTCCGGGATCGTATCACGGCGTTCGACGCCTCCGGCCGGCGGCGCAATTGACGCCGGACCCAGCGAAAGGCGCCGTCGATGATCTCGTCGGTGAGCGTCGGCGGGCGGGCCACGTTGTGGCTGTTGCGCGGGAGGTCCTGCGCGAACTGGTGGATGGCCCAGACGAGCGTGTCGCAGTCGCGGTCGTAGAGATCCTTGTGCTTGCCGCCCTCGACGACGTAGATGCGCTTGTGCGGCGCGCTGCTGGCGTCGTAGAGCCGGTGCGCGAACGAGCAGGGGCAGGTCTCGTCCTCGGTGCCGTGCAGGATCATCAGCGGCACTTTCAGCGTGCGCACGACCGAGAGCGTGTCGAAAATGCGGCCGGCGAAGAGGTAGAGCGGAATCTTCGGGAACGCGGCGCGGGCGAGGTCGGGGAGATTCGTGAACGTCGACTGCAGCACCAGGCCGTCGAAGGAGTGATGGCGGATGACCTGCGCGGCGATCGCGCCGCCCAGGGAGAAGCCGTAGAGGATCGAGGGGACGTTCTTCGGGCGGATCTTCTCGTGGAAGCGCGCCGCGGTGACGCCGTCTTCGACCACGCCGTGCAGCGTCGGCATGCCGCTGCTGCGGCCGAAGCCGCGGTAGTCGAAGAGGAGGACGCTGATCCCGGCCGCGACGAAGTGCGGCATCACGTCGGCGAAGTTGGTGATGTTCCCGGTGTTGCCGTGGCAGTACAGCGCCGAGGCGATCGGCTTGTCGGCGCGGCAGTACCAGGCGTGCAGGAGCTCCCCGTCGTCCGTCTCGATCCACATCTCGTCGACGCGGTGGCGCTGCAGGCCATAGTCGGCCGGCTCCCACGTTTTCAGCGGTTCATGCGTGGGGCAGAAGAGCTGGATGTGGCGGAAGATCCGCCGCCCGAGCTCCAGCGTAGCCAGGGTCGCGCCGCTGAGAAGGAGCGGAAACGTGAGTTGTTCGAGTGGTTTCCTGCGCCGCACGTCTCATTGTATCGAGCAATTGTCCTACCATGCCACCCGTGCCATTCAGCGAGAGCCGGGTGCGGGTGCGTTACAAAGAGACGGACGCGATGGGGATCGCCCATCACTCGAACTACATCGTCTGGTTCGAGATCGGGCGGACGGACCTCTGCCGCGCGGCCGGTTTTCCGTACACGGAGATCGAAGCGCGCGGCTACATCCTCGTCGTCACCGAGGTGACGTGCCGCTTCAGGATTCCGTATCGTTACGACGATGAAGTGGTGATCCGCACGACGGTGGCCGAGGCGGCGAGCCGGAAGATGAAGTTCGAGTACGAGCTGCGCGACGCGACGGGGGAGCGGGTGCACGCCACCGGCCACTCGTGGCACGTGTGGGTGGACATGGCCACGCGGCGGCCGACCGTCGCGGATGCAGAAGTGATGGCGGCATTCGCGTTGTGGAGTGCGCCGGCCATGCCGGCGCTGTGAGAGCGGCGGCATGGCCGCCGCACTCCAGATCAGGCGTCCATCTCGTACGCCCGCTTGAACCACGTCTCCACGAATGTATCCACGTCCGCGGGCGACGAGATCTCGATTCGGTGCGTGATCCGGTCCTTCTTTGCCAGCCCCCCGGTGTCGATCAACCTTCCCTTCGCCGGCGTGTCCTTCAGGGCCAGGCCGAAGTCGATGCGCGTCCGCGTCGACGGCTTGATCTGCGCGATGACGTGTTTGCGGTAGATCGGCACGATCGTCTGTCCCGGCGAGATCTTGACCTCGTAGGTCCGCGCCAGCTCGTACAGCCGCTCGTATGCCGGCAACAGCGCCGCCTTCGGGCCCGCGAACATCGCCGCGACGTACCCCGGCGCGAGCCGGAGGTAATCGGCGACGTCGCCGCCCATTCGTGCCAGGCCGGGGTGTGGATCGTAGGCGAAGGTCACTTCGCGGCGGTGCGCTTCGCCGCGGCCGCCAGGCGGGCCTTGTAGCGGTCGGCGGTGTTGGTCTTGATGATGCCCTTCTTCGCCGCCTTGTCGATGTCGGAGAAGCCGGTGCTGAGCACGCCGGAGTCGACGTTGCCCTCCGCCACCGCGGCGCGCGCCTTCTTCAGCGCCGATTTGAGGCGCGATTTGCCGGCGCGGTTGCGCGCGGTTGCTTTGGCGGCCTGTCGCTGCTGCTTCTCCGCCGAACGGGTATTGGCCATGAACTGCTCCTTCTATTTGGTTTCCACGCCGAGTTGTCTGAGTCTCTGCCGTGCCAGCGCCGCTTCCGCCGACGTCGGGTGCTCGTGCACCACGTACTGCAACTGCACGATGCCCTTCGCCTTTTCGTTCGTGGCGATGTACGCGTAGCCCTTCTTGAGTAGCGCGCCGGGGACTTTATCGGACTGCGGGTACTTTGTAACGACGCTGTCAAACTGCTGAATCGCCTCGCGATATTTCTTCTGCGAAAAGAGACTCTCCCCGATCCAGTAGGCGGCGTTGTCGGCGAGATCGGAAGCCGGATTCTTGGCCACGAAGTCACGGAACCCGCTGATGGCCAGATCGTAGTTGCCGCGCTGGTAGTCGCGGTACGCCGACTGATAGAGCGCCACCTGATCTTCGCCCGGCGGCTGCGGCGTCGGAACGACGCTGACCTCCGTCCCGGCCGGAGCGGGCGTCGCCGGAGCCGGCAGGGGCGCTCTATCA
>DATDFB010000008.1:0-25294 GCA_036522835.1 Thermoanaerobaculia bacterium | reverse complement strand
GCCGCAGCAGCCGCTGCCGCCGCGCGCGCGGCCGCGGCCTTCATCTCGTCGATGTCGTGCTGCTGCTGGGTGAGCTGCTGGCCGAGCTTGTCGAGCCGGTTGTTCGTCTGCTCGATCGAGCCCTGCGTGCTCGACATCTTCTCTTCGATCTCGCTGACTTTCGCCACCAGCGTGGCGTTCGACTTGAGCAGCGTCTGGGTGTCGCTGGCGATCTTCTGATTGATGCTCTGCACGTCTTCTTTGCTCGAGGCGGTGCGCTTCACTTGCGCGAGCTGGTCCTGCAGCTCCGAGATCTGCGACTGCAGCTTCTCCACGTCGGACGAGGTGACGCAGCCGGCCGCGCAGAGAAGCGCGGCCGCGACTGCGATCGGGCGGACCGAGTTCATGGGGCTCTCCTATCTGACGAGGACGAGGTGCGCGCGGCGGTTCTTCGCCCACGCCGCCTCGTCGTGACCCGGATCGAACGGACGCTCCTCGCCGTAGCTGACGGTGCGGATGCGGCCGGCGTCGACGCCGAGCGTCATGAGGAACTGCTTGGCCTGATTGGCGCGGCGGTCGCCGAGAGCGAGGTTGTACTGCTCGGTGCCGCGCTCATCGCAGTGCCCTTCGATGAGCAGGTTGAAGTCCGGATTCTTCTTCAGCCAGTTCGCCGAGTCGGTCAGCGCCGCCTGCGCGTCCGCGCCTAGGGCGGCCTCGTCGTAGCCAAAGTAGGCGTCCTTGATGAAGCCGCGGAGCTGCGCCTGCCGGTTCGCCTCTTCGATGTTCCCCGAAAGCTGCTCGGAGGTCACGCGCGGCGCCGTCTCGGTCACGAAGTCCTCGTTCGGCTTGATCGCCGGCGGCGGCTGCGTCGGCTGCGGCACGGTCGCCGGAACCGGCGGCACGGTGATCGACGCGGCCGTGTCCGGCTGCGGCACCGGCTTCACCGGCGTCGTTTTGTGCCGGCACGCAGGCGCGGCGATGAGGGCGATCAGAACGAGTCCGCTGAGGAACCCTTTCACTGCTTTAGTCATTGCTTTTGAGCTCCTTATCGATGATATCACTCGGCTTTCTTCGACCAGTCGGGGTCCTTGTTCTCCCCGTCGAACGTGAGCTGCTGAATTTGGCTGCCGTCGACGCGCATCCGGTAGATCTGCCACACCCCGGTGCGGTTCGACTGGAACGCCAGCCACTGTCCGTCGGGCGACCACGTCGGCTGCTCGTTCGAGCCTTCGCCGGCCACGATGCGGCTCTGCCCCGTCACGACGTTCTGGATGCGGATCTGGAACCGCCCGTTGACCTTCGAGGTGTAGGCGATCTCGTCGCCGTTGGGCGACCACGTGGCGTCGTCGTTCCAATCGCCCTCGAACGACATCCGCCGCACGTTCGACCCCTCGGCGTCCATGATGTAGATCTGCGGCGTGCCGCCGCGTCCTGACGTGAAGGAGATCTGGCGGCCGTTCGGGCTCCACTCCGGCGTCGACTCGATCGACGAGTCGGTGGTGAGGCGGCGCAGGTTCGTGCCGTCGTCCTTGATCAGGTAGATGTCGGGGTTGCCGTTGATCGAGCCGACGAAGGCGATGTCGTTGCCGATCGGCGAGAACGTGGCGGACGTGTTGAGGTTCAACCCCGTGCGGAGCTTGACCCTCGCCCCGCCGAGGCGGCTGATGATGTACATGTCGCTCGTGCCGCCGAAGAACGAGGTGTAGACCATCCGGTTGTTGTCGGGCGACCAGCTCGGAAGAATCGACAGCGCATTGTGCCGCGTGATGCGGCGCTGGCTGCCGCCGTCCCAATCCATGAGATAGATCTCGAAGTTGCCGTCGCGGTTGGAGGCGAAGGCGATCTGGGTGAGGAAGACCGACGGTTTCCCGTTCACGGCGCGAATCAGCTCGTTGGCGATGGTGTGGGCCATGCGCGTCAGCGAACCGTTCGTGCCGCGATAGCGCTTGCCGAATTGCTGGGTGTTGTTGGTGTCGACGAGGCGCACTTCGATGACGTAGTCCGTCCCCTCGGTCTTGATTGATGTGAAGAGCAGGAACTGCGCGTTGACGCGCTTGGCCAGCTCCGCGTCGATCGGGACGTTCGGCGGGTAGGGCGTCAGGGCGAAGATGCCGGAGTAGGCGAGGTCCCGCGTGAACGGCGAGAAGAACTGCGTGTTGTAGACCTCGAGCGGCAGCGTCGTGTCGGGGCGCGGCACGATGATGGGGATCGACTTCGCGGACTGATTGGCCGTGATGGTGGTCTTGATGTCGGCCTGCGCGAAGGCGTTGGCGGCGATGAGCGGCAGAAGTGCGAGCAATCGTTTCATCGGAAGTTTAAATGGACTCCCAAATACGTTCCAGAGTACGCGAACGGCAGCGGCGGCAGCGGCGACGATTCGAGCACGGCCCGCAGCGCGGCGCGGTCGAACGTCGGGTTGCCGCTCTCGGTCTCGATCCTGGCGTCGCGGATCGCGCCGTCGCGGTCGATGGTGAAGCGCACGGTGGTGGTTGGACCCGCGCCGACCTGCGGACGGAACCAGTGCGAGCCGATGAGGGTTTTCATGCGCTCGATGTAGATGGTGTACGGGAAGTCGCCTCCTTCCAGTCCGACGACGCCGGCGCCGCCGACGGGAACGGCGATGGCCGGAGAGGGAGGGGCGGGCGGGGTGGCGACGGAGGGCGTCGCAGTCTCGGAGCCCTTTTTCGTCGACTGCCCGAACGGCGACAGCGGGACGGTGTTCTTCTCCGGAACGACCGGCGGTTTCTTCGTCTCCTGAACGACCGGCGGCGCGGGCTTTTCCATCTTCGCCACCGGCTCGGACGGGCGCACGCTGTGCGCCCCTACCGGCGGCGCAACGGACGGCGTCACCCGCGTCAGCCGGATCTCGATGGCCCGCGGCGACTCCGCTTTCGCCGAATGCAGCGCGGCCCAGATCGCCAGCGCCGACAATCCGCCGTGCAACAACAGCGACAGGGCGATGCCGGCGCCGGCGCCGCCGCTCAACGCGGCGCGCTGCGCCAGCACGTCACCGACGCGGTCGTCCACTCGTCACCACCCTGGGCTGCGTCACCATGCCGAGCTGCTCCACCCCCGCGCGGTTCATCACGTCCAACACCGCCACCACCTGCCCGTACGGCACGCCCTTGTCGGCTTCGAGCAGGGCGCGCTTGATGCGCAACTGCCGCAGCCGCGGTCCGAGCGTCTGTTCGAGATTCGCACTCCCCATCGGCGCGCCGTCGAGGTAGACGGCGCCCGCCGCGGTCACCTGGATCTTCGACGGCTGGCTCGAGGCCATCTCGAAGCTCTTGCCTTCCGCCGACGGCAGGGCCACGGTCAAGCCCTGCGTCAGCATCGGCGCCGTGATCATGAAGATGATCAGCAGCACGAGCATGACGTCGACGAGCGGCGTGACGTTGATCTCCGCGAGATCGCCGTACTCGTCGCTGCTGTCGAATCGAAAAGCCATGCGGTATTAGACGCCCTTAGAGGAAATTCCGTTCCGTCAGATTCAAAAACTCCAGCGTGAAGTCTTCCATCTCGCCGCGCGCCCCGCGCAGCTTCTGCACGAAGTGGTTGTATGCAAGAAGCGCGGGAATGGCCGCGAAGAGCCCGGCCGCGGTGTTGATCAGCGCCTCGCTGATGCCCGGCGCCACGGTGGTGATGGAGGTCGAGCCGCTCGAGCCGATGGTCATGAACGAGTCCATGATCCCCCACACCGTGCCGAAGAGACCGATGAACGGCGTGGCCGCCGCGGTCGTGGCCAGGAAGGGAAGGAAGCGGCTCAGCCGCGCCGACTCGATCCGCGACGCGCGCAGGAGCGACCGCTCCACGGCGTCCAGGGACCGGATCGACGAGCCCTGTGCATGCGCCATCTGCGCCTCGATCTCGGCGTAGCCCGCCCGAAAAAGTCCCACCAGCGGCGACTGCACGGCTTGCGAGGTCACGGTCTGCACGTCGACGAGGCGCTTCGCTTTGCGGAAGACGCTCATGAACCGCCGCGAGGCCCGGCGCGCGCTGCGGAAGCGCTCGCCGATGACGATCATTACCGCCCACGACCCGACGGAGAAGAGGAGCAGCACTCCCAGGACGGTCTTGCCCACCCAACCCGTATGGAGAAACGACGTCCAGAGTTGCACTGAAGTGGTTATAGCAGATCACCTACAATGTTCGGCGAACGAACATGAACATCATCTCCGGGTCCCGCTTGGGGCCGTACGAGATGGACTCCCGGATCGGCGCAGGCGGCATGGGCCAGGTCTGGCGCGCCGTCGATACGCGGCTGGGACGCAGCGTGGCCGTCAAGGTCCTTCCGGCGGAGTTCGCGAACGACGCGCGGCTGCGCGTCCGCTTCCAGCGCGAGGCGCAGGCGATCTCCCAACTCAATCACCCGAACATCTGCACGCTGCACGATGTCGGCAGCGAGAACGGCGTGCCCTATCTGGTCATGGAGCTGCTCGACGGCGAGTCGCTCGCCGACCGCCTGACGCGCGGGCCGATGCCCGTCGAGCAGGTGCTCCGCTACGGCGTTGAGGTCGCCTCCGCGCTGGACCGCGCGCACCGCGCGGGGATCGTGCACCGCGACCTCAAGCCGGGGAACATCTTCCTCACCAAAAGCGGGGCCAAGCTGCTCGACTTCGGCCTGGCGCTGTCGCAGCACGTCCGCGAGAGCTCCCGCGATGCCGTGACCGAACAGCGGCGGATTACCGAGCAAGGCTTCGTCGTCGGCACGGTGCAGTACATGGCCCCGGAGCAGATCTCCGGCTCCGAAGTCGACGCGCGCACCGACATCTTCGCCTTCGGCGCCGTGCTCTACGAGATGGCCACCGGCATCCTCGCCTTCGACGGGCCGAGCCGCATGAGCCTCGCGGCGGCGATCTTGACCGCCGATCCGCGGCCGATGCCGCCGTCGACGCCGCCCGCGCTCGAGCGCGTGATCCGCACGTGCCTGGCGAAGGAGCCGGACGAGCGTTGGCAGTCCGTGTACGACGTCATGCTGGAGCTTTTGTGGATCGGCGACCCGCGCTCGCAGACGACGGCGTCCGTTGCGCCGCCGCCGAGACCATGGCTGGCCTGGTCCGTCGCCGCAGCGGCCATCGTCGCCGCCGCGATTCTCGCCTTTGCGTACGTGCGTGGCAGGCGCGCGCCGGCGTCGTCGCTGCGGACGTCGATCGTCGCCCCGGCCGGCGTCGTGCCGACGTTCAAGCTCGAGAACTGCGGCGCGCTGACGATCTCACCCGACGGCCGCTACGCCACGTTCGCCGCCAACGGTCCGGAAGGGAAGCCGATGCTCTGGCTTCGGCCGCTCGACGGCGAGGCGGAGCCGATTCCCGGCACCGAGACGGCCACGTTTCCGTTCTGGTCGCCCGACAGCAAAGCGATCGCGTTCTTCGCCGAGCGGAAATTGAAGAAGGTCGATCTCACCGGCGCCGTGCCGGTGTCGCTCTGCGACGCGCAGCTGGAGGGGCGCCCCGGGTCGTGGAACCGCGACGGCACGATTCTCTTCTCGCCGACGTCGTTCAGCCCCATCTTCCGCGTCAGCGCCGCCGGCGGCGCCGCCACGGCGGTGACGAAGCTCGACGGCGGCATCGGCGAGACGACGCATCGCTGGGCCACGTTCCTCCCCGACGGCAAACACTTTCTCTACATGGCCGGCACGCACGCGTCGGGGACCAAGAGCGAGACGAACGCCATCTACGTCGATTCGATCGACAAACCGGGCCGCAAGCTGTTGCTGCACGCGCGCTCGAACATCGTCTACGCCGCCGGGCACTTGCTCTACGCGCGCGACACCACGCTGGTCGCGCAGCCGTTCGATCCGTCCAAGCTCGCGCTGACGGGCGATCCCGTCGAGGTGAGAAAGGACGTCCAGTACTCGTCCGACAATTTCTTCTCGCTCTTCTCGGCCTCGCAGCAGGGGACGCTGCTCTACGTCGGCGCATCGCCGGAGAACAGCGTCGTGCGCAAGTACGATCGGAACGGCAAGGAGCTCGGCGTCGTCGGAGAGCCGGAGGTCTACCGCGACGTGGCCGTTTCGCCGGCCGGCAACCAGCTCGCGCTCACCATCGTCGATGTGGCCACAGGCGTCGCCAACCTCTGGATTCACGACCTCGATCGGAACGTCCCCACGCGCTTCACCTTCGCCACGTCCGACCGCCAAAATCCTGTCTGGTCGCCGGATGGGAAGCGCATCGCCTACACCGGCGCGCAAGCCGACGGCGATCTGTACGTCAAGGACATCGAGGGGAGCGCGCCCGAGGAGCTGGTGTACCACAATCGCGTGGTGCGGGCGCCGACGGGGTTCTCGCCCGACGGCAAGGAGATTCTCTTCACGGCCAACGATTACCTCGGCAAGACCGCCGAGGACGTCTGGGTCGTTCCCGCCGTGCGCGGCGCCACGCCGCGTCCCGTCGTGCAGACGAAGGCGCGCGAGACGAGTGCGGTCTTCTCGCCGGATGGGCGCTGGATCGCCTACGCGTCGAACGAGACGGGGCAATACGAGGTCTACGTGACGCGCTATCCGGGCACGGGCGGAAAGTTGCAGGTGTCGACCAACGGCGGCAGCGGTCCGCATTGGAGCAAGGACGGGCGGGAGATCATGTTCTTGGGCCGCGAGACGAAGGCGATCGTCGCCTCGGTCGAGCCGCGGGGCGCATCGCTGCAGTTCGGCAAACCCGTCCCGCTCATCGCCCTCGGCGACACCGCCGCGGGCGACTCCCTTTCCGATCACTCGCAATGGTTCATCGCCCGGCCGCTGGCGTGGAATCCGGTGATGAACGTGGTGACGAACTGGCCCTCTACGGCGAAACTTCGATGATCTCGAACTCCTCGGTTTTCGCCGGCACGAAGAGATGGTGCGTCTTCTCGTCGAGGGCGATCGTCCGCGCGCCCGGCGCCGTGGCGATCGTGGCCGCGACTTTGAAGTCGGTGGCGCGCACGGCGGTGATCGTGCCGTCGCGGCCGTTCGAGGCGTAGGCGAGATTGCGCACCGCGTCGAAGGCCGCGCCGTCGACGCCCTTGCCGATCGGCGCGGAGCCGATGACCTTGCCCGCGCCGGCGTCGCTCACGACCATGACTTCGTTGTGGCAGACGCTGAAGAGACGGTTGCGCAGACGGTCGATGGCCAGCCCTGTCGGCTCTTCGCACCCTTCGAGCTTCCAGCGCGCGGCGACGCCGTTGCGTTTTACGTCGATGACCGCGAGCTCGCCGGTGTCTTCGATGTTGACGAAGACGCGCCCGCGCTGGTCGGTGACGGCGAATTCGGGCTTGCCGCCCAGGTCGATGGTGGCGAGGACCGCGCCGCTGTTGGCGTCGAAGACCGTGGCGTTCTTTCCGCGGCCGTTGAAGGTGAAGAGGTGCCGCGAGAAGGGGTCGTAGAGGATGGCGTCGGGATTCTCGCCCGTGGTCTTCCACTCGCCGAGGCGCTTGAGAGACTCGCGGTCAAAGACGACGACGGCGTTGGCCTTCCCCGCGCTGACGTACCCGCGCTCCGGCCCCAGCGCGATGCCGTGCACGCCCAGCGTGTCGGCGATCTCGCCGACCACCGCCTGCTTGTCGATGTCGACGACGACGACGCGGTTGCCGTGCGACTGGTACAACCGCCGCTGCGCCGAGTCGACGGTGACGTAGTCCCACCCCCCCTCCCCGCCGATGTGCACGCGGTGCACGATCTTGTCGTCGGCGGCGAAGAGGGAGGAGGCGAGGAGGAGGGCGAGGGCGAGGTGGGGGAGGCGTCGCATGGGCCTAGAATATCGCGGGGATCGGCCACGGATGTGGAGTGCGCCGGCCATACCGGCGCTGTGACAGCGGCGGCATGGCCGGCGCACTCCAGATTTCTGGTGGCCCTGAGAGGACTCGAACCTCCGACCCACGGTTTAGGAAACCGCTGCTCTATCCTGCTGAGCTACAGGGCCCTTTGCCTTCCGGCCGCCCTCCTAACGTAGCACTCCTTGGCGTTGATTTCGCAGAAGTTATTTGCGCTGTTAGATCCGGTTGGGAGGGGGGTCCTTGAACATCAAACCACGTCTGCTCGCCACCGCTCTACTCCTGGCGAGCTTGGCAGTACCGAGTGTTTACGCCCAGCAGCAACAACAACAGCCGTGCCGGTGGTGGCAGACGCTTTTCCGCAACTGCGATCAGCCGCGCGTCGAAGGATTGCCCGACGATGCGCCGCGCAGCGGCACCGTCGTCACCGTCGATGTCTCGACCAACACCGTCTATCTCTTCCGCGACGGAACGCTCGTCAGGAAATCGGCGGCGGCCACTGGCAGCGGCAAACGGCTCGAGACCGAAGAGGACGTGTGGGAGTTCTACACCCCGCGCGGGCACATGAAAGTCAAAGGCAAGATCAAAGACCCGGTCTGGCGCAAGCCCGATTGGGCCTTCGTGGAGGCGGGCGAGAAGGTCCCGCCGGCGGACTCGCCGAAGCGCTACGTCAAAGGGAAGCTCGGCAAGTACGCCCTCAACCTCGGTGACGGGATTCTGATCCACGGCACCGACGACGCCGACTCGATCGGCAAATACGCCTCGCACGGATGCATCCGCGTGCCGAACGACATGCTGGAGACGCTCTGGAAGAACGTCCCGGTCGGCGCCGACGTGTTCGTGTACGAGAGTCAACCGATGAAAACCGCAAGAGGACAATGACGTGCGCACCACATTGGCGATGATGCTTCTCCTGATGACCATGGCGCCGACCAGCGCCGACGATCTCTACCTCCACGGCCGCAAAGAGCTGCGCGGAGGCCGCTACGCCGAGGCCGTGAACGACCTCCGCGCGGCGGCCGACGCGTACCTCACCCCGCAGCAGACCGTGCGCTACATCAAGACCGGACACTACGAGGCGCTGGCCGACTACGAGGAGACGCTCGTCTACCTCACCGTCGCCCAGATGAAGCTCGGCCGCGTGACGGACGCGCGCGAGACGCTGCGCCGGATCAACATCGCCGAGCGGATCGAGCCGACGTACCAGGCGCTGCCGCTCGACGCCGAGGCGGCCGAGTTCGAGTCGATCGCCAAGAAACTGCTGCCGGAGATGCCGCTGCCGCCGAACCAGGCGCTGGCCGAGATGCATCAAGCGGGGCGTCACCGCCGCGAGGTTGCATAAAATCGCGCGGTGAAAAAGCCGCTTCTCCTTCTCCTGTTCGCCGCGCTGCCGCTGTCGGCGGCGCGGCTGCCGCAGTCCGTCATTCCGAGCCACTACACGATCGCGATCGAGCCCGATCTCGCCAAGGAGACGTTCAGCGGCGAAGAGACGATCGACGTCGAGGTCAAGGAGCCGGTGACGTCGATCGCGCTGCACGCCGTGCAACTGCGGATCGGCAAGGCATCGGTCTCCGGCATGACCGCAACCGAGGGCCCGAGTCCCGGCGAGGAGATGATCGCGCTGAACCTGCCGAAGCCGCTCCCCGCCGGCCCGGCCACGATCCGCATCGCCTTCAGCGGCAAGCTGACCCGCCAGCTCCGCGGCCTCTACCTCGGCATGTGGAAAGGGAAGAAGTACGCGCTCACGCAGTTCGAGGCCACCGACGCGCGGCGCGCGTTCCCCTGCTTCGACGAGCCGGCCATGAAGGCGACGTTCGACATCACTCTGTCCGCGGCCGGTAGCGAGACCGCCATCTCCAACGCTCCGATCGTCAGCGAGACGAAGCTGAGCGGCGGCCGCCGCGCCGTCAAGTTCGCCACCACGCCGCGGATGTCGACGTATCTGGTGGCCATGCTCGTCGGCGAGTTCCGCTGCATCAGCGGCGGCGTCGACGGCATTCCGATCCGCGTCTGCGCGCCGCCGGGCAAGGAGCAGCTCGGCGCCTACGCGCTGCGCGCCGCCGAGACGGTCGTCCACTTCTACAACGGCTACTACGGCATCAAGTATCCGTTCGGGAAGCTCGACCTCATCGCCGTGCCCGACTTCGAGGCGGGGGCGATGGAGAACGCCGGCGCGGTGACGTTCCGCGACACGGCGCTGCTCGTCGACGAGCGTACCGGCTCCGTCGGCGCGAAGCGCGGCGTGGCCGAGACGGTGGCGCACGAGATCGCCCACATGTGGTTCGGCGACCTGGTGACGATGCAGTGGTGGAACGACATCTGGCTCAACGAAGGCTTCGCCACGTTCATGTCGGACAAGCCGCTCGAGCCGTGGCAGCCGTCGTGGCACCTCGAGCACGCGGCGGCGAGGAATTCGCGCGGCTCGATCGCCCTCGACTCGCAGCGCTCCACGCGCCCGATCCGCACGAACGCCGAGACCTCTGCGGCGATCAACGAGCTCTTCGACGGCATCGCTTACGGCAAGACCGCGGCGGTGCTGCGCATGCTCGAGCACTGGCTCGGCGAGGCGACGTTCCGCGACGGCATCCGCACCTACCTGCGCAAGTACTCATGGAGCAACGCCACGGCGGAGGACCTCTGGTCGACGCTGGCGGCGGCGTCGGGCAAGCCGGTCGACGAGGTGATGCGCACCTTCGTCGTGCAGGCCGGCGCGCCGCTCGTGCACGCCTCGGAGACGTGCGCCGACGGCCAGCGCCGCGTGACGCTGTCGCAGGAGCGGATGCTGCTTCGCGGCGAGGCGTCGGCGGAGACGTGGTCGATCCCGATGTGCGAGCGCACGCTCGGCGTGAGCGCCGATGAGCGCTGCGGCATCGTGGCAACGAAAGAGGCGACGCTCCTGCGCGGCCCGTGCAACGGCGCGCCGCTCCTGCTCAACGCTACCGGCAGCGGCTACTTCGTCGTCGATTACTCGGCGGAGGAGCGCGCGGCGATTCGCGCGAATCTCGCCAAGCTCACGCCCGAGGAAGAGATCGCGCTGCACGGCGACGAGTGGCTGCTCGTTCGCTACCTGCGGCGCGACGCCGGCGATTACCTGGCGCTCGCCGAAGCGCTGCCGCGCCCCGCGCCGCTGGAAGTCGTCGAGTCGATGGCGGCCAGTCTGCAGTTCCTCGACGAGCGCGTCGTCACGGATGCGGAACGGCCGCGCTGGCAAGCGGCGGTGCGCGAGCTGATGCGCGGACAGGCGCCGCCGTCGTGGCGCGCGGCGTCGAACGAGTCTGACGAAGCCCGCGCGCAGCGCGCCGTGGTCCTCGGCACGCTCGGCGTCATCGGCGGCGATCCGGAGGTGATCAAAGAGGCGCGCGGCGTCGCCCAGACTGCCATTCGTCATCCCGAGAGCGTCGACGGCGCTCTGGCCGTGCGCGCGCTCACGATCGCCAGCGCCTCGGGGAATCCCGCGCTCTTCGACGAACTGTTGACGGCGTCGGAGCAGAGCGCGTCGCCGGAGCTGCGCAACCGGTACCTGGCGCAGCTCGCGTACTTCCGCGATCCGAAGCTCGTGGCGCGCGCGGTCGACTACGTGTTCGGCAACAGCATCCGCTCGCAGGACATCCCGTGGATGACGTCGCGCCTTCTGTCGAATCCGGCGGCGCGCGGCGCGACGTGGGCGGCGGTCAAGCAGCACTGGCCGATGCTGACGGAGAAGGTGCCGACGTCGCTGCACACCATCCTCGGCGCCCTCGGCGGCTTCTGCGACAGGAGCGCGCGCGACGACGTGGCCGCGTTTTTCGCCAAGAATCCGCCGGGCGAAGGGGAGCGCGCGCTGCGCCGGTCGATCGAGGCGATCGACACGTGCATTGCCTTCCGCGCTGCTCAGGAGCCGGCTTTGGCGCGGTGGCTGGCGACGAAGAGCAGCACCGCGGCGATGCCGTAGACGAGAGCAGCGGAGGAGATCGCGGTGGGGAGCGAGGAGCGCTCGGCGATGTAGCCGATGAGCACCGGCGCGGTGCCGGCGCCGAAGAGCCAGCCCGCCATGTTCATCACGCCGACGACCGTGCCGCGGATCTCCGGCGGCGTGACGTCGAACATCGAGGCGAAGATGTTGGCGTCGTACATCCCTTTGAAGAAACCCCATCCGACGAAGGCGACGATGACGAAGGCGAGCGAGGTCGTCGCGCCGGTGAGGACGACGAAGGGAAGGCCGAGGAGCAGCGCGCCGCCTTGCACGATCATCCGCCCGCCTCGGTGGCGGCGCGTGGCCAGGTCGGCGCTCCAGCCGCCGAAGATCGCGCCGGCGAAGCTGCCGGTCTGCGCGAAGAAGCTCGCCGTGAAGCCGGCGAAGGCGAGGTTCTGCTTGAAGTGATCGTGCACGTACGTCGGCATCCAGAAGAGGAGGACGGCGGCGACGGCGTTGGCGCAGACGAAGGCGAGGAGGAGCGACAGCGCGGCGGGCGTGGCCAGGATCGTTTTGATCGCCTCTCTGGAGTGCGGCGGCCGTGCCGCCGCTGTCCGTTCCGGCTCACGAATGAAAAACTGCAACACGATGCCGAGCGCAATCCCCGCGATACCGAAAACCAGGAACGGCGATCGCCACCCGTAATGCTGCGCGAGGAGGGCGGCGACGGTCGTGCCGCCGATGGTGCCGGCGTAGACGCCGGTCTGGTGCAGGCCGAGGGCGCGCGAGCGGGTGCGCTCGTCATGATGGTCGCTGATGAGGGAGACCGAGGCGGGAAAGTACGCGGTCTCGCCGAGCCCCTCGGCCGCGCGCAGCGCCAGGAGCGAACGAATGCCCGGCGCGAACGCGGTGGCGACGCAGACGGCGCTCCAGATCTGAAAGCCGCCGAGGAGAGCGACGCGTCTTCGAATGCGATCGACCAGGCGGCCCGCGAAGGGGGAGGACAACCCATACGTCCAGGCGAAGGCGGAGCCGAGCATCCCTTCCTGGACGGGGGTGAGGTGCCAGGCATCGCGCAGCAGCGGGATGACCGCGGCGAGGGCCTGGCGGTCGGCGTAGTTGAAGAAGACGATGCCCCACAGCATCGCCAGCAGCGTCCATTTGTAGCGCATGCGGTGCGGTAGAATACGCCCCGCCCGAGGGCGGTTGAGCCGTACACCTACCGCACGCGCCCATAGCTCAGCTGGATAGAGCGTTAGCCTCCGGAGCTAAAGGTCGCAGGTTCGAATCCTGCTGGGCGCACCAAAATCCCCTCTGGCACCGGCCATTCAAAATACGTCCATCGATGCGATCGTTCCTCCAGTTTGGAGGAGCAACAGTGGCCACGCTGAACATCAAGAATTTTCCCGACACTCTCTACCGTCGCATCAAGCTGCGGGCGGGCTCCAACCGGCGGTCGATCGCACAGGAAGTCGTGCAGATCCTTGACGGCGCAATCGCACGCGAATCGCGAGTCTCTCTGCTCGAATTGGAGGGGCTTGGCAAAGCGGTGTGGAAAAAATCCTTGCAGGGGAAGGACGCTGCCGAGTACATCGCGGAAGAACGTGACTCATGGGATTGATGGAATCGGTCAGCCGCGGCCCGGTAGCTCTCGACAACATCCTCGCTACATTTCTCTCCTCCGGCCCCTCTTTGAGGCCGTTGACCGTGGCGGTCTGCGGGCGTTCACTTCGGAGTTGACGCTGCTGGAGACTCTGGTCGTTCCGTATCGCGCCGGCGATCGCGATCTGGCGTTGCGTTGTGAGACGATTCTCACGAGAGGCCGCGGCCTGCCGGACGCACTTCAGCTCGCGGCAACGCGACCGGGCACGTCGTCAACTGCGGCACGCACAACCACAGCACCATGGCGTCGCCACCGGCAACATGGTGGTGTCCACGTGCCGGCAAACATCGAGTCGGGACCGAGCCAAATCTACGTCGTAGCGAATGGAATACCGCCGGCGCCCGCGGCGGTAACGGGGAACCCATGACACAGTACGACGCCATCGCTCTCGACTATCAAAAGATCTCCGCCGCGGTGCCGTTGCGCGACGCCGAGTGGTACTCGCTCCGCGTCCGCCTGGGCGACCTCACCGGCCTCTCCGTGCTCGACCTCGCCTGCGGCGACGGCATGGGGACGCGCCTGCTCAGGCGGTGGGGTGCCGGCCGCGTGGTGGGCGTCGACATCTCGCCGCAGATGATCGCGCTGGCGCGGCAACGGGAAGAGGCGCAGCCGCTCGGCATCGAGTACCGGATCGCCGACGCCGCCGCGCTGGGCAGGATCGGCGAGTTCGACCGCGTCGCGGCGGCGTACCTCCTGCACTACGCCGAGAACCGGGAGCAGTTGCGCCGGATGGCGCAGACCGTCTACGACAACCTCGCGCCGGGGCAGCAATTCGTGGCCAGCATCGCCAACGTCCTCCAGCCGCCGCAGCCTCTCGTCGATCACCGCAAGTACGGGTTCAGCTTCCGCCTGCTGGACGACACCCTCCAGGAGGGGGCGAGGCTCCGCGGCACGCTCTACCTCGGCGAGAGAACCGTCGATTTCGACTTCCACTGGCTCCCGTGGGACGCGTACGAGGAGGCCTTCCGGGCGGCGGGATTCCGCTCGTGGACGATCGAGCCTTTCCTGATTCCTCCCGATTCCGACCAGACGCGCGGGAAAGGCTTCTGGGACGAGTACATCGCCGCGCCGTCGGCGATGCACATCACCTGTCGCAAGTAGAGGTCCGATCCCCGATCGCGTGAATCCGACGCGCCATCGGACTCGTGCGATTCGGCGATCGGCTGAGTGCGATCGTGGATCGCACGAGTCTCATCTGGAGGACAGTGAGTGCGCTCTTCGATCGCGTGAATGCGTTTCCGAGAGCGGAAAGTGCGATCATAGGAGCCTCGTTCACACGGCCGTGAACGGATGGGTACGATCCCGTAACCAATCAGCTACTCCTTCGTCGTAGGTCGACGGTTGCGTCCTTATGGTAAGAAGCCGGCGGTCCGATGACGGAGATCCTTCAGGCGAACGACCGCGTGCTTCATCCGCTCATCGAAGCGGCGGATGACGGCGCCGCTACGCGCGCCATGGAGACGCTCATCACCCGCGCCGAGGGGGTGGCCGGACAGGTCGTGGCGTACTACCGGCGGCGCTCCATGATCGGCGCCGACGACGCCGACGAGATCCTCTCCGCGGTGCGCAACCGCCTCTTTCTGAAGCTGCGGCGCGTCCGCGGCGCGGAGTCCGAGGCCATCGCCTCGTTCGACGGCTACGTCGCGGGCGCGACGTACAACGCCATCAACGATCTTTTCCGGCAGCGCGATCCCGAGCGCGCCCGCAGGCGGCTCATGGAAGCGGCGGCCGAGCCCGAGGACCTTCCCGACAGCGCGCCGACGCCGCTCGTGCGTCTCGAGCAGCGCGCCGACGTCCGGCAACTCTGGGGGGAGATCCAACTGCTCCGCCCGCCGCAGCGCGCCGCGCTCCTTCTGAACCTGCGCGGCGACGACGGCCGCAACATGGTCGGCCTCTTCGTCCTCATCGGCGTGGCCGCGATCGACGAGATCGCCGAGGCGCTGGCCATGCCGGTCGACGAGTTGGCCTCGCTTTGGAACGACCTGCCGCTCGATGACCTGAGCATCGCCGCCCGGCTGGGGCTGACGCGGCAGCAAGTGATCAACCTCCGCCGCTCGGCGCGGGATCGGTTGTTACGACGCATGCGATCGCGCAGCGGGCACAATAACGGCGGCATTCGCACGTCATGACTCTTGAGACGCATGTGAGCATCGAAGACCTGCTGCGATTCCGCAACGGCGAATTGCCCGCCGGCGACGTCGTGCCGCTGAGCCGCCACCTGGCCGCGTGCGTGACCTGCGCGGCGCTGGCGCGGGAGATGTTCGCGGGCGACATCGAGCAGCTCGGCCGCGCCCTCGCGGAGCGCGAGAGCGTGCGTGCGCGCCGGATCTCGCGCATCGTCTTCGCCGCCGCTGCGGCGGCCGTCGTCATCGCCGTCGCCCTGGCGCTCCTGCTGCGGCCGGTGCCGAACGTGCCGCCGGTCGCGCATCGGCCGCAGCCGCGCAGCGCGCCTTCGCGGTGGGAGGTTGTGAAGGCGGAGGCGTTGCGGGCGGGCTCGATCGCCGCGCCGGCGGCCGTCAACGCCGTGCGCATCCTTCCGAGCGAGCAGGTGCGCGGCCTCGACAGCGACGCGCCGGCCAAGGCGCTGCAGCCCAACGGCGTCGTGCTCGACGACGTGCGGCCGCGCTTCCGTTGGCGCGCCGCCAACGGCACGACCGCGAAGGTGTCGATCTTCGCCGACGGCAACCTCGTCCTCCGCAGCCCGGCCGTGCGCGGCACGGAGTGGACGCCGGAGCGCGACCTGCCGCGCGGCATCGTCTATCAATGGCAGCTCGAATTGAAAAAGGTGAAGAAGACGTACACCGTGCCGGCGGCGCCGGCGCGGCCGCCGATGTTCGCCGTTGTCGATGAGGAATCGCATCGCCGGCTCGACGAGGCCCGGCGCGAGGCTCCCGGCGATCACCTGCTTCTTGGTATCCTGGCCGCACACGCCGGTCTGCAAGCGGAAGCGCTCGAGGCGTTCGATCGCTACTCCGCCGCGCATCCCGGCGACGCCGCGGCGCGCGCCTTGGCAGCGAGCGTCCGGCATTGGACGGTCCTCTGATGCCCCAACTCGCAGCGATTGCTCTGGCGACGTTTCTCTCCTACTTCACCGACCCCAATCCGCCCGCGGCGTTCGACGCGGTCATGCGCCGCTACGAGTGCGTGACGCTGATCGGCGCGCGCGTCGACAACGTCGCCGCGTCGGGCGACGAAGCGACCGCCGAGCTGACCGCCGAGGCCGTGGCGGAGCTGCCGCTCTCGCGCGCGCGGCGCGAGTTCCCGCCGCATTGGACGCTACATCTCCGCCGCGACGGCGATCAATGGCGCGTGAAGGACATCGCCGTGCCCGAAGCGGCGCTCGCCGAGAAACTGGTGAAGATCGAGTCGCCGCTGCAGCGGATGCGCGCGTTGAGCGAGCAGGCCGAGCTCGTCGACGCGGAGCTCTGCCGGCGCATGCTCGACCTCGCCAACGACGCCAATCGGCACAGCGACTACCATCGCGGCGCCGACATCGCCGAGATCGCGCTCGCTCTCGCCGAGGAGAGCGGGCCGTCGGAGATGGCCTACGCGCAGTGGCTCATCGGCCGCGCCCACGACTCCGCCGGCGACAATGCCGGCGCCGCCATGCCCATCGCCGAGGCCCTGCGCCTTGCCGTGGCGTGGAACGACCGCGGCATGGAAGCGCGCGCGCTCGTGCTCACCGGTTGGGGGCAGGGCAGCACGGGAAATTGGGCGGCGTCAGGGGCGTCGTTCCGCAAAGGCATCGCTCTCGCCCAAGCGGTTCACGACGATCAGATGGCCAGCGAAGGCTACCTCGGGCTCGGGTACTGGGCGAAGGACGGCGCCGACGACTTCGTCGCGGCGCTGCGCAACTTCGACCTGTCCAAGCAATACGCCCAACGCGCCGGCGACCGCCTGCTCGAAGCGGCGTCCACCGGGAACATCGGCACCGTCTTCGACAGCATGTCGAACTACGTCCAGTCCTCGACGAATCTCCGGCGCGCCATCGCGCTCTATCGCGAAGTCGGGAACACGCGCGGCGTCATCCGCAACCTCCGCAACCTCGCCGACGTCGAGCACTCCCAGGAGAACTTCGACATCGCCGAGCGTCTCGTGCACGAGGTCGACGAGCTTCTGGCGAAGTCGCCGAGCCCGCGCACCGCCGCGTTCAACGACTTGACGGGAGCGAAAGTGCTGCTGTCGCGGCACCGCCCGGCCGAAGGGGAGGCGCGCATCCGGAAAGCGCTCGCGTACGCGGAGAAGACGCACGACGAGCTGCTGATCCCGAACAGCCAGTACGTGCTGGCGCTGGCATTGCGCGACCAGCATCGCTACGCCGAGGCCATCGCGCTGGCGCAGGCCATCGCCGTGAATGCCAAGAGCGTGAAGCCGAACTTCGGCATGTATTGGCACGCCAAGACGCTGGCGGGCCGTGCGCTGCTCAAGCTCGGAAAAAAGGACGAGGCCCGGGCGGCGTTTCTCGACGCCATCGCCGCGATCGAACAGCGGCGCGCGTCGCTGACCGGCAGCAGCAACGACGAAGCGCGCTTCTTCTCCGACAAGATCGGGCCGTATCTCGACATGTCCGCGATGGCCATCCGGCGGCGCGACTTCGCCGAGGCGGTGAAGTGGCTGGAGAGCGAGCAGGCGCGCACGCTCTTGGAGACGCTGGCGAAAGGGAAGGTGCGCTCGGTCCATTCGCTCACGGCCGGAGAACGGGCCGAGGAGCAGAAGGCCGACGCGCGCATCGTCGCGCTGAACGTGTCGCTGCGCGAGGCGCGCTCGCAGGAGCAGCCCGATCGGAACGCCATCGCCGCGCTCGAGCGCCAGCTCCTCGAAGCGCGCGCGGTGCAGGAGGCGCTGACCTCGCAGCTCTACGCCCGCCATCCCGAACTCTCGCTCGCGCGCGGACGCATCGAGCCGGCCACGCTGGCGGAGGTCCAGCGCGGCATCCCCCGCGACGGCCTGGTGCTCGAGTACGCGAACATGGCCAACGAGAGCTGGCTTCTGGCCATCGCGCGCGAGGGGAAGCCGCACGCGTACCGCATCGCCATGGAGGGCTCGACGCTCGAGGCGTTGGGGGCGAAGCTCGATCGCCTGGTCGCCTCCGGCGACCTCGGCTACCGCGTCGCGGCGCGCCGGATGTACGACCTCCTGGTCGCGCCGGCGGCCGCGGACCTGCGCGGCAAGAAGATCGTCTGCATCGTCCCGGGGATGTTCACGTGGGGCATTCCGTTCCAGGCCATGGTCGATCCCGAGGGCCGGCACTTCGTCGAGCGGTACGCGCTGTTCTATGCGCCGTCGCTCACGCTGCTGTCGTGGTACGGACGGCATCCGCGGACGGAGCCGGAGCAGGCGCGCAGCGTCCTGGCGGTCGGCAATCCGCGATTGACGGGCGAGACCGTGCAGATGGCCAAGGCCATGGTGCGCGACGAGAGCCTCGCGCCGCTGCCCGACGCCGAGCACGAGGCGCGCCGCATCGCCGCGCTCTTCCAGCCGCGGGGGTCGCTCGTTTTGACCGGCGCGCGCGCGACGGAGCTGCGGGTGAAGCGGGAGGCCGGGCGCTATCGCGTCCTTCACTTCGCCACGCACGGCGTGTTCAACGACGCCACGCCGATGTACTCGCACATCGCCCTGGCGCGCGCCGCCGACGAGCCGGACGACGGCCTGCTGGAGGCGCGGGAGATCGCCGATCTCGATCTCAACGCCGATCTGGTCGTGCTGGCCGGCTGCGACACGGCGCGCGGCGGCCTGCTCAACGGCGAGGGCGTCGTCGGCATGTCGTGGGCGTTCCTCGCTGCCGGCTGCCCGCGCACGGTGGTGACGCAGTGGAAGGTCGGCTCGGCCAGCGCGAGCGAGCTGATGATCGAGTTCTACCGCCGCTTCGCGCGCAGAAAGCTCTCCGGCCGCGCCGTGGCCGAGTCGCTGCGCGGCGCGCAGATGCAGATGCTCGGCGAGAGCGCGCGCAAGCACCCGTTCTACTGGGCGGGCTTCATCGTGATGGGGGACGGGTGGTAGGTCAGCTCTTCCTGCAATCCGGCTGCGGCGCGTCGCTGCGCGACATCACGATCTGAAAGAGGTGCAGGTAGCGGGCGCGGAACGCGGCGGCGCTCATCAGGAGATAGTACGTCCACATCCGATAAAAGCGCTCGCCGTACTGCGCACGGAGCTCCGGCCAGGCCGCGGTGAAGCGCGCGTGCCAGGCCATCAGCGTCGGATCGTAATGCGGGCCGATGTTGTGCACGTCGTCGACGACGAAGAGGCCCTCCATCGCCCTGGCCAGTTGCGCGAGCGAGGGCACCTGGCCGTTCGGGAAGATGTACTTCTGCGTCCACGGATCGCACGTCGTCGCGCTCGTCGCGCCGCCGATGGTGTGGATGAACGCCACGCCGCCGGGGGCGAGACAGCGGTCGGCGACCTCCATGTAGGCGCGGTAATTCTTGTAACCGACGTGCTCCATGATGCCGATGGAGAGCACGCGGTCGAATTTGCCCGAGGCGTTGCGGTAGTCGTCGAGGCGGAGATCGACGGGGAGGTCGGCGCAGCGCTCGCGCCCGAGGGCGATCTGCTCTTTCGACACGGAGTAGCCGGTGACGGAGACGCCGTACCGCTCCGCCGCGTACTTGGCGAAGCTCCCCCAGCCGCAGCCGAGCTCCAGCACGCGCATGCCCGGCTCGAGACCGAGCTTGCGGCAGACCAGGTCGAGCTTTGCCTCCTGCGCCTCCTCCAGCGTGGCCGCCCCGTTCCAATACGCGCAGGTGTAGACCATGCGCGCGTCGAGCATGGCGCGGTAGAGATCGTTGCCGATGTCGTAGTGCCGCTCGCCGACTTCAAAGGCGCGCTTGCGGCTCTGCAGGTTGAAAAGACGCGCGCGCAGCGCCGCGGCGGTCAGCTTCCAGCTCCCGCGCACGGCCTCGGCGAGCTTGGCGCGGTGAATGCGCGCGATCATCTGGTCGACCGCGGCGCAGTCCCACCAGCCGTCCATGTACGACTCGCCCAAGCCGAGCGAGCCGTCGCGGACGACGCGGGCGTAGAAGCGGCGGTCGTGCACGGCGATGTCGTGCGGCGCGCTGCCGCCGACGGAGATGCCGGCGCGCTCGAGCAGCGACCGCACGAACCCCTCGGCGCTCTTGAATCCGGTGTCGCTCAGCACGGGTAGTGCACCAGCTTCGCCTGCATGACGTTGTACTGTCCCGACTTGAACATCGCGTACCAGCCGGCGATGAAGAACTCCCACTTGCGCATGAAGACGTCGTCGTAGCCAAGCTTCTTCACGTCGTCCCAGTTCTTGTGGAAGCGCTTCCACGCCTCGTCCATCGTGCGCGCGTAGTCCTGCCCGAAGGCGAGGTGCTCGTCGCACTTCAGCCCCGCCTCCTCGGCCGCGCTGATGAACGAGCCGATCGACGGGAACTCGCCGCCGGGGAAGATGTACTTGGAGAAGAAGTTCAGCACCTTGCCGTTGCGCGGGTCGAACTTGTTGCAGAGCATGGTCTGGCACATCGAGACGCCGCCGCGCTTGAGGTACTGCTTCACTTTGCGGAAGTGCTCGACCCAATACTGCGAGCCGACGTGCTCGAAGAAGCCGGTCGACGTCACCGCGTCGTATTGCCCGGGCATCTTGCGGTAGTCCTCGAGCAGCAGCGTCACCTGCCCCGAGCGGATCGCATCCTTGTTCAGCTCCTTCGCGTAGTCGTACTGCCGCTTCGACAGCGTGCAGCCGGTGACGCGGTAGCCGCGCGCGGCGGCGAGCTGGAGGAAGTAGCCCCAGCCGCAGCCGAGCTCCAGGATGTGCTGCGGCGGCGGGCCGATGCGCTCGAGGATGCGGTTGTATTTGTTGATCTGCGCGTCCTCGAGCGACATCTCCTTGCCGTCCCACCAGCCGCTCGAGTAGGTCATCATCCGGTCGGTGTACGACGCGTAGAGCTCGGGCGGGTAGTCGTAGGCCTCGTGGATGTTTTTCTTGCTGCCGTCGAACGAGTTCTTCGACGTCAGCCGGGCCACGCGGGCGATGACTTTGTTGACGAGATCGAAGCGGGTGACGTTCGCGAATTCGTCGCGGTTGCGCTGGCAGAAGGTGAGGAAGGCCTGGAGGTCGGGGCTGTCCCACTGCGCTTCCATGTAGGACTCGCCGAGTCCGATGTCGCCGCGCGCGAGGATGGCGTCGACGGCCGCCCAGTCCTTGACGATCATCGTGGCCGCTTCGCCGTCGTCGCTGCCGGCGAAGCGGCGGGTCGCGCCGTCGGGCATGACGAGCGTCAACTCGCCGAAGCGAGTCTTCTCCAGGGCGCGGAGGAGGAGGTCCTGTTTAGCCACGAGAGACGGAAGTATAACGGTCAACAGTTCGGCGGAACAAAGACCGCGCTGTTCGCGCTGAGGATGGCTTGCGCGAACGGTCCTCCGCCAGTAAAGACGGAAGAACGGCTCAAACGGTGAAAACGCGCAGCGCCACACCGCTGATCGACGCCAGCACCGCGCGCGTCGCGCTCTCCTGGCTGACCGGTGCGTCCTCGACTTCGACCAAGACCGCGTCGGCGATGTCTGCGTACGACTTCCTCGCGCCAATGACCAGGTTCACGATCGCCGCCTCCAGTGGCGAGAGGCTCGGGTTGTACGCGGCGTTCTCAGCGACCGAGCCGCTGACGATCGCGCCGTCGCGCGTCTCGAGCGCCACGCCCGAGTATGCGTGCGAATACGGTGCGTACGACGCGTTCGCGGCGGCCAGGGCGGCGGCCGTGAGCGGGTCGGGCCCGTCGAGTGTGAGGCCGTGGGACTGCGGCGCCATCAGCGCCGCCTCGACGCCGAGGTCGCGCGGGCCGAACGCGGCGGGGAGGAGCTGGGGCAGATCCATCAGCGGATGGCCGGGTATCTGAATCTGGAGCGTCGCCGCCGTCGTCAGCTCGTTGAGGAATTGCCGGCAGTAGCCGCACGGCGCGGCGGAGACGGCGATCATCTCCAGCCCCGTCTCGCCGCCGGCCATGGCCTGCACCACCGCGGCCTGCTCCGCGTGCACGGTGAAGCTCAAGGCGTGGCCGGTGAACTCGAAGTTCGCGCCGAAATAGACCTTGCCGCTCGTGCCCCGCGCCACCGCGCCGACGTAGAAATTTGAGATCGGCGGAATCGCGAATTTCTTCGCTTCCGGAATCAGATCGATCATGGGACGCGAGAGCATGCCACAATTCGCGCGTGCGGTTCCGCTCGATCGTCCTGCTCCTGCTGTTCGGCTGTACGTCGACCGTGACCTACGGTCCGTACGCCGGGCCGCATCCGATTCAGTACTGCGGCCGCGGCACGCTCGGCATCGAGCCGGGCGACGTGCCGCACGCCGGCGGCGCGATGGTGGCCGAGGTCCTGCCGGGCAGCCCCGCGGAAGCGGCGGGCGTGATGAAGGGCGACGTCGTCGCGCGCGTCGGTCTCAAACAGATCGCGAATTCCTGCGACCTCGTCGACGCGGCGTTCGACCGCCGCACGTGCGACGCCGTCAGCGTCGGCCTCGTGCGCGACGGCAAGCCGATGGAGGTCGTCGTCAAGCCGGTCGACCAGGCCGCGTTCTTCAAGAAGAGCTGCGCCGGCGGCAACGCGAACGGCTGCTTCCGCCTCGGATGGCTGACGTGGAGCGGCGACGGCGTGGAGCACGACGAAGAGCGGGCCATGGAGATCTACGCCGACGCCTGCGCGCGCGGCGCCGCCGAGGCCTGCGCGTTTCGCGGGCTGCATCTGATCGACGCCGACGACGCCAAGGCCGACGACGTCGTGGGCACGCTGCAACGCGCGTGCGACCTCGGCAGCGGCGCCGGCTGCGCGCATCTGGCATTCCTCTACGCGACCGGCACGGTCGTATCGCGCGACGACGCGAAGGCCACGCCGCTCTACGTGCGCGCCTGCGATCTCGGCGACGCGCGCGGCTGCTACAACGTCGGGCTGATGTACGCCGAGGGACGCGGCGTGACGGCCGACGCGGCGCGGGCCATCGCCGCGTACGACGAAGGCTGCCGCGGCGGCAGCTCGACCGCCTGCACGAATCTCGGCTACGTCTATGAGCATGGCGAAGGGGTGGCGAAAAACGAGAAGCGCGCATTCGACCTCTACCAGCGCGGCTGCGACGGCACGAGCTGCCAGCCCGCCAACCGCCGCGCCTGCGTGAACCTCGGGCGCGCCTACCGCGACGGCATCGGCGTGGTGAAGGATCCTGCACAGGCGGCGAAGATTTTCGAGGACGCCTGTCATCGCGCCACGGACGACGACGATGTCGATGCGGACGAGAATCAGGCCCGCGCCTGTGCGCTCCTCGGCGCGCTCTACATCATGGGCGACGGGGTGAAGAAGGATCTTGCCGCCGGCCGCGAGCTTTCCGAGCGCGCCTGCGAGGGAAACGACGCGTTCGGCTGTTTCAACGCCGCGCGGATCTGGCAGACCGGCCTCGGCGTCGAAGCCGATCCGGCCGAGGCGGCGCGCTTCTACGACATCGCCTGCGATGCGGACGACGGCGAGAGCTGCTATGAGCTGGCGCTGCTTTACGGCGATGGCAAAGGCGTTGAGCGCGATCTTGCGCACGCCGACACGCTCATGCAGCGAGCCTGCAAGTTGGGATTCGAAAAAAGTTGCAAGTAAATCTTTCCGGACCCTAAATTGAGGGTAGGGAAAAGTCCCCTAAAAGGCACTCCTCCGAAGGAAAGGTCCGATTCGATGGGGAACCGGGTTCCTGGAGCACGCTTGCCGGGCCGGAACGATCATCCGTTGCTGAAGAACCTCAGCAGCGGGGACGAGTCCGCGTTCTGGACGCTGTGGCAGCAGTACCAGCGGCATCTCTACGCCGTCTGCCTGCGGCAGATGAGCGGCGACGAGACGGAAGCAGACGACGCAGTGAGCCGCTCGATGATGGTGGCGCGGGACCGCCTGCCGGAGCATGCCCAGAGGATCGAGAACCTCGAGGCGTGGCTGACCCGGCTGACGTGTAACGTCTGCCTCGACATCCACCGCGAGCGCCGGCGCCTCGGCCGCGGCGCGATCAACATCGATACGGACGCCGCCGCCGAGCCGGCGCTCATGGTGAAGTCGACTCCGGAGTCCGTGTACTACTCGTGCGAAGTCCGCGGCGTGATCGCCAAGGCCATCGCCGGGCTGCCGGTGGCGCTCCGCGACGCCGCGAACCTGCGCTTCATCCAGGAGACGTCCTACCAGATCATCGCCTTGCGGCTGTGCATCACGCCCGAGAACGCCCGGAAGCGCGTGCAACAGGCGCGGGCGTTGCTGCGCGAGCAGATCAAGCGGGAGCTGGAGATCGAGCTGCCGATCATGGAAATTGATTAGCGCTCTGCGCCCTGAACTACGCCTCCACCCACACCATCTCCCCCCCGCCCTGCACGCCCGCGATCCAAGCGCCGGTCGAGCCGATGCGGCGGGTCTGCGAGAACGTGAGCGGCGGGACGAGGCCGGTCTCGAATCCCTCGATGCCGTCGATGCACTCGAGGAGACGCTCGCGGGTGAGGTCGCGGCCGGCGCGGCGAAGCGCCTCGACCAGGACCTCCGCCGCGGCGAGCGCGGAGAACTGCAGGGTCGGGAAATCGGGGAGCAGCGGCGCGAACGATTGCAAGGAGCGGTAGTGCGTGAGGCCGCGTAGCGTGCGGTCGAAGGGGGCGGTGGGGAGGGCGATCCACGCCGCCAGCACCATGCTGGCGAGCGAATCCGGGGGGGCGGTGGAGGCGGGGAGGAGGAGGTCGGGGAGCCACTCGTGGTTGTGGGCCCAGTCGAGGAATCGCTCCAGGAGCGCCGTTCCGGCCAGAAAGATGATCGTGTCGCAGCGCCGGGCGCGCAGCGCGTCGAGCGTGACATCGAGATTCCGTAGGTCCGCATCGTCCGTGACGGCGAATGCGGCGCGCCGCGCCTCGTGCAGCGCCGCTTCGCGCGCGGCGGCGTTCTTGCCGTCGTGCGCGACGGCGACGCGGCGCGCGCGGCCGAGGGGAAGATGCTTCGCGGCGAAGGCGACCAGCGAGCGCGCCACCTCCGCGGCGCCGGCCAGAATGGCCCGGGCGTAGCGG
>DATDFB010000007.1:0-2034 GCA_036522835.1 Thermoanaerobaculia bacterium | reverse complement strand
CAACCAGCCGACCGGCATATCCAAGACTTCTTTGTAAAGGAAGAGGATCGCCGCCAACGCCTGGTTCTGGGTGGACGCGCTGACTTCACGGTCGACCGCAAGGCTGGTGAGGAACTGGGTCACATCGCTCGGCCCAAGCTCACGCGGGTGTCGCAGGCCACAGTGCTTGATGAAGCGGCGGATCCACGCGACATAGGCGTCGGCCGTCCTAGGGCTGTAGTGGCGGACGCGGACCGCGTGGCGGACGGAGGTGAGGAGAGGAGACATGAGTAGAGGCTAATGGAACGTGGTGGGGAACGCGTACCGAAAAAACGCAAGACCCCGTCAGCGGCTCTCGAATAACAACAAGGCGACCTTGTCCTTCTGGATTCCTCGCCCGCCATAGCGCTGACCCTGCGCGATGCTCGCAAGCGACATCGCACCCACGATCGCATCAGGGCGCCCGTCGGCATTGAGATCCGCTGAGGCCATCACGTTCCACTGATTGCCCTGCGCCTGACTGAATGAATAGGGCTGAAAGCGATACCCGCCGCGGTTCTCGAGATACACGATGCCCCGCTCGGCCTGGCCCGGCGCCGCGAAGTTGCTGGCGACCAGCATGTCGAGATCGCCGTCGCCGTCGAAGTCGGCCACCACGGTCTGCGCCGCGCCGTAGACGGGATAGAAGTAGCGCTCGACGAAGTCGCCCGCGCCGTTGTTCTCGAGAATTCGCACACCATGATACGGCTTCAAAACGCGTGAGAAGTCGAAGTTGTCGCCGTTGACGTACACGATGTCGAGCTTGCCGTCGGCGTTGAAGTCGTGGAGCTCGAAATGCATGGAGCCGTAGACCGGCGGGAACCGCGCCAGCACGCGCGGCGCGGCAAAGTTGCCGGCGGTGTCGCCCGGAAACTCGACGATGCGCTCATCGCCCTGCGCGAACAGCGCGACGAGATCGGGCACGCCATCGCCCGTGAGATCGCGGAGCTCGAAGCGAATCGCGCCCGGACTCTGCGCGAGCACGCGGCGCTCGTACGCGTCACCCCTCGGACGATAGAGGGCGAGGCGGCCGAGGTTGTTGCCGTATTCGCAGATGATGAAGTCGGCGCGCGAGCGGCCGATGAAGACGGGACGATAGAGCGAGTCGATCAGAACCCTGGCCGCCCTGAGCGTCGTTCCAGCCCAGTCGTACTCGACCAGACTCCCCCTCGGCTCGTCGTTGGGATCGAGAATGCCGGAGAGCAAGACGAGCACGCGGCTGCCGGCGACGATCGCGCCGGTCGGCGGGCTGCCGACTTGCACCGACGCGAGGAGCCGGCCGTTCCAGTCGAACACGCGCAGCAGATTGCTGCCCGCCTCGCCGACATAGAGGCGGCGATTCGCCGAGTCGACCTGGAGCAACGTGATGACGCCGCTGCTCTGAAGGCGCGGAACGAACGGCCCGACGCGGAAGAACGAAGGATCGGCGATCGGCTCGGCTCCCTCCGGAAACTTCTGGGGCGGCAACGAGTCGGGCGCGGCCGCGAGATAGTAGGCGACGATCTTGCGCCAATCGTCCTCCGACACGGCGCGCCGCAGCACCGGAACGTTGGGATTCCGCCGCACCTCGGCGTACAAGGAATGACTGCTGACGCCCAGTCGCGGCCCCATCTCGGGCAACACACCGTCCCGCCAGGTGCGCTTGTCGAGGAGCGCGGGCTCCGGGAATGCGTGGCACACTGCGCAATTGGTGCGCGCGAGCCGCTTGCCGGACTTCGGGACCGAGCACGCGGCCGCCAGGACAACGAGGGCGACGACGCCGGCGCGCGTCACGCGGCGGCGACGGCGGGCGAAGAAGCCGGCGGGCGAGCGGGCGGTGACGTACGCTGGCGCCGCAAATCCCAGAACATCGCGATCGGGCCGACGATCGCGAGCGCGAGGATCGGCGGCGAGACGAAGAACGGGCGGAGCAGCGCGATCTGGAAATCGCCGCCGAGGCGCATGAGCGCTTCGACGAGCGCAACGATGGCGACGACGACGATGCGGCCGCGCTTCGTGCTCACGGTGGTCCGCGGA
>DATDFB010000006.1:0-8583 GCA_036522835.1 Thermoanaerobaculia bacterium | reverse complement strand
CGGCGCCGCGCGAGACCGCCTCGAGGGCAAAGACCCCGCTGCCGGCGAAGAGGTCGAGGAAGCGCGCGCCGCCGATGCGCCCGGCGACGATGTTGAAGAACGCCTGCCGGGCGCGCTCGGAGGTGGGGCGGACGTCGGTGGGCGGCACCGCGACGCGGCGCCCGCGCAACGTGCCGGCGGTGATGCGCAGCGACGACACTAGCGCGGTTTTCCGATGAAGTAGTTGTGCAGGTCGTGGACGTCGACGTACATGCTCATCGGCTGCGTCGTGCACTCCAGCACGACCACCTTGTCCTCGATCACCCGTTTGACGCGCCAGACGCGGCTGTCGTCGCCGACCAGCTCGTCCCCTTCCTTCGGCGCGTAATTCGACACCGTGTTCGTCACGTCGCGGTCCTGATAGATCGCGCGGAGGAGGTCCTGCAGCGGCACGACCTGGTCGGACAGCCGTTTCGGCGGCCGCGACATCGGGTCGTAGGCGCGCTCGACGAAGTGCGCCGGCGCGTCGTACACGCGCAGCGCGGAGCGGCGGCCGTCGCGCGGCGGCGCGAGCGACTCCGGGCGCACCGCCGCGAGCGTTTGCGCCGTGATCGCCGCCGTGTAGTTCTTGAACGCGTCGTCGGGGAGGATCAGCCGCTTGCGGATCGTGGCGCCGCCGCCGCGGACGTCGATCACCACCAGCCCCCCTTCGAAAAACGAGATCCGCTCCACGATCTTCGAGTCCGTGGCGACGTAGTCGATGAGCGGCCGCGGCAGGCGGCCGTCGATCAATTGCGACCCTAGGGCTTGGCGGGCGCCGGCCAGCTCGGGGATGTCGAGCTTCTTGAGCTGGCGGCGCTGCTTCTCGGGGAGCGGCGGCGCGATCGCCCCGCCGCTCGGCGCGGGATCGACCAGATCGATGCCGTGCGGCGGTTGCTGTTGCTGCTGTTGAGCGGAGAGAGGGATGACCAGGAGTGTCATCCCGAGCGCAGCGAGGGATCCCCTCAATCTCATTTGCTCTCGCGGTCAAGATACTTGATCGCCATCTCGCGCGCAAAGTCGCGCGCCTCGGCCGGGGCGATCTCGCCGGTGAACACCGCCTCGCGCGTCCGCTCCAGCGCCTTGGCGATGTGCGGCCCGCCCGGCACTTCGAGGTCGTTGCCGCGCAGCGGCAGCTCGAACTTGCGGAACTCGTGGAAGCGCGCCACCGGGTCGGGCTGCGCCGCCGCGACCACGCTGAGCATCTCCGGCGAGGCGTGCTTGAGGATCCGGAAGCGCTGCCGGTCCGTCGTCGCCTCGGAGAGCGCATCGGAAAAGCGCGGCAGCTCGTTGGCGATCTGGATCACATTGCGGGCGCGCCTCTGCGAGAAGCCCGAGCCCTCCAGGTCGAGCGGCGACGCGTTCCCGTGCAGCAGCGCGGCCGTGTACATCACCTCGCGGTCGAGATCGGTGTTCTTCGCCAGCTCGCGCTGCACGAGGTCGAGCCGCGTCCGCGAGATGTCGCGCTTCCCGAACAGCGCCTCCAGCGCGCCGCCGGCGGCCAGCGCGCCGAGCACCTCCGGCGCGTCCGCCTCGTCCATCGCCAGCGTGAGCTCGCGCCAGATCCGCTCCTTCGACACCGTCTGCAGCGCGCCGCCGGAGACCGCCGCGCGCATCAGATCCTCGGTGTGCGGGTCGAGCGTGAAGTTGAGCCGCTTCGCCAGCCGGATGGCGCGGTAGATCCGCGTCGGATCGTCGGCGAACGACTCGTCGTGCAGCACGCGCACGACGCCGTTGCGCAGATCCTCTTCGCCGCCCGTGGGATCGTGGAGCTCGCCGCTCATCACGTCGAGGGCGATGGCGTTGATCGAGAAGTCGCGCCGCAGCAGGTCGTCTTTGAGCTTTCCCTCCGTCACCGTCGGCAACGCGCCGGGGCTGCGGTAGCGCTCCTTGCGCGCCGTGGCGATGTCGATCTCCGGCAGTTGCGGCGCCGTCACCTTGTACGTGAGGAACTGCGGGAACGAGCGGACGCGGCCGTCGATCCGCTTCGCCAGCGCGCGGGCCAGCGTCGACGCGCCGTCCTCGAGGGTCAGGTCGACGTCGATCACCCCGCGGTGGAGCAGGAGATCGCGCACCGGCCCGCCGACCAGAAAGGGGCGGCAGTTCTCATCGGCGGAGACTTCGCGGACCAGGTCGAGGGCGCGCCGTTGCGGGTTCGGAAGTTCGCTGAAGAGCCGGATCATGAGCGTACGCGTTCGTACAGAGCGATCAGCGCCCGAAGGCGCTGCTTGGGTCGAAATTTGGAAATTGTCTGTCGAGCGGCATCGGCCCTCGGACGACCGACTTCCGGTTTGTACAGAGCCGCTAGTATCGCATGAGTCATCTCGTTTGGGTCCGGCGGAACGAGGAAGCCGGTGCGCCCCTTCTCCAGCCGCTGGACATTGATTGGAGTACGGCTCGCGACGACGATCCGTCCCATGGCCAGCGCCTCGGCGACGAAGCCGTCGAAGTCGTCGTCCGCGGCCGCAGGGTCAAGCCAGACAGCGACTTGCGCGATATCGTGGGGCGTCGGGACGCGGTCGAAGAGATGCCACGCGACGTCGTCGCGCGTCCGGTGGACGCGGTGCCGCGTCTGCTCGATGAGGTTCCGCACCGAGGCGCGGACGAAGACGCCGACGCCCGCGCCCACCGGTGCATCCGGTGCAAAATACTGCTCCTCGACCGCCTCCGGGATCGACGCTGTGGAGTGCGGCGGCCGTGCCGCCGCTCTCTCGAACCAGCGGCGCCGTGGCCGCCGCACTCCAGATCCGTAAACGTGCACAATATCCGCATCCCGCTCGCTCTCCACGACCTCGTGCTCCGCGGCGGCGAGCGCCACGCGGTCGACCCGCCGGCACTTCCGCTCGTACTGCGAGGCGCCGCGGAGTGTGATCTGGGCAACGCGCATGACCCGGAAGCGCCATTGTAGAATCAGCCCCTTGGCTCCATTGGCGATCGCGATTTACAGCGGCCGGGCCGACCTGCACGACACGCTGCGCCGGCGCTGCCCTGGTTTCACGTTCGAAACCGAGGGGGCGGGGAGGGAGGGCTGCCGCGTGGCGGTCGTCGACGACGACTCGAACGATGCCACCGCGCCGAAGGCCATCGCGCGCATCGTCCTCGCCCCCGGTAGGGGCGCACAGCGTGCGCCCTCCATGTCCGTCCCTCGCGACGTGTTCCTCGAAAATCCCGCGAACTACCTCGCCTTCGCCGTCGATCTCGCCGAGGCGGCCATCCACGCCAGCCAGCTCGAAGTCGAAGTCGGATACCTCACCCAGATCGCGGAGCTCATGTCGATGACCGACGCCTCCGCCGTCTCCGAGCGGATCACGCGCACGGTCCTCAACCTCCTCGGCCTGGCGCGCGGCACGCTCTTCATCCACGACCCGCGGCTGGAGCGCTACGTCGTCAGCTTCACCAACGACGCCGACGTGCGCGATACCGGCGAGTTCCTCCCCGGCGTCCCGCAAAGTCTTTTGCAGCGCGCGCTCTCCTCGGGCCAGTCGTTCGCCAGCGACGAAGCCATGATCGTCATCCCGCTGCAGGTCGAGGACGACCTCGTCGGCGTGATCAAAGTGCCGCTCGCGGCGGGCGAGCGCATCGACGCCGACGCCGCCGCGAACGTCTCGCGCTACATCGGCGCCGTCGCCAGCGTCCTCGGCAACATCTATCAACTGACGCGCAGCCAGGACCTGGCCATGCGCGACGATCTCACCAAGGCCTTCAATCGCCGCTTCTTCGAGTCGTACCTCGACGAGGAGATCGAGCGCTCGCGCCGCTACGGATCGCTCTTCAGCATCATCTTCCTCGACCTCGACGAGCTGAAGACGGTGAACGACTTCTACGGCCATCTAACCGGCTCGCGCACGCTGCAGGAAGTGGCCAAGCGGATCCTCGGGGCCGTGCGCGGCATCGACAAAGTCGTCCGCTTCGGCGGCGACGAGTTCTGCATCATCCTCCCGCAGACCGATCAGGAGCAGGCCGTGGCCGTGGCCAACCGCGTGCGCAAATCGATCATCGGCGCGCCGTTCCGGCTCGACCCCGACATCGAAGTCTCGATCACGGCGAGCTTCGGCATCGCCACCTATCCGACGCACGGCATCGCCAAGGACGACCTCGTGCGCCAGGCCGACCTGGCCATGTACCGGGTGAAGTCGACGACGAAGAACGCCGTCGGCGTCGCCACGGTCGAGCCGGTGACGCGGCCGGCGACGATCTAGTTACAGGCCATTAGCCATGTCCGACGAGAACCTTTCGATCCAGGGGGCGCTCGAGGAGACGACGGTGCCGGATCTTTTCCGCTCGCTGGTGCGCTCGGGCGAGACCGGTATCGTGTCGCTCGACGCCGTCGGCCGCAACGACACGATCTACTTCCGCGACGGGAAGATCATCTTCGCCGCGAGCTCCGATCCCGACATGGGCCTCGGCGAGGTGCTGCTGCGGATGGGGGAGCTGAGCCTGCAGCAATACAACGACGCCATGGAGAAGCTCGTGGTGTCGCGGCGCATCGGCTCTCTTTTGTGCGAGCTCGGGTACCTCAAGCCCGACGAGTTGATCCGCGCGGTGGAGAAGCAGGCCAGCGCGATCGTGCTGAGCTCGATGGCCTACCGCACCGGCAGCTACACCGTCGAGTTCACGGGCGAGTTCCCCGACGAGATCATCCCGTTGCCGCTGCCGACGGAGCGGCTGATCCTCGACGGCGTCCGCGCCATCGACTACTGGTCGCTGATCACCCGCGGCCTCGGCCGTCCGGAGCGCCTGTTCCAGCAGACGCCCGGCGCGGAGATGCGCGCGTTCTCGCTCGAGCTCTCGGACGAGGAGACGCACATCCTGGCGCTCCTGGCCGAGGAGGCGGCGACGATCGGACAGTTGTGCGGCCGGAGCTACCTGGCGCACTTCATCACCTGCCGCACGCTCTGGGGACTGCTGGCCGTGAATCTCGTGCAGGACGCGGAGAGCGCCGCCGTCGACGAGAAGCGCGCCGCGGAGCTCAACGAGTACGAGCTCGAAGGTCTTGTCGAGCGCTACAACTCGATCTTCCAGCGGATCTTCGGCATGGTCTTCCAGAAGATCGGCGACCACGTCTACGACTTCGTCGACCGCGTCGTCCTCCACCTCTCGCCCGAGACCCTGCCGTACCTGTCGGGCATGACCCTCGTCAACGAAGCCCGCATCGACTTCGACCAGCTCCTCAACAACCTCATCGCCTCCGGCTCCGCGCATCAAGCGAGCGTCGTGCAGAACGTGCTCAACGAGCTGCTGTACGGCTGGATCTACGAGATCAAGAGCGAGTTCGGCGGGGCGATGGAGGGGGAGGTGGTGAAGTTGGTGGAGGGATTGAAGCGGTAACACGCGGAAATTCAGAACGCAGAATGCGAATGCAGAATTGAGAAAAACGGGAGCGCACCGCCAACGGTCTCCCGGTTTCTTCATTCTGCATTCGCATTCTGCGTTCTAAGTTTCCGTGGCCATCGCCTAAAATAACTCCCGTCCGAATGCGCCACCACCTCCTCCTCGCCGGGAGGTGGTGAAGTTGGTGGAGGGGCTACGGCGATGAGCGGCGGGAGTGTTTTGGCATCGCCGGTGCCGACCGGCCGTGGTGGCATATAGTTAACATTGTCACTTGAAGCGGACGCCCCTCTATCTCGACGCCGACACCGCGGTGGTTCTCAGGTTGGAATCGATGCGCCGTCAACAGCCGATGGCCGAGATCATCCGAGAGGCACTGCAGTCGTATCTGCGGCGCGAGCCGCGGCAGCATCCTCCCGGGCGCGGTGAATTTCGCAGCGGCCGCAAAGACATCGCCGAACGCGCCGAAGAGTTTCTACGTGGAGCGGCGCCTGGCATCGCCGAGCGAATTCCGAGCTGAGAATGCCCCCAGCGCTTTGCAGCGCCGGTGCCGGCCGACTCCGTTTCTCAATTCTGCATTCGCATTCTGCGTTCTAAGTTTCCGTGGCCATCGCCTAAAATAACTCCCGTCCGAATGCGCCCACGCCTCCTCCTCCTCGCCACTGCCCTCCTCGCCGCCTGCACCACCGTCACCGGCCCTCCCACCGAGCCGAACGACCGCGAGTGGAACCTCCTCACCGCCGACTACGCCTGGATCGAGACCCTGCGCAAGGCCCAGCCGGCCGCGCCGCCGAACGCCTCGCGCAAGCAGATGATCGAGGTCGAGCTCGAGAACCACCGCAAGGTGGACGACGTCCTCTCCACCTTCATGACCAAGCTCACCGAGTACTTCGACCGCACCCACGACCCGCGCGCGGCCAAGATCCTCGTCCGCGAGAAGATCCTCGTCGGCGACGAGTACATGAACGTCCTCTCCCGCTACGACCAGGCCCTGGCGAAGTACCGCGAGGCCCTCGCCGTCGACCCCGAGAACGCCGACGCCAAGGGGCGCATCGCCTACGCCGAGCAGCGCCGCTACGTCTCCATGAACGGCTTCGCCAACGTCAAAAACGGCATGAAAGAGGATGACGTGCGCAAGCTCGTCGGCCTCCCGCGCGAGGACTGGATCAAGCAGGTCGAGCAGAACAGCCGCATCTTCTCCGTCTGGATCTACCCCAAGTCCGACGGCGGCGCGGCCGCGATCTACTTTGACAACGGCGTCGTCTATCACACAAACTGGAACGCTGCGGCTCCGGCCGCGCCTCAGACGAAGTGATGAAGGGGAGGGCGTGATGTCTGACGAAGCGATCAACAACACCACCGACGATCAATCCCACTACGAGATCTCCCTCACCGCCGGGCAGGCCTTCGTCGCCTTCGTCCTGCTCCTGCTGTCGCTCGCGGCGTCGTTCGCGTTCGGCCTGATCATCGGCCGCGGCCAGGGCGAAGACCGCCTGGTCGTGAAGAAGGAGCCCGCCGTCATCACCGAGGCCGCCGTGGTCAAGCCGCGCAACGACGGGAAGATCGTCGAGCTCGGCGCCGACGACTTCAAGCCGAAGACCGATACGACGGCGACGGCGACCGCGCCGCCGGTGATCACCGAGACCACGACCGCCGCCGCCCCTGGCGCCGAGACGGCGCCGAAGCCGGCCGGCGAGGCGCCGGCGCTACAAACGCCCGTCTACGCCCAGCTCCTCGTCTCCACCGACCAGCACACCGCCGAGACCCTCGCGGCCACGCTCATCGACAAAGGCTTCCCCACCGCCTACGTCGAGCGCGCCGGCGGACAATTCAAAGTCCGCGTCAAATTCAACTCCGAGGCCGACGCCCGCGCCGCCGAGCCGAAGCTCAAGGAGTTTGCGAAGGACGTCTGGATTGTGAAGTAATCTGCGGTCCCCATGCCGGAACGCACGACCACGCCGCAACTCGAGACCCTTCGCAAAGAGCAGCAGAAGAAAAAACAGAGCGGCGTCGATCCGACGCACGTCCTCGACAAGGCCATCTACCAGCTCTGGGAGACGATCAACGACCTCGACCAGATCCAGCCCGAGCGCGTCGAGCACTACCGCGTCTCCGTCTTCGGCAGCTCGCGCATCCGCCGCGGCGATCCGATCTACGAAGACGTCAAGAAACTGAGCTACGAGCTGGCCAAGATGGGCGTCGACATCGTCACCGGCGGCGGCCCCGGCCTCATGGAAGCCGCCAACGCCGGCGCGATGGAGGGGCAGGTCGACAGCCACGCCCGCTCCTTCGGCCTGGCCATCCATCTGCCGACCGAGGAGCAGGCCAACCCGTTCGTCAACAAAGTCTTCCGGCACCGGACGTTCTTCTCGCGGCTGCACCACTTCGTGCGGCTCTCGTCCGCGTTCATCGTCTTCCCCGGCGGCATCGGCACGGCGCTGGAGCTCTTCATGGTCTGGCAGCTCCTGCAGGTCAAGCACATGCGCGAGCACCCGCTGATCCTCGTCGGTACAATGTGGAACGGGTTGCTGGAGTGGACGCGCAGCACGATGGTGGAGCGCGGCCTGGCCAGTCCTCCCGATCTCGAGATCGTGCGGGTCGTAGCCACGTCGGAGGAAGCGATCCCGATCGTCGCCGCGTCGTACGAGCGCTTCAAACAGGAGAAACAGCATGGCAACGCAAGAGCAGGTGCTCGACGCGCTCAAAACCGTTAAGTTCCCCGGCCTCTCCCGCGACATCGTCTCGTTCGGCTTCGTGCGCGACCTCGCGGTCAGCGGCGGCCGCGTGGCCTTCACGATCCAGTTCCAGACCGAGAATCCGACCGTCGGCGCGACGCTCAAGCGCAACGCCGAGGAGGCCGTGCGGAAGATCGAGGGGGTGACGGACGTCGACGTGCGGCTCGACATCGGCAACCGCCAGGCCGGCATGCCGACGGGCGGGCAGCCGCCCGCGCAACTGCTCGAGAGCGTGCGCTTCAAGATTGCCGTCGCCTCGGGGAAGGGGGGCGTGGGGAAGTCGACGGTGTCGACGAACCTGGCCCTCGCGCTGCGGTCGCTCGGTTACACCGTCGGCATGCTCGACGCCGACATCTACGGTCCCTCGCAGCAGATGATGCTCGGCATCGCCGGGCGGCCGGTGATCGACGAGCAGGACGAGAAGATCATGCCGATGGAGAACCACGGCATCAAGACGATGTCGCTCGGTCTCATCACCGATCCCGACACGCCGGTGATCTGG
>DATDFB010000005.1:0-3296 GCA_036522835.1 Thermoanaerobaculia bacterium | reverse complement strand
TGCGTGTCGGCGTGCAGCTCGCGCTGGTTGACGACGCAGTTCTTGTGCTGGTGGAGGAACTCGACCGGATCTTCGATGGTGATGATGTGCTCGTGGCGCTCGCGGTTGATCTTGTCGATCATCGCGGCGAGCGTGGTCGATTTGCCGGAGCCGGTCGGCCCGGTGACGAGGACGAGGCCGCGCGGCTTGGAGCAGATCTCCTCGACGACCGGCGGCAGCCCGAGCTCGCGGAATCCGAGGATCTCGTACGGAATCTGCCGGTAGACGGCGGCAACGGCGCCGCGCTGGTTGAAGATGTTGGCCCGGAAGCGGGCCAGGCCTTTGATGCCGAAGGAGATGTCGAGCTCGAGGTTTTCCTCGAAGCGGTGCTTCTGCGCGTCGGTCAGAACGGAGTAGGCGAGCTGCTTCGTCTCCGGCGCCGCCAGCGGCGGCATATCGAGCGGCGTCAGCTTGCCGTCGATGCGAATCTGCGGAGGCGAGTTGGTGGTGATGTGGAGGTCGGAGCCTCCGCGCTCGACCATGGTCTTGAGCAATTGATGCAGTGTGACAGCAGCCATCGGCTCTCCGTAGTTCTTGGTTCTTAGTTGTTAGTTCTTAGTTTTTCGACGGCCCATGAACCAAGAACTAAGAACCAAGAACTAATAACTTTTACAGGACTGTCTCCCGAACAACCTCTTCGATCGTCGTGATTCCATCCTTGATTTTAATCAGGCCGGATCGGCGCAACGAGATCATGCCGCTCTCAGCCGCCTTCTTCTTGATGTCGATGGCCGTGCCGCCGGAGAGGATCAGCTCGCGGATGTCGTCGTCGATGATCATGACCTCGACCAGACCTACGCGCCCTTTGTAGCCGGTGTTGTTGCACTTGTCGCAGCCGCGGCCCTTGTAGACGGTGAAGGTGCCGATCTCGTCCTTGCGGAAGCCGAGGTTGAGAAGCGCCTGCGGAGCGATGTCGACCGGCTCCTTGCAGTTCTGGCAGACGCGGCGGGCCAGCCGCTGCGCGGCGATGAGCTGCACCGACGTCGCCACCAGGAACGGCTCGATGCCCATGTTCATCAGGCGGTTGATCGTCGACGGCGCATCGTTCGTGTGCAGCGTGGAAAGGACGAGATGGCCGGTGAGAGCGGCCTTGATGGCGATCTCGGCGGTCTCGAAGTCGCGGATCTCGCCGACGAGGATGATGTTCGGGTCCTGCCGCAGGAACGACCGCAGCGTGGCCGCGAAGTTGAGCCCGATCGACTCCTTCATCTGCACCTGGTTGATGCCCGGCAGATTGAACTCGACCGGGTCTTCCGCGGTCATGATGTTGACTTCGGGAGAGTTGACCTTCGCCAGCGCGGAGTAGAGCGTGTTCGTCTTCCCCGAGCCGGTCGGCCCGGTGACCAGCACCATCCCCCACGGCTTGAAGATGGCCTCCTCGAACTTTGCCAGCGACTCCGGCTCGAAGCCGAGCTTGGTCATGTCGAGGCGGAGGTTGTCCTTGTCGAGGAGCCGCATGACGATCTTCTCGCCGAAGAGCGTCGGCAGGACAGAGACGCGGAAGTCGAGCTCCTTGTTCTTTTCGTTGAGCTTCATCTTCAGCTTGATCCGGCCGTCCTGCGGCAGGCGCTTCTCGGAGATGTCGAGCTTCGCCAGGATCTTCATGCGCGAGGTGATGGCGTCCTTCAGCTTCAGCGGCGGGTTCATGATCTCGTAGAGGATCCCGTCGATGCGGAACCGGACGCGGTACTCCTTCTCGTACGGCTCGACGTGGATGTCGGACGCGCCGCGCTTGATGGCATCGCTGAGGATGAGGTTGACGAGCTTGACGACCGGCGCTTCCTCCGCCCCCTCGGTGAGCGCCTCGACGTCGAGCTCTTCGTCGTCTTCCAGAACCTCGAGGTCGGCGCTCTCGGCCTGCTGGAGGTCCTCCATGACCTTCTTGAGCTCGAGGGAGGAGGTCGAGCCATAGTAGTTGTCGATGGCGGCCTTGATGCCGAGCTCGCTCGCCACCACCGGCTCGACGTTGTAGCCGGTCATGAACTTGATGTCGTCCATGGCGAAGACGTTGGTCGGATCGGCCATGGCGATGGTGATGGTGGCGCCGGTCTTGTTGACCGGAAGGATGTTGTACTTCCGCGCCACCTCGGCGGGGATGAGCTTGATGACGCTGGCGTCGATCTCGAAGTGGGCGAGGTTGATCGACGGGACGCCGAACTGCTGGGAGAGGCACTCGGTGATGTCCTCCTCGGACACGAAGCCGAGCTTGATCAGGGTCTCCCCGAGCTTCCCGCCGGTCTCTTTCTGTGCCTTCAGAGCTTCCTTGAGCTGATCCTGGGAGATCAGGCTTGCCTTAGTCAGAAGCTCACCGAGACGTACGCTCATAGTTTCCGGACGACCGCGTCGACAGTAATAGTATCCATCGATTTCGACGTGGACCACGACTCGACGACGCTGTCGAGCTGCCCATAGGGCCCATTCCGCAAGGGATTTGTTGGTCCGTAGATTCCCACGACGCGGGTGCCGAGCGCCGCCGCCAAGTGCAACGGGCCGGTGTCGCCGCCGATGACGAGCCGCGCGTGTTGGAGCAGCCAGGCGAGCTCGCGGAGGCTGGTCTGCGGCGCGACGTCGGCGCCGATCGACTCGGCCAGCTCGCGCTCGCCCGGCCCCCAGGCCACGAGGGCATCTTTGCCGATGACTCTCGCCAGCTCGGCGAATCTGTGCCACTGCTTCTCGGGCCGGCCCGCTCCCGGTAAAAGCACGACTCTCCCGGCCAGCCCGCCCAGCTTGCCGCTCGGATCGTCGGCGTAGTGCGAGAAGTCGACGCGCGGCATCCGGGCGTGCGGATCGACCGCTCTCGCCAGCTCGAGGTTTTGCTCGACGATGTGCGCGGTGCGGTCGACGTCGACGCGGCGGTTGAGGAAGACGCCGGCCGCCGTCTCGCGGATCGCGCCGCGGCCGAAGCCGTAGCGGAGCTTCGCCTTGGAGACCCACGCGAGCGAGGCCGATTTGATCAGGCCTTGAAAGTCGATGGCGGCGTCGAAACCGCGCATGGCTGCGCGGGCCGCGAACATCTCGCCGCGCTTGGTCATGAATCCGCGGCCCCATTCCTTCATCGAGACGGAGATGGTGTCGACCCGGGCGACGAGCGCGACGAGGTCGCGGTACGGCCGTTCCACGACCCAGACGATCTCGTGTCCGAGGTCGCGCAGGGCAACGACGGCGGGGATGGTGTGAATGACGTCGCCGAACGCGGAGAGGCGGATGGCGAGGAGCTTCATCGATCTGCTGCGGTAGGGGCGCACGGCGTGCGCCCA
>DATDFB010000004.1:0-35502 GCA_036522835.1 Thermoanaerobaculia bacterium | reverse complement strand
CGAGGTGCTGCGGCGACTGCTGGACGGAGCGATGTGGATCTGGCCCGAGCAGGTGCGTGTGGCGACCGAGTCTGCGATCACGCAGGCACGCCAACGGCTCGGCTCCAAGCCGATCGAGGCGCTGTATCGAGAAGTGGTGGCGCCGATCGCAAAGAAGGCGACCCGCGGGGCATGGTTTGGGGCGTGGCGGGTGGTAACGCTGGACGGGTTCGTGGCCGACATTGCGGACTCGGATGAGAACGTCAAGACGTTCGGGCGGCCGGGCGCATCGCGCGGCAAGAGCGCCTATCCGCAAACGCGCGTGGTGGGGTTACTCGAGAACGGCACGCACGTGTTGTTCGGAGCGGAGATGGACCGCTGCGACGTGGGGGAGGTGACCATCGCGCGTCGGCTCCTGAGCCGGCTACGAAAAAACATGCTGTGTTTGGCCGATCGCAACTTTCTCTGCTATCCACTTTGGGAGCAGGCAGTTGCCACCGGAGCGAAGCTCGTCTGGAGAGCCAAGCTCCAACTGGTCATTCCGAAGATTCGCCGGCTGCCGGACGGCTCATATCTGGCTCAGTTCTATCCCTCGCAGAAGCAGCGACGGCAAGATCGCGACGGCATGCTGGTGCGACTGATCGACTATCGGATGGATGGCGTTCGCGAGAGCTACCGGCTCGTAACCAACATTCTCGACCCGGCCAAGGCTCCAGCGCTCAAGCTGGCGCGGCTCTATTCGGAACGCTGGACCATTGAGACCGCCTTCGACGAGATCAAGACCCATCTGCGCGGCAGCGATGTAGTGCTTCGGAGCAAGCTCCCGGAGTTGGTTCGCCAAGATGTGTTCGGGCTGCTTCTGGCACACTACGGCGTGCGGTTCGTCATGCACGACGCTGCGCTATCGGAGGACATTTCGACCGAGGAACTCTCCTTCGTGCACACCTTGCGAGTGGTCCACCGAAAGCTTCCCTGGTTCGTTTCTTTCCCCCCCTCCGGAGCGTAGCTACGTGACTCAGTTGCTCCGATCGGAGACCCTGGAGGAACGAGTACGTTCCCGACCAGGCCGACACTACCCACGGGGCGTCAAGCGCAAGATGAGCGGCTATCACATCGTCACCACGATCACTCGTCGCGCCAAAGCCGTTCTCGATCCAAAACCCCGCCGCATCCGCTTAACTTAAGGCCATTGGTCCTAGCTCCGGCCTAGCTCGCGGTGTCGGGGAAAAGCCACGCCTCCATGAATCCGCCGTCGTCCCGGAGCGCGGCGACCGTGTCGTCGTCGATCACGAGATGGAGCTGCTCGGCAACATATTGCTCGACCGTCAGCGCGTGCCGGTCATTGGAGCGGATGCTCTCGAGCTCCGTCTGGCGGTCGAGCGCGCGCACGAGGTAGCGCGGAAGACGCCACGTGACGGTCGTTGTTCTCAATAGCGCCGGGAGCCCGGCGAGCGTCTCGCGCGGGACGGCGTCTTCGACGAGCGGCAGCGGCCAGGCGCGGAGGAACCAGAGCATCACGTCCTCCCACGGGACGGTGCCGGCGGAGAGGTCGATGCCGTCGAGCTCCGCCCGTCTCCGCACCCACATCGTCGAGTACCCGACGATCTCCGCCGCCTCGGCGATCGAGCATGCGCGCCGCTGGTGGAAGAAGCGCTGCAGGATCAAGAGCGACGGGAGGGTCGGCGGCTGCCGCATCGGACCTGTACATAATGTAGCACATCTGCGTCGATGCGGTATACTGCACCTCCGGAATGAAAGCGCCGCAGCATCCGGAGCTTGGCGCCGCGCTGAAGGAGCTGAAAGAGAAGCGCGGGGTGTCGCAATCGCGCCTGGCGCGCATCGCCGGCGTGAGCCGCCGCCATGTCTCGGTCGCCCTCGGCGGCGGCAACATTACGATCCTGATCCTCAAGAAGTTGATGCGGGCGCTGCGCGCGGAGAGCGTGCCGATCGGCGAGCTCTCCACTGTCACGGGTGAGCTGGCCGGCGTCGACACCGCGGTGCTCGTTGCCGTAGCCGACCAACTCGACCACGGCGTTGAGACGATTTCCGCCGTGGCCACGTCACTACGGATGTACTCGAAGCCGGCCGCGCCGCCCACGTCCGTGAACGCCAAGGCGGCAGCGCTGGTCTGCGACTTCGCCGCGCGCGTGCACCAGATCAGCGATCCGGCGGAGCTGGCCGCGTTCGAGCGCGCCCTCGACGAGGCCCTCCGCCCCGACACCGCCGCGCGCAGTGAAGCGCACACGGCGCGGCGGAAGACGACGCGATGAAGAGCGACGCGATCCGCCGCTGGCTCGACGGCGATGACGCAGCCGAGGAGACGGTGCGGAGGCTCGCGGAGTCGTCGGGGTGGGCCGCGACGGCATGCGACAGCGCCACGACGCGGCGGTTGATCGCGCTCGCGCACGACGCGCTGAGCCGCGACCCAAACAGAGCGGTGTGGATCTCCCGCCTGGCCATCCGCGTGGCGAGGGAAGGGGAGGCGCTGATCGACGAAGGCGATGCCTGGCGCGAGTACGCCGCGGCGCTGCTGGAGGTCGGCGACTACGAGGACGCGCACATCGCGGTGGTGCGGGCGCGGCTGGTGTACCAATTGACGAATGGCGCGGAGCACAACCAGGCGGTGCTCTGGGCGGTGGAAGGACGAGTCCTGCACGAGCTCGGAGACTCGATCGGCGCATTGCAGCGCATCGACGCGAGCGCGCGCACGTTGCTGCGGCTGAACGACAAGAAGACGTACGTGCGTGTGCGCTCGATTTACGCGATGGTGCTGTTCAATCTGTGCCGCTATCGCGAAGCCGCCGACATGTACGCGGCGATGGTGAACGACTACGACACCGAGACGCTCGCGCATGCGGTCAACATGATCGGCCGCTGTGCCGTGAAGCTCGACGACGTGGAGCGCGCGCAGCAGTGCTTTGAGACCGCGCTGGAGATGTTCGAGCAGCTCGGCCTTCGCGCCGAGATCCCGCGCGTCCGCAAAGGCATCGCCGACATTCTGCTCGTGCAGGGTCGCGTTCACGAAGCGATCTCCGAGCTGTACAAAACGCGATCGGAGTTTCTGGCGATGTCGTTGCCGGTGATGGCCGCGCTCGTGACGCTCGACATCGTCGAGCTCCTTCTCGATGTCGGCCGCACCTCGGAGATCGCTCTGCTGTGCAATGACCCGATGCCGCGCAGCATCGCCAACGCGTTCGCGGCCTTACGCGAGCTGGCGGACCACGCTACGAATCAGGACGTTCAGCGCGTACGCGATTTCCTCGAGCGCTTGCCGATGGAGGCGTGATGGAGGACAGGCACTCATGCCTGTCCTCCCATCGGGTCATGGCTTTGGCACCGTCACATCCCAGGAGTCGTCGAGCACCGAGGCGACGAAATGCTTCACGGCGCGCACCACCTTCTGGATCGGATTGGCGTGCCACGGCGAATCGTCGCCGCGCGGCGCAGCCATCGCCGGTATCGAAAGGGAGACAAGCAGCAGAGTAACGACGGAGATCTTCTTCATAAACCCTCCATGTTTTTCATTGGAGGGCCGGCCCTCAACGCTAAGGAGTGATCGGGAGCACTGCGCCCCTACCCGTAACTCCTTACAAAGCCGTGCTTTCCGTGAGCAGGCGGGATGCGCGGCGATTATGCCGCGGACCGCAGGAAGACCGCGTCACGCTGAGATAAAGGCGGGTCACTCGCAATCTACTTTTCATACGACACGGTCGAATCTCTTCCGCCGATCGTGTGCTCGAGATCCCGCCCGGGCTCTTTCACGTGTTTGCGAAGCCTGCCCGGACTACCTCCCGCCGAGCGCGGCGGGGCCATTTGCCGCATTGCGCGAGTGTGCCGGTCAGGCGCGCGTCACGGAAGCTGACGTGCCACGGGTGCGTGGATTCCTCACGCGCTGATGATCCTTCTGCCCTACGCAGCAATCGTGCTCGCCTCAAAACGATCGGTCGCTTTAAACAGACCATCAAGCCAACGAAACGCCACTCCTGGTTTATCTGCTGCGATGGATCGCGCCTGCTCGTAAGCGCGCTTCATCGCCAGAGGCGACCAGATCACTTTCAATTGCGAAATCGCCTTCGTAATTCGGCTTTCGCTTCGCGATTCGAAATACCTTGCCGGACTCGATCTGCTTGACCGCTGTTTGCACTTCCCGAAGAAGCTCGAGCTCCTCGACGAGCTGCGCGTAATCGGCCACATCGAGCAAAACGGCCGCGGAATGACCTCTTTGCGTGCCACCGCTACAGCGGCATGCGCACGCCCATCCCCCGCTCCACCGCCCGGTCGTAGACGATCGACGCCGCGGCCACGTCCTGCAGCGCCATCCCCGTCGAGTCGAACACGATCACCTCATCGGCGCGCTCGCGGCCGGGCTTGCGGCCGGCGACGATCTCGCCGAGCTCCGCGTGCACGCCGTCGCGCGTCATCGCGCCGGCGGCGATGGCGACGCGGAGGTCCCCGATCGTCGCGCACTGCTCGGTCACGTCGGTGACGACTTTGGCCGATGCGAGGAGCGACGGCGCGATCTCCGACTTCTCCTCGCTGTCGGCGCCGACGGCGGCGACGAACGTCCCCGGCGCGACGCGCTCGAGAAACGGCGCGCGCGACGGCGTGCAGGTGACGACGATGTCGGCCGGCACGATCTCGTCGACGACCTCGCCAAGCTGGGCGGCACGCGTCCGGTCGGTGTCGAAAGCGAAGACGCGCTCGATCGGCCGCACGCGCGCCAGCGCCTTCGCCTGAATCCGCCCCTGCAGTCCGCAGCCGCAGATCAGCGCCGTGCGCGCGTCGGCGCGCGCCAGGAACTTTGCCGCCACCGCCGTCGCCGCGCCCGTGCGCAGAATCGTGATCTCGATCGAGTCCATGATCGCGAGCGGCGTGCCGTCGCTCGCGTCGGCCAGCATGACCACGCCTTTGATCCGCGGCGTGGCCTCGAAGAAATTCGCGTTGACCTTCGCGGCGAAGCGGCCGCCGGCGATGGCCGCCTTGATGTGAAAGGCGCCGCCCGTCGCGTGCACGCCGGCGATCGCCGGCGGTGGCAGCTCGCCGCGGCCGAGCATGGCAAAGGCGTTTTCGACGGCGGCGATGCAGTCGTCCAGGTCGAGCAGCGCCGCCACGTTGCGGCGGCTCAGAAACAGCACGTCACTCATTGCCGATCACCCATTTCTCGTATACCTCGCCCGGCAGCTCGCGCACGAACCGCGACGGCTCCATCAGCACGTCCATGCCGGCGCGGTCGCGCGCCATCACCGGAAAAACGAGATAAAGCTCCTGCTTCGCGCGCGTCACCGCGACATAGAACAGCCGCCGTTCCTCTTCCTCGCCGGGGATGACGATCTCGCGCGTGCCGTCGTCGGCGACGACCGGCGCATCGTCGATCGCACCCTCGAGCAGCGGCAGGGCCTCGTGCACGCGCGACGGCTGCACGCGCACGATCCCGCCCGGCACGCGCAGCGCGCGCTGCGACGGGAAGCGCCCGTCGGCGAGCCAGATGACGAAGACGGCGCGCCACTCCAGCCCCTTGGCCTGGTGCACCGACGACAGCACCACCTTCTCATCCTCGGGGCCGACGACGGCCACGTCCTCGCCGGCCAGCGGATTCGCCAGCGCGACCTCCTCGAGAAACGCGTTCACCTCGTCGTAGCGCAGCGCGTACTGCGAAAGCTGCTCGAGATCGTCGAGCCGCGCCTGCGCGTTCGGGAACTTGGCGCGCGCGTAGTCGGCGTAGCCGCGCTCGACCACCAGTCGAATCGACTCGGATGGATTGTGCTTCATCGACTCGCCCGCCAGGAGCCGCATCGCCTGGCGCAGCGATTCGAGCGATTGCATCGCCCCGCGCCCGCTGATCTCGACGGCGTGCAGAAAGCGCTGCAGCGGGTCGGCGGCCTGGCCGATCTTCCCCCACACCTCGGCCGCCGTCTTCTCGCCGATCTTCGGATAGAGCTTCAGCACGCGCTTCCACGACAGCTCGTCGCGCGGGTTGGTCATGATCTTGAGGTACGCGATCACGTCCTTGATGTGCGCCTGCTCGAAGAAGCGGACGCCGGAGCGGATCTCGTACGGGATCAGCCGCCGCGACAGTTCCATCTGCAGCTCCAGCGACTGGTAATGCGAGCGGTAGAGGACGGCGATCTCGTCGAGGTGCTCGCCTTCGTCCCGCAGCTCCAGGATGCGCTGCGCCACGAAGGCGGCCTGTTCGAAGACGTCGTCGACGCCGACCACCGCCGGCTCCGGCCCGTCGCCGCGCACGGCCTGCAGCTCTTTGCGGAATTGAAAGCGATTGTGCTCGATCGATCGATTGGCCAGCGTGAGGATCTGCCGCGTGGAGCGGTAGTTCGTCTCGAGCTTGTGAATCGACGCGTCCGGAAAGCGCAGCGGGAAGGTGAGGATGTTCTCGAACGACGCGCCGCGGAAGGAGTAGATCGACTGCGCGTCGTCGCCGACGACCATGACGTTGCGGCGCACCGAGGCCATGGAGTCGACGACGTCGGCCTGGAGCTTGTTCGTGTCCTGGTACTCGTCGACCAGGATGAAGCGGAACCTTCGCTTGAGCGGCTCGGCGATCTCGTCGCGCTCCTCGAGGAGCAGTTTCCAGTTCACCAGGAGGTCGTCGAAGTCCATCGCGTTCGCCTCGCGCTTGCGCTCCTTGTAGCGGCGAAAGACGTTGACCATCTCCTCCTGGTAGAGCGCGAAGTGCGGATAGTTCTGCTCGAGATGGAGCTCCAGCGGCGTGCGCGTGTTGATGAGAAACGAATAGATGTCGAGGAGGACGTCACCCTTCGGGAAGCGCTTCTCCAGCGTCTTGATGCCGAGCGAGGAGACGGCGGACTCCATCATTTCCTTGGCGTCTTCGTCGTCGAGGATGGAGAAGTTGCTGCGATACCCGATGGCCTCGGCGTAGCGCCGAAGCAGCCGGTTGCCGATCGAATGAAAGGTGCCGCCCGAGATGCGACGCGTGTCGATGGTGACGAGCTGCTCGACGCGGCTGAGCATCTCCCGCGCCGCCTTGTTGGTGAAGGTGACGAGGAGGATCTCGGACGGGTCGACGCCGTCTTCGATGAGGCGCGAGACGCGGTAGGTGAGCGCGCGCGTCTTGCCGCTCCCCGCGCCAGCGATGACGAGCATCGGCCCCTCGCCGGCCATGACGACTTCGAACTGCTCGGCATTGAGCTCGTCCTCGTAGCGGACGCGGTACTGCTTCTGCGCCTTCGCCGGCGCCTTGAGGGTGTACTTGCGGACTTTCTCGGCCATCAGATGAGGAGCATGTACGCGATCAACATCGTTTGCGCGGCCAGTCCGACCGCGGCGAGGAAGGCGCAGACGAAAAGGGCGGTCGGGCGCCGCGACTCCGGTGGGAGCGAGCGGCGCAAGACCACGCGCGTCTTCCCCCATTCATCGCCGATGCGCTGCTTCTCCGGCGAGTCTTTCATGTGGCTGTACGCGACGGCGCCAAAAAAAAACGCATCGACGAAGTAGGCCAGGTCGCGCTTCAACGTCTGCACGAGGTTCGCGGGTGCGAGCGTTTCGCTGACGACTTCGAGGCCGAGGAGGCGTTTGCCGAGCGTCGCTCCGGCGACGGCCTCACTGAACGAGTGATAGAGCCAGCTTGCGATCACGCCGGCGATCCACAGGAGAATCTTGCGGTTTCCGGCCGTGTCGGGCCAGTCCGACACCGGCTTGTTCATGGCCTTGAGCACGCCCCACGTGAATGCCAGGACGCCGCCGGCGATGGCCCCGGCGATCCAGTTCGGAATCCAGTCGATCATCCGGCCGGCGGCGCGGATCCAGAAACCGGCAGGCTCGACGTTCTCCACGTCGACATTGTAAGAGCGAGCATTGCGGACGTCAGAGCCTCGCGCTCAGATCCACTTCTTGATCTTCGGATACAGCTCCTGGAAATTCACTTTCGGGTCGCGGCAGATCCAGATGTCGAAGTGCTCGTACGGCATCGAGTACGGATGCTGCACGTGCGCGGCCAGCTCGACTCGATTGAAAATCGTCTCGAGCGTCTCGCGGTCATCGTTGAGCACGATCGCCACCGAGCCGTCGTAGTGGCGCGGGCCCCAGTAGAAATAGTTCTGGTGCGCGCTCACCGCCTTCGGCAGGCCGTAGCGCGGGCCGAACCAGTCGATCGCGCCGGCCTCGCCGTAGTTCTGGCCGAAGATCATGCAGCGGGCGCGGTCGGCGGCCGGCAGCGAGTCGTACACGCGCGCCACTATGGCCACCATCTCCGGCCAGCCGAACATGTCGGCGTACTGCTGCGGCAACGGGCCGAAGCGATGGTTCTCCGTCTGCGGCGGCTCGAAGTGCAGCGCCTTCTGATAGGCGATGTACGTCTCGACCGGCAGGATCGGCAGCGTCAGCGGCGCCAGCGCGGCGCCCGTGACGATGACGGTCGCCGCCATGGCGACGCGCCACACGCGCGCACGCGCCGCCGTCCACGACTCGATGGCCACGCCGCCCGCGGCGAGGAGCATCGGATACGCCGGCGCGAGGTAGTAGATCTTTCCTTTCATCACCACGAACTCGGCGAAGCAGAGGATCCACGTCAGCGCCAGCACGCGAGTCTCGGCGCGGCGGAGCAGCCACACCAGGCCGGCAATCCAGACGATCGCGTTGATCGGATGGAGCAGCAGCAACTGCCCGGCCGTGAAGCTCCAGAGGCTCACCGGCGCGTTCTTATTGCTGCGGGCGATGTTCTGCAGCAGCTCGATCGTCGGGAAGTGATGGCGCACTTCCCACAGCGCGTTCGGCGCGAAGACGGCCGCGGCGATCGCGCCGCCGAGCCAGATCCACGGCCGCGCGAAGTGCCGCCGCTGTTTCGTGAGCAGCATCGCCAGCACGAACGCCGAGCCGAAGAAGAGCGTCGTGTGCTTGTTCTGGAGTCCCAGGCCGGCCAGGAGGCCGAAGAGGAGCCAGAGCCTCTCCGAGCCGCCCTGGAAAATGACGAAGGCCACGTACGCCATCCCCATCCAGAAGAGCGGCTCGAAGATGTTCATGGAGAGGAAGTGGCCGAGGGCGATGTAGATCGGAGCGACGAGCGCGGTGAGGCAAGCGAGAAACTGCGCGAAGAGGCCGCCGCCGAGGCGCCGGGCCATCGCGCCGGTGAGCGCGACGAGCGCCGCGGCGGCGAGCACCGGCAGGATCCGCACCGCCAAGAGCGACGTGCCGAGGTGCCGGGCCACCCAGGCGATGAGGGCGACGAACGGCGGCTGATCGACGTAGCCCCAGTCGAGGTGCTCGCCGCAGGCGAGGAAGTAGAGCTCGTCGCGGAAGATCCCGTACTGGTTGATGCAGGCGAGGTGCATGGCCGCCGTCGCCGCGGCCATGGCGCCGAGGAGAATGTTGGAGTTTCGTCGCACGGGTACGAAGTACGGGGGCGTGCGCGGCGAGTTTTGCATATCGTTTTACGCGAGGTATGAATTCATGAAACGCATTTCCCTTCTCGTGGCGGTCCTTTTGGCCCTCGCCTGTTCCTCGGGCAATCCGCCGAACGCGTCATCCGCGGTCGCTGCCGACAAGAACACCGGCTACAGCGCGGCGCCCGGCACGGAGGCCGTCGGCGTCGTCCCGGCGGCCGTCCTCCACGACGCGCAGCGCAACCGCGACGTTACCGTCTCGATCGAATATCCGATCAAAGGCGGTCCCTACCCGCTGATCATCTTCTCCCACGGCTACGGCTCCTCGGAGCAGGGCTACGAGCAGCTCGTCTCGTACTGGACGAGCAACGGCTACGCGGTCATCCGCCCGCGCCATGCCGACGCCGGCAAAGCGGTCGACGCCGTGCGCGCTGTCTTCGGCGATCGGACGAACCAGGAGCGCGAGCGCCGCCGCCGTCCGACGAAAGAGGAGATGGAGAAGGCCGCCGCGCAGCGCGAGGAGGGGGAGCGGCGCGCGCGGGCCGCCGAGTGGGAGTCGCAGCGTGAGCCGCAATGGACCGACCGCGTGCGCGACGTCACGCTGATCATCGACGGCCTCGACGGCCTCGAGCAGCGCTTCCCCGAGCTCAAAGGAAAGATCGACCACGCCAAGATCGGCGTGGCCGGACACTCGCTCGGCGCGCTCACGGCGATGCTCGTCGGCGGCGCGACGACCTCGGGCAATCCGCCGCTCACCCTCGGCGACGCGCGGGTGAAAGCGATCATCGCCATGTCGCCGCCCGGCGTCACGGCCAGCCTAGGGCTCAACGCGCAGTCCTTCGCCGGCATCCGCATCCCGGCCATGTTCATGTCCGGCAGCGAGGACCGCGGCGCCGCGCCGAACGAGGACGCGCAGTGGCGGAAGACGGCGTTCACGAACGCGGCGGCGGGCGACAAGTACTTCGTCCTGCTGGCTGGCGCCGGGCACATGACGTTCGCCGGCACCTACGTCCCGGCGGAGATCCCGCAGACGACGTCGATCCCGATCCCGCAGGCGAACCCGTATCCGCCCGGCGATCCGCGCAATCCCAATCCGTATCCGATGTACGAGCCGGGGCGGATGTCGAGCGGCCCGGTGAACCCGCAGAGCGGCCGCAGCGCCTTCAACGAGATCCGCGTCGTCTCGCTCGCCTTCTGGGATGCGTATTTGAAAGGCGAGGCGAAGGGACGCGAGCTCCTCGACAAGAGCACGGGGATCGAGAAGCGATAAACAGATCCCTCATCTGTAGACGGTCTCGAGCCACGGCCCGATCACGACGTCGCCGAACGCCGCCTCGAGCTTGGCCGCCGCTTCGCGCACGCGCTCCTCTTCGATGCGCGCGGTGGCGGAGAGGCGGTGGCGCGTCGGCGGGATGTGCGGCGTCGAGACGTGCGCGACGGCGTCGAAGCCGTGCGCCGTCACGAGCCGGTCGAGCGACGCCACGCTGAAGCCGAAGAGGTGCGGAAAGCCGAGAAGATTCGCGTTCCCGAGGGCGATGATCAGCGGGTCGTGATCGTCGAGGGGGAGAGGGCGGCGGAGGTCGAGCAGCGCTTCGATCATCTCGTAGAAGAGCGCGTTCGGCGTGCGGATCGCCAGCACGCCGCCCGGCCGCAGCACGCGCCGCACCTCGGCGAGGAGCGCGCGCGGGTCGTCGATCTGCTCGAACGTGTTCCAGATGAAGACGCCGTCGAGCGACGCGTCGTCGAAGGCGCATTCGTCGAGCGAGGCCGTGCGCGTCGGATAGCCCTTCGCGCGCGTGAAGTGCGACGTGTCCTCGCCGACGTCGAGCCCGACGATGTCCCATCCCCATTCGCGCGCCACGTGCAGGAATCCGCCGACGTAGCTGCCGATCTCGATCGCCTTCGCGCCGCCGGGCAGCAGCGGGCGGATGCGCGGCTCGCGCGCGCGGAACTCGTCGATGTACGTGCGCAGCATCTGCTCCATGACGTGCGGCGCGTATGGATCGGCGGCGAAGCGCGTGTTGTCGCCGCGCCCGCGCACGAGGACGCCGCAGCCGCGGCAGACGCGCATCTCGGACGGCTCGCTCTGGGCGACGTCGACGCGGTCTTTCTGCTGCGCCGGCTCGACCCAGCCGTCGATGCGCGCGGCGAAGAATTTCCGCCGCAGCGCCATCTCCTCGGCCACCGCCTCGGCGGAGACGAGCACTTCCTGCGGCGCGCGGCCGCACGAGGGACAGGCACGCATGGCGAACGTAGAATGCGGGCATGAAGATCGATCGCGCAAGAGCACTCGTCACCGGCGGCTCCTCGGGGATCGGATTCGCAACGGCAAAGCTCCTGGCCGAGCGCGGCGCGCGCGTGGCCATCTGCGGGCGCGACCGCGAGAAACTCGAGCGCGCGGCGAAGGAGATCGGCGCGACGGGCATCGCGGCCGACGTGGCGGTGGAGAGCGACTGCGTGAACGTCGTCGCCGAGGTCGTGCGCGAATTCGACGACTACAACGTCCTCGTCAACAACGCCGGCTTCGGCACGTTCGGGCCGCTCCTGGAGCTCGACCTCGCCGAGATGCAGCGCATCTTCGCCACGAACGTCTTCGGCGCCATGGTCGTGGCGCGTGAATCGGCGCGGCACTTCGTCAAGAAGAACTACGGGAATATCGTCAACGTGGCCTCGAGCGCCGCGCTGCGCGGCTTCGCCGGCGGCACCGCGTACGCGGCGAGCAAGTTCGCGCTGCATGGGATGACCGAGTGCTGGCGCGCCGAGCTGCGCAAGTCGAACGTGCGCGTCATGCAGGTCAACCCGAGCGAAGTGCAGACGGAGTTCTTCCGCGGCCGCGATTTCAACCCGCGCAAGCTCGTCGCCGGCGACATTGCCCAGGCCATCGTGTCCATGCTCGAGCTCGACGACCGCGGCTTCGTGACGGAGATGTCGGTTTGGGCCACGAACCCATGAGCTCGCGTCCGCGCTGAAAGTCGCGTATCTTTTCTCCTTACATTCAACGCAAAACTCGGAGGAACTCATGGAAGGCGAAACGCGCAAGCCGTGGCTTTCACGCGAGGAAGTGCTCGTCATCGTCGCCGGCATCGCTCTGGCGGTCGGCGCATTTTTCGTGGCAAAGAACTACAGCCTGTGGATTCTCGTGCCGATCCCCGCGGCGATCGGCATCGTCTACCACCTGCTGAATCTCTCCTCGAAGTTCGACAGCCGCCTCTCGGTGGTCGATGCCTACCGCCAATTCACGCAGAAGTTCGATCAGACGTGGGCCGACACCGACAACCCGATCAAGGTCAGCGAAGACCTTGCGGATGACATGACGCGGCACGCGCCGACGTTCGCCTCCATGCTGTGGGGCGCGGCGCTGCTGACCGCGGTCTTCTCGATCCCGGCGGTGATCAGCAGCGGCGGCACGAAGCTGACGCCGGTGACCGATCCGAGCCTGACCCAGGTTTCGGCCACGCTCAAGGACGCGCAGAGCGCCGCGGCCGCGGCCTCGCCGTCTATCGCCACGATCAAGGCGGCGATCAAGAAGGCGCAGGACAGCCTCTCGGCCGCCCAGGCCGGCCTGCCGGAGTGGCAGCGCGGTCTCGTCTTCGCCGGCTTCGGCGTGTGGGTGCTGATCGTCATGCGCATGATCGGCCGCATCAACGCCGGAGGCTTGAGCGCGCGCTTCCTGATCACCGCCTCTCTGCGCGCGGGCGCGGCCATGATGCTCGGCTTCTTCGCCGGCGCGACCGACATCCTCAAAGACATGACCGTGGCCGGTCCATCGACGTACTTCCTCATCGGCATGTTCTATCCGCTCTTCTTCGAGCAGTTGCGCGACGAGGCCTACAAACGCTTCAAGCGCAACAAGTCGATCACCAGCGAGCTGCCGACGAATTGGATCGACGGCGTGGACGACGACACCCAGGATATCCTCACCGAGCTGAACGTGCTGAGCGTGCAGCACCTGGCCACGTCCGATCCGGGCGTGCTGACGGTGCGCAGCCTCTTCCCGTTCACGCGCGTGATCGACCTGGTCGATCAGGCCATCCTGGTCTCGTACTTCCGCGACAACATCGTGAAGCTGCGCAAGTTCGAGATCCGCGGCGCGATCGACTTCGTCTCCACGATCGAGCCGATCATCCGCAACACCCCCAAGCGCGCCGAGGCGGAGAAAGTCGTGGCCGAGATCGCCAAGGAGCTCGACAACATGCCGGTGGAGACGCTGATGGCCTTCGGCCGCTCCATCTTCGACGACTACCGCGTCAATCTTCTTCTGCGCCTCTGGCAGCACAACGTGCAGCCCGACGGGAAGAAGGTCGAGCGCGCCGTGTCCGCGATCGCGCCCGCGGAGGAGCCGCGGATTCCGATCGGCGCCCAGCCGGCCATGTCGTTCGGCGCGTTCGTGAACCAGCAAATCGAAGCCGAGCTGGCGCGCGAGGCGAAGGAGCGCGCCGCCAGCTTCCGCGAGGCCAATCCCGACGCCACGGAGGCGGCTGACGCGGATCTGAAGTTCGACGAGGCCTATGCCGCGGCGGTGAAGCGGGCCACGGTCGGCGCGAACCCGAAGCCGGGCGCGCGTGCCAAGGAGGCGTACAAACAGGCGTTCCAGAGCGCGCTGACGTCGTCGTAATCCGTACGTCCGCCGATCAGGCGATCCGTCTGGCGGTAGTATAGGGATCGATGTCCAACGATCCCTTTACGTCATTGCGCACGGCGTGGACGACCAAGGCTCCGGACGAGCCGGCCGCCCGCGAGCAGCGGATCGCCGCCGAGCAGCTCCGCCTCCTCGGCACGGCCATTCACGTGGCCGGGCAGGGGATCGCCATCCTCACGCCCGCGGTCGAGGAGGCGGGGCCGCGCATCGCCTTCGTCAACGACGGCTTCTGCGCCACGTACGGCCGCACGCGCGCGGAGATCATCGGGCAGACGCCGGAAGCGTTCGGCATCGTCGACGCGCAGCACGCGCTCTACGTGGCCATGCTGCAGCACGTGTTCGAAGGGAAGCCGTTCGAGGCCGAGGTGACGGCGCGGCGGAAGGACGGGACGGAGTTCGATCTCGCCCTGCAGCTCGTGCCGGTGTCGGACTCCGGGCACCTCACGCATTGGGTGGCGTTCTTCCGCGACGTGACGGAGCAGAAGAATCAGATCCTCCTGCTGCGGCATCAGGCCCTGCACGACGGCCTGACCGATCTGCCGAACCGCACGCTGCTCTACGAGCGGCTCGAGCGGGCGCTGGAGGAGGCGCGAGGCGAGTCGGTGATGGTGGCGCTGCTGTTGATGGACCTCGACCGCTTCAAGGAAGTGAACGACACGTTCGGCCATCACTTCGGCGACGTGCTGCTCAAGCAGGTGGCCTTCCGCATCCGCAATCAGCTCGCGTCCGACGACACGGTGGCGCGTCTGGGCGGCGACGAGTTCGCCATCGTCCTGCCGCGCGCGCCCGACGCGACCGCCGTGGCGCAGACGGCGCGGCGGATCCTCAACGCGCTCGAGCAGGCGTTCGTCGTGGAAGGGCAGGTGCTCGAGGTCGGGGCGTCGATCGGCATCGCCTTGCATCCACGGCACGGCAGCGACGCGCGGTCGCTGATGCGCTGCGCGGACGTGGCCATGTACTCGGCCAAGCAGGGAAGCAGCGGGTACAGCTTCCACAGCGTCGACACGGTGGTGCGCTCGCCCGACCAGCTCGCGCTGGCCGTGGAGATGCGCAGCGCGGTGGAGGAGCAGCAGTTCGAGCTCTACTACCAGCCGAAGCTGCACATCCGCAGCGGCCTGGCCACGCGCGCCGAGGTGCTGGTGCGGTGGAACCATCCGAAGCGGGGGCTGCTCGTGCCGGCGCAGTTCATCCCGCTCGCGGAGCGCACCGGCGTGATCCGGGCCATGACGGATTGGATTCTCGACCGCGCGCTCAAGCAATGCCGGCAGTGGCAGGACGCCGGCGCGCCGGTGCACCTGGCGGTCAACATCTCCGCGAAGAGCCTGCAGGACCCGGCGCTGCCGGCGAAGGTGCAGGCGGCGCTCGACCGCTGGAGCATCGACCCGCGGTTTCTGAAGATCGAGATCACGGAGAGCAGCATCATGGCCGACCCGGCGCACGCGCTGGCGATTCTGTCGATGCTTCAGTCGATGGGGGTGCGCCTCTCGATCGACGACTTCGGCACCGGCTACTCGTCGCTGACGCATATCCGCCAGTTGCCGATCGACGAGATCAAGATCGACAAGTCATTCGTCGGCGGGATGACGACGTCGGAGGCGGACGCGTCGATCGTCCGTACGGTGATCGACCTGGCCCACAACCTCGGCAAGCAGGTCTGCGCGGAGGGCGTGGAGACGGACGCGCAGTGGAACCGCCTGGTGGAGATGCGCTGCGACCTGGCCCAGGGATATTGGATCTCGCGCCCGCTGCCGGCGGAGCGGTTGCTGACGTGGCTGATGGAGTCGATGTGGGGGATGAAACGATAGGGCTGGGTGGGTGCTGAGTGCTGAGTCGGTAAGCCTCACTCGCCCCACGGATTCAGCACGGGCACGTTCGCCCGTTCGTATTCGCGTGTGTCACGCGTAACGACGGTGAGGCCGTGGTGAAGGGCACTTGCGGCGATGAGCGCGTCAGGCTCGGAGTACGTATGGCCGCGCTTCCGACCCTCCTCGAGAATCAGGCGCCACTTGAGCACGACGTCATCGTCGAGGTCGAGCACGCGGTCTTCGAACATCGGCCGTAGCTTGTGCTCCAGCCAGTCATTCAGCTCCAGACGTCGCGCGGCATCGTTCACCAGCTCCATTCCCAAGCGGATCTCGGCAAACGTCACGACGCTCACGTGAAGAAGCTCGAGTGGTTGCGCCGACAACCACCGAACGACTCGTTCGTCCGGTCTGAGACGGCGCCACTCCGAGAGGACATTCGTGTCGAGCAGCCAGCGGGTCACAGCTTGACGGGCGGACGTGCACGAACGCGCGTGCGCGGCAGCTCGAGCTCGATTTCCTTCAGCGGCGAGTCATTCAGGACCGCGACCAGCTCCGCGCCGGTTCGCTTGCCGTTGACGCGCCGGTACTCCTCGATCGAAACGATGACGACTTCTTCCCGGCCGTGCACGGTGATTTTCTGAGGACCTTCAGTCTTGGCCTTGCGGACGACTTCGCTGAAACGCGCTTTTGCGTCCTGAAGCGCCCAGGTTCGATTTCTGGTCATGCTGACTAGTGTAACAGTCTACTTCTTCACCACGATTTCCACCCGCCGATTCTTCGCTCTCCCCTCCGGATCGTCGCTCCCGTCCGGCCTCGCATTCGGCGCGACCGGCTTCTTCGCGCCGAAGCCGGACGTCGCCCACGTCTCGTGCAGGCCGTGCGACTCGAACCAGCGCTTCACCGCCTCGGCGCGGCGCTCCGACAGCTTCTGGTTGTAGGCGTCGTTCCCCTTCGCGTCGGTGTGGCCTTCGATGCGCACCGTTCCCTTGACGTTGCGCTGCTTGATCAGGTCGGCGGCCTTCGTCAGCGTCTCCTCCGCTTTCGGGAGGAGGTCGGCCTTGTCGAAGTCGAAGAGCACGTCGGCGGCGAGGTCGATGCGCATCTCCGTGTCCGACTCCTGCACGGTAAGGTCTTCGACCTTGCCGGCCATGTCGACCACGTTGAACACCAGGTCCTCGGTCCTGAACACCAGATCGACCACCTGCGCGTGCAGCGGCGCGGCCGCGAGGAACGCCAACAGAGCGAGAGCGCGTCGCATGCGCGTCACCTGCCGATCGGCACGTCGTCCATCGGCTGGAAGTGCGGCACGATCACCGTGATCTTGGCCACGTTGTCGGGCGGGGCGGGGAAGCGCGCCCAGAGATTGGCCGTGCCGCCCGGCTTGAGATCCTTCACGCCCTGGCTGCAGACGCACTTGCCGTCGGTATCGCGGACGACGAAGTACTTCTTCTTCCCAGCCTCGTCGACGAGATGCACGCCGCCGACGCTGTTGAAGTCGGCGATCTCGTGGTCCTTGTCGCCGAAGGCGTAGCCGGTTCCCATGGCCTTGTCCGATCCGTTCGTGATCGTGAACTTCATCGCCACCGTGCCGCCGCTGGTGCGCTTCAATTCCTGCACGACCACTTTGACGCCGCTGGTCTCGGCGTCGGCGGAGGCGATGCCGGCGGGGACGTTGGCGGCGGCCGTGCCGGCCGAAGCTGGAGCCGGCGCGGGCGCCGGAGCGGACGCGGGCGCCGTCGTGGCTGTCGGTGCCGCCGCGGACGCTGCCGTCGAAGTCGCGGGCTCGTTCTTCGGACAGGCGAAGAGACCCGCGCTGAGAAGAAGGAAGGTTGCGATCGACTTGTTGCTCATGGCAAAGTCTAAGCGCAAATCCATGAAAGCGGACTACGGCATCGACGCCCCCGGCGTCATCCGGAATCTCCTCATCGTCACCGCCATCGGCCTCATCGCCTGGACGACGATGGCGGCCGGCCTCTGGTCCGGCATCGTCACGATCGGCCCGGTCCGTCTCGGCCTTGCCTGGATGCTCCTCTGGCCCGCCATCGGCTGCGGCGCGATGGCGGTGTGGATGATCTACGACAGCAAGATCGGCAAAGTCCGCGACCGCGAGCGTCTGCTCGACCGCGTTCCTTGGCGCGGCGACGAGCGCGTGCTCGACGTCGGCTGCGGCCGCGGCCTGATGCTCATCGGCGCGGCCAAGCGGCTCACGAGCGGACGCGCCACCGGCGTCGACATCTGGCAGGCCGAGGACTTATCGGGCAATCGTCCGGAGGCGACGCTCGAGAATGCCGAGCGCGAGGGCGTGCGCGAGCGCGTCGAGGTCAAGACCGCGGACATGCGCAAGCTTCCGTTCGACGACGCCACCTTCGACGTCGTCGTCTCCTGCGCGGCGATCCACAACCTCTACGACGCCGGCGACCGCACGCAGGCGATCCGGGAGATCGCCCGCGTGCTGAAGCCGGGCGGCCGCGCCGTCATCGACGACATCCGTCACTTCGCCGAGTACGCGCGCGTGTTCGGCGCCGAGGGCTTCGCGGTCAACCGCGGCGGCTCCCGCGTCGCCGCCGCGTTTCTGGCGATCGTCACGTTCGGCTCGCTGCGGCCGGCGACGCTCGTCGGCGAAAAGCGGTAAGGCAGCGACACGTTGAGCAGTTGAAACGCGTTCGGCATCGTGCCGATGCTGTGCGGCAGCGTGCCGGGCAGCGGCGCCAGGCGCGGCAGGTAGGCCACACGGATGCGTGCGGCATGGGTGTTGATCTCCGCGGCGCCGATTTCGACATCGACGCGCTTCGTTTCCTGCGGAGTCAGGATGACAAACGGATCAGGACGCGTAGGCGGATCGGCGGCCAAAGCGGCGCCTCCGATCAGCCCGAGAACGAGTGCGATTCCGAGGCTTCTCATAATGCACAAGCTAGTGCAAAATCAGTGCTTTCGGCTGCGGTCGAGCACGAATAAATCGCACAACAAACGCGAATACGAATAGACCGTCGTCCGCCCGTCCGGCGTCACGAAAATCGGGCCGACGTTGATGAGGCCGGAGGGATCGGGCGGCATGGCTTCGCGCCACAGCTCGCGCTTGCCCGTGGCGAGATCGACCTTGTAGAGCAACGCCGGCACTCTCCCGAACGTCGCCACGTAGAGCGACGTCCCGTCGCTGCTGAAGCGCACCGGCACGTCGCCGCCCTGAAGGATCGGCACAGGCTCGGGCGCGCCGCCGGCGACCGGGTAGAAGTAAAAGCGGCGGTCGGGCGCGCGGCCGAGAACGCGCGTGCCGTCGGGCGTCATCTGCGTGCCGTTCACGTTCTCCGGCGTGATCGCGCGCGGCGCGCCGCCGCCGACGTCCTGCACCCAGATCCGCGACGCCTCGCCGGGGGCGTTGCCTTGAAACAGAATCCGCCGGCCGTCCGGGAACCAGCGCGCGCTGCGATGATTGATCTTGTCGTGCGTCACGGCGCGCGGCTGCCCGGCGCCCGTCGGCAGCATGACGATCTGCGCCGGCTGGCGATTGCGCGGAATCGACAGGACCCACTTCCCGTCCGGCGACAGCCCCTCGGTCGTTCCATCACCGAGGCGGACGGCGGGGGAGCCGTCGAGCGCGCGGACGTAGACGCCGAAGATCGAGCCGCCCGCTTCCCCCGACTCCGAGAACGCCATGGTCTTGCCGTCGGCGGAGAGGTCGCGCACGATCGAGTAGTCGAGCCATGACAGATCGCGCGGCGGCGCATTCGGCTCGGTCATGGCGATGATGCCGGCGCGCTGGTTCTGGCGGGTGATGAGCACCCGGCCGTCGGCGGCGATGTCTTCGACCGCCATCGAGCCGGGGCTGGTGGCGATGAGGCGCGTCTCGCCGTCGAGCTTGGCGGCGCGGATGGCGCGGCCGTTCGTCCCCTCCTCGCCCGCGAACCAGAGCTCGCGGCCGTCGGGCGACCACGCCAGCCCCGACACGCTCTCCCACTCCCGGCCGATGGTCTTGCGCGCGCCGGTGCGGACGTCGACGGTCATGAGCGACCCGCGGTCGTCGTTGAGGAATGGATGATCGACGATGGCGATGGCCTCGCCGCGCGGCGAGAAGCGCGGCGAGGCCATCCATCCGGCGCTTTCGTACAGCACTTTGCCGATCGGGAACTCCAGGCGCGACTTGCCGCCGCTGCTGCGGATGACCGCGAGGCTGCGGCCGTCCGGCGCCCAGTCGGCCGCTTCGACCTCTTCGAGGAGCTCGCGCGGCGCGCCGCCGGCAATCGGCACTTGCGCGAGCACGCCGACGTCGCGGAGGTAGCCGATGGGATGGCGCCGCAGCGAAATGGCGAGCTGTCCCTGCCGCGACACGGCCAAGACGTCGGCGCTTCCGAGCCCCAGGGCGCGCGATTCGGGCGAGTCACCGCGCACGGCGAAGATCTCGACCGGCGTGCCGTTCCAGCGCGCACCGTAAAAGACGGTTTGCCCGTCGGGGCTGAAGCGCGCGTTGAGGATCGTGCCGCTGCGGAAGGTGAGGCGATGAAAGTCCGGCGGCGGCTGCGTGCCGTAGCGGCGGCCGAGAAGGAAGCCGCCGAGAGCGAGAGCGGTGAGCGCGGCGATGACGGCCACGGGGCGCCAGAGCCGCCGCCACTCGACGTGGCGCATCGACGGTCGCGACACGGCCTCGCTGGTGAGGCCGGAGAGCGCGCCGAGGTCGAAAGCCAGGTCGCGCGCGGACTGGAATCGCTCGTCCGGATTTTTCTCGAGGCAATGCCGGGCGATGCGGTCGAGCGCCGAGGGGACGCGGAGGCTGAGCTCGAAGAAGTCGGGCGGATCGTCCTTCAGAATCGAGTTCAGCGTCTCGATGCTCGACTCGCTGCGGAAGGCCTGCCGCCCCGACAGCATCTCGTAGAGGATGGCCCCGAAGGAGAAGATGTCGGAGCGGTGGTCGCCGGCGTTGCCGCGCACTTGCTCGGGGGCCATGTAGCCGACGGTGCCGAGGATGCGGCCCGGCTCGGTGGGCGTGGTGGGGAGCGTCGGCGCGTGCTCGTCGGCGTCGCTCTGGCCGGGGACGCGCGGCGACATGAGCTTGACCAGGCCGAAGTCGAGAATCTTGATGTGGCCGTCGCGGGTGATGAAGACGTTCTCCGGCTTGAGGTCGCGGTGGATGATGCCGCGCTCGTGCGCCGCGGCCAGGCCGCGCGCGAGCTGGCCGGCGTAGTCGGTGGCTTTGCGCGGCGGGATGGCGCCCTGGTCGCGCAGGCGCGAGCGCAGCGATTCGCCCTCGAGGAGCTCCGATACGATGTAGCGCTGGTCTCCCTCGGTGCCGATGTCGTAGATGGCCAGGATGTTCGGATGGTTGAGCATCCCCGCGGCGCGCGCTTCCTGCTCGAAGCGCCGCAGCGAATCGGGATCGTGGGTGAGGTTGCGCGAGAGGACTTTGACGGCGACGTCGCGGCCGAGCCGCGTGTCGTTGGCGCGATAGACCTCGCCCATGCCGCCCGCCCCGATCGCAGCGACGATGCGATAGGGGCCGAGCATCGTTCCGGCGGGAAGCACGCGGGAAGTATAGTTAGGGGAAGGAGGCGCGCCATGTCCTTCCCCCACGTCGACTATCTCGCCGTTCTCGTTTGCGGCGTGGTCATTTTTCTCCTCGGCGGTGTCTGGTACTCGAAGCTCCTCTTCGCGCGGCCATGGATCGCGCTGATGGGGAAAACGGAAGAGGAGATGAAGGCGACGGCCGGTCCGGTGCCGCTGCTATTCGTCGGCGCGTTCGTCTGCGGGCTCGTCTCCGCGTACGTGCTCATGGCGCTGATGAATCATCATCAGCCGGTCACGGTCGCGCGCGGGGCGAAGCTCGGCGCGGCGTGCTGGCTCGGCTTCACCGCGGCACCGACGTTCGCCACGGCGCTGTTCTCGTCGACCCCGAAACGGCTGTGGGCGATCAACGTCTGTTACGACCTGGTGTCGTACGTCCTCGCGGGGATGATTCTGGCGTACTGGCACTGGTGAGAGTTGAAGCGCGATCGCATGAGTGCGATCTCGCAATCACGTGAGTGCGATCCGACATCGCGTCAGTCCGATCGGAGATCGCACGAGTGCGCTCGGCGATCGCATGAGTCTCATCGCGAGGACAGTGAGTGCGATCGATGGATCGCACCAGTGCGATCCGGCATCGCACCAATCTCATTTCGAGGACAGTTCACGCGATCGGACATCGCACTCGTCCGAAAACGGGAGCTCTGGCGCGGCTCAATCCGCCGGCAGCGTCACCGTAAACGTCGCCCCCTTCCCCACGCCGTCGCTCTCCGCGCGGACGCTGCCGCCGTGCAACTGCACGAGGTGGTGCACGATCGAGAGACCGAGGCCGAGGCCGGTGTGGAGGCGGGAGTCGCCGATGCTGGCTTGGCGGAAGCGCTCGAACACGTGCGGGAGGAAGTCGGGGGCGATGCCTTCGCCGGTGTCGCGCACGACGACGTCGGCCAGGCCGTCGCGGCGCTGCACGCGCACGTCGATGGCGCCGCCGCTCGGCGTGAACTTGATAGCGTTGGCGACGAGATTCGTAACGATCTGCCGCAGCCGCGCCGGATCGCCCTCCATCCACACCGGGCCGTTGCCCTCGACGCGCAGCGTGAGGCCCTTGTTCTCCGCGGTGATGCGCAGCGCCTCCGCGGCGCTGACGACGGAGTCGGAGAGGTTCGTGCGCTTCTTCTCGACCTGCAGCTTCCCGGTGATGATGCGCGAGACGTCGAGCAGATCGTCGATGAGCCGCGCCTGCGTCAGCGCGCCGGCGCGCAGCGACTCGATGGCCATCGCGATCGAGGGATCGCCGCCGTCGTAGGTCAGCCGCAGCAGATCGGCCCAGCCGATCACCGTCGTCATCGGCGTGCGCAGCTCGTGCGAGAGAATGGCCAGGAATTCGTCCTTGGCCTGGCTGGCCTGCTCGGCCTCGCGGCGCGCGCGGCGCTCGCTGTCGAAGAGCCGCGCGCGCTCGATGGCCACCGAGGCCCGCCGCGCCAGCTCCTCGGCCACGCGGACTTCGTCGTCGTTGTACGGGCATTCGCTGACGCGCGCGAGGACCATCGCGCCGAGGAACGTGCCGCCGGCGCGCAAGGGGATGGTCATGATCGAGCACATGCCGATCTCCATCATGGCCCGCCGCTGTTCCGGGTCCTCGACGAAGCTCCACATCTCCTCGGTGACGCGCGGCGTGAGCGACGTCTGCCCGCGCTCGATCGCGCCGTACAGCGGCGTCGCGGCGATCGGAAAACGCTCCCACATCCGCCGCACTCTCTGCTCGACGGCGGGGTCGGCGGCGGCGACCTCGTGCCGCGTCAACAGGTTTTTCTCGTCGAGGAGATAGACGAAGGCGAGGTCGGCGAAGCGCGGGATGGCCATCTCGACGATGCTCTTCACGGTGGCGTCGAGCTCGAGCGAGCGGAGCTCGAGCGCGTCCCGCACTTTCGCCTCGCTGGTGACGTCGATGAAGGCCAGCACGGCCCCACCGTCGATCGGCGCCGCGGCCATGCGGATCACGGCATCCTCGCCGTCGCCGCGCACGATGCGCACGTCCTCCGGTCCGATGCGCTCGCCGCCGAGCGCGCGCTGCAGCGCTTCCGGCATCGCGCCGCCGCGCAGGATCTTCTCGGCCTGCTCGTTGGCCAGCACGATGCGCCCCGAGGGCGCTTCGGCCACGACCACTGCGGCCGGCAATTGCCGGAGCGCGGCAAACAGCAACGACTGGTCCGGCGACACTTCCGATTACTCGCTGGCTTTGCCGATGGCCACCTCGTCGTCGCACGACGCCACGCGCAGCGCGTTCAGCACGTCGTGCACGCCGCGGCAGCGCAGCGCCACATCCTCCGCGCGCCGCTTCTCGGCGCGGCTCCGCACGCAGCCGGTGAGGGTCACGACTTCGTCGGCCACGGTGACCTCGATCTCGCGCGCGTCGACGCGCGGATCGTCGGTCAACGCCTCGCAGACGTCGGCGTGGATCCGCTCGTCCGGGCGGCGGTAGTTGCGCGGCCCGAGTCCGCGGCGGTCAGGCTCCGGCTCGCGGGTGTAGTCGTCGCGGCGGCCTCCGCCGCTCCACCCTTCGTCGCGCGCGTACGGCCCCGAAAAACGTTCGGGCATGGCAGTCTCCTCCGTTGATCGATGTCTGCAATGTGCGTGCTTGCGTAACGCTTGGCGCCGAGCCGCGTCTCATCGAGCATGAAACAGACACTCGCCGCCGCCGCGCTGCTTATCGCCATCCCGATGTTTGCCTCCGAGGTCGCCGTCAAGGTCGAGCTCAGCGACTCCCTGCGCGCCGCCGTGAAGCGCGGCGACGTCAAGGTGCGCGTCTCCGACGAGCGGCGTGCCTACGACGCCGGCGAAAGCGCGCCCGTCGTCATCCGCGACGTCTCACCTGGAAAGGTCAAGCTGCGCGCGTTGATCAGCACGAACCACGGGAACTGGGTCGACGATCCGAAAGGCGTCGAGGTCGACGTCCCGCGCGACGGCCAGGCCGTGGTGACGCTGCCGGTGACGTCGCGGATGATCAGCGGATCGGTGGCGCTTCACGGCAAGCCGCTTCGCGGCGATTTGCATCTCTTTCCGTCCGACCCGAACCGCGACAACTGGGGCTTCGCGGTCCCGATCGACGACGCGGGGACGTTCGCCTTTCCGCTGCCGCACGGCGGCGCTTGGGACCTGCAGATCAGCTGGGGCAACCGGAAGTGGACGGTGCAGATCCCGCGCTTCGAGTTTCGCGACGACGACGTGCACATTGACCTGCCGGCGGGGACGATCGCGGGGCGCGTCGTGTACGACGACGGCAAGGGCGCGGCCCGGGCGCGGCTGAGCGCGGTGCTCGATCGAAATGAGAAGGTGCGCGCGCAGGCGATCGCGGACGACGACGGCGAGTTCGTCATCGACGGCCTCGGCGCCGGGACCTGGACCGTGACCGTCGACGGCTGGAAGCCGATGCAGGTCGTTCTAGGCGACGGCGCGCGCAAGGACGGCCTTGTCGTTCACCTCCCGAGCTCGTACAAGTACTCGACGAAGGACATCACCGCGCCGTCGAAGCCCTGAACTTTCGGGTTGGCGGACTCGATCACGTAGTACTCGTCGGGCGCGTGCGCGCCGCTGCCGTGGCCGAGGCCGAAGTGGCCGGCGGCGAGGCCGAGCGGCGCGTCGGTGAAGACGTAGCCGGGATACGAACCGGCGTTGCGCGGCCAGAGCACCGGGTTGATGCCGGCGCGTTTCAGCACGGCGATCTGCGACTGGATGAGCGGCGCGTTCGCCGGTGTGCTCGTCGGATCGTAGCCGCCGGTGACGTTGACTTCGATGTCGCCGAAGCCGTGCTTGACCAGGTGCGCCTTCAGCGCGGCCACGGCGTCGGCGAATTTCATGTCCGGGACGAGGCGCATGTCGATCTTGGCGACGGCGCGGTGCGGCAGGATGGTCTTGCCGCCCGGCCCGGTGTAGCCGCCGACGAGTCCTTCGATGTTGACGGTGGCCTGCGACTCCAGCCGCTCGTTGGCCTGGAGCCACGGGAGGTCGTCGATCCAGTGATGCACGCCGAGGGACTTCATCGACTGCGCTTCGCTGCGGCGCGCCGCCGCGGCCGCGATCATGCTCTTCTCGTCGTCGCTGAGCGGCCGCGGCTTCGGATAGTTGTCGATGGTGATGGTGTTGCCGTCGGCGGAGACGAGGGTGTCGAGCGCTTTGATGAGATGCCACGCCGGGCTGTCGACCATGGCTTTCAATGACGAGTGAACGTCCTTCGACGGGCCGCGTCCCCACGTCTCGCCGCTGGAGATGAGCTCGAGCTCCACGACGCCCTTCGCGCCGAGGCTGACGGTGACGACGCCGTCGAGGTCCTGCGCGGCGGAGGGCATGAAGATGCCGGCGGTCTTGCGCAGCGCCGCCTCGACCTCGGGACGGTGAACGATCTGCCCGATGTGCGGCGATCCGATCTCCTCCTCCCCCTCGGCGACGAGGACGAGGTTGACGGGCATTTTCTTGCCCGCGCCGTGGATGGCGTGCAGCGCGGCGAGGAACGCCGCCTCCGGTCCTTTCTGATTGACCGCGCCGCGCCCGACGATGACTTTGCCGACGCCCGCCTTGTCGACGAGGCGCGCCTCAAGCGGCGGCGAAGTCCACTCGGCCGGATCGAATTGCTTGACGTCGTACATGAAGTAGAGGCCGACGGTCTTCGGCGCGCCGGCGTCGAGGGTGGCGAAGACGCCCGGCTTCCCGGCGGTCTCGACGACGACGGCCTGCTGGAACCCCGCATCGCGCGCGAGCTTGGCCATGGTCTCCGCGCCGCCCGGGTAGTTGCGGTTCTCCGCGGCAATGGAGGGGAAGCCGATCCAATCCTGCAGCCGCTTGACCGCTTCGTCATGCCGCTTCGCCACCTCGGCGCGAATGTCCGCGAGGTCGTCGGCGAGGGCGGGGGAGGCGAGGAGGGCGAGGGCGAGGAGGGTGCGGATGATCATCATCGTGCTCCGATCGTGAAATGGGTCGCGATTGTATTCGTTTCAGCGAGCAGGCATATTGAGGGGCGACCATGACCGATCTGCAAATTTCCGTGCCCGAGAGTCTCTTCGCAGCGCTGCGCAAAGCGCCGCACGAAGTGGCACGAGAGATCCGCATCGCCGCGGCGATCCACTGGTATCAACAGGCTGCGATCTCAATGGAGCGGGCGGCGGAGTTCGCCGAGATGAGCCGGCCGGAATTTCTTGGTGAGCTGGCACGCCGCCGTGTCGATGTCTTCGTAGTCGAAGAGGAGGACCTCGCCAGGGAATTGCGCGATGCCTGACGTGCTGGTCGTCTGATTGTGGAGTGCGGCGGCCCCAAACCGTTCTCGAGCTTGTTAAGCGCCGCGATCAGCAGATAGTCTTCCCCGCCATGATCAACAAAGTCGTCGCCTCCGCGGAGGAGGCGGTCCAGGACATTTTTGACGGCGCCACCCTCGTCGTCGGCGGGTTCGGGTTGTGCGGGATTCCGGAGAATCTCATCAACGCGCTGGTGAAGAAAGGGGTCAAGGACCTCACCTGCGTCTCGAACAACGCCGGCGTCGATGACTGGGGGCTCGGGCTCCTCCTCCAGACCAAGCAGATCCGCAAGATGGTCTCGTCGTACGTCGGCGAGAACGCAGAATTCGAGCGGCAGTTCCTCGCGGGCGAGCTCGAGGTCGAGTTCTGTCCGCAGGGCACCCTCGCCGAGCGCATGCGGGCGGGTGGGGCGGGCATCCCGGCCTTTTACACGCCGGCGGGGTTCGGCACGGTCGTCGCCGAGGGGAAGGAGACGCGCGAGTTCGGCGGGCGCAACTACGTCATGGAGCGCGGCATCGTCGGCGACTTCTCCCTCGTCGCGGCGCAGAAGGCCGACCGCCACGGCAACCTCGTCTTCCGCAAGACCGCGCGCAACTTCAATCCGATGGCGGCCACAGCGGGGAAGATCTGCATCGCCGAGGTCGAGGAGCTCGTGGAGCTCGGCGAGCTCGATCCCGACTGCATCCACACGCCCGGCATCTTCGTCCACCGCCTCGTGGTGGCCAAGCGCGCCAAGCGCATCGAGCAGCGAACGGTGAGGAAATAGCGATGCCACTGAACCGCGAACAGATCGTCCGCCGCGCCGCGCAGGAGCTGCGCGACGGCTATTACGTCAACCTCGGCATCGGCATGCCGACGCTCGTGGCCAACTGCATCCCCGAGGGGGTCGAAGTCATCTTGCAATCGGAGAACGGCATCCTCGGACTGGGGCCGTTCCCGCGCGACGAAGACGTCGACCCCGACCTCATCAACGCCGGCAAGCAGACCGTGACGGTCATTCCGGGCGCGGCGTATTTCTCCAGCGCCGACTCCTTCGGAATGATCCGCGGCGGCAAGATCGACATCTCGATTCTCGGGGCCATGCAGGTCTCGGCCAAGGGCGACATTGCCAATTGGATGGTGCCGGGGGCGATGGTGAAGGGGATGGGCGGGGCGATGGATCTCGTGGCCTCGGCCAAGCGCCTCATCGTGACGATGGAGCACGTCACGAAGAAGGGGGAGAAGAAGATCCTCGAGCGCTGCTCGCTGCCGCTCACCGGCGTGGCCTGCGTCGACCGGATCATCACCGACTACTGCGTCCTCGACGTCACCGACAATGGCCTGCGGCTCGTCGAGCTCGCGCCGGGCGTGACGGCCGAGCAGGTGCAGTCGATGACGGAGCCGAAGCTGATCGTCGAGGGGGAGATTCCGACGATCGCGTAACGACGGCGGCGGCATGGCCGCCGCACTCCGGATTGACAAACGCCGAAACTTGTACTAAATTACTAGTACAATGGCTCTGCCGCTCCATGTCGATCCGAAAGACCCGACGCCGATTTACGCGCAGCTCGAGCGCGCCATCCGCGTCGGCATCGCCACGGCGCGGCTGCAGCCGGGGCAGCAGCTCCCCACCGTGCGCCAGCTCGCTGTCGAGCTGCGCGTGAACGCCAACACCGTGGCCCGCGTCTATCTCAACCTGGAGCGCGAGGGGGTGTTGCAGACCAAGCGCGGCGTCGGCACGTTCATCGCCGACGCGCAGGTGCCGGAGGCGCACGGTCATCATCGAGAGCGCCGCCTCAAATCGATCTCCGACAGATTTCTCACCGAGGCTACGTCCCTCGGGTACACGCCGCGCGACGTCGTTCGCTATCTCGCGCAGCGCATCAAGGAAGGAGCTTGACCATGATCATCGTTCCGCCCACCGGCAAAGAGAAACCGTTTCGCGGCGATCCGCCGCGCGTGAACGTCGTCTCCGTGCTGATCCTCCTCGTTTCCTTCGGCGCCGGCCTCGCCCTCGGCATCACCCGCGACAACCCGCTGTGGCTGATCGGCGTGACGCTCGCCGGCGTCATCCTCTCGCTCTCTCCGAAAGTGGCGCAGCAGTGGGAGAAGGCCATCATCCTCCGCCTCGGGAAGTACACGGCCATGAAAGGCCCGGGCCTCTTTTGGGTCGTGCCGCTGATCGACTCGGTGACGTCGTGGATCGACCAGCGCGTGATCACGACGAGCTTCGCGGCCGAGCAGACGCTGACCTCCGACACCGTCCCGGTCAACGTCGACGCTGTGCTCTTCTGGATGGTGTACGACCCGGAGAAGGCCGCGCTCGAAGTACAGCAGTACAAGGATGCGGTGAGCTGGGCGGCGCAGACGGCGCTGCGCGACATCATCGGCCGCACGTCGCTCACCGACCTGCTGCGCGGCCGGGAGAAGATCGAGGAGCAGCTCCAGGATCTGATCGATCAGCGCTGCAATCCGTGGGGCGTGAGCGTGCAGTCGGTGGAGATGCGCGACGTCGTGATTCCCGAGACGCTGCAGGACGCGATGTCGCGCGAGGCGCAGGCCGGACGCGAGAAGCAGGCCCGCATCATCCTCGGCCAGGCGGAGGTGGAGATCGCCAAGCTGTTCAAGGAAGCGTCGGTGTCGTATCACGAGAACCCGACGGCGCTGCACCTGCGGGCCATGAACATGCTCTACGAAGGGTTGAAGGAGAAGGGGGCGCTGATGCTCGTGCCGTCGACGGCGGTGGAGTCGATGGGGATGGGCGGGCTGCTCGGCGCCGCAGCGATGCGGCAGCAGTCGCTGGCGACGGGGGCGGAGGAGTGAGCGAGCGCTTCGACGAGGGCGTGGCCGCCGAGGTGGCGAAGAGCATGATCCTCGGCGTCCGCGCGGGCGGCGGCCCGCACCGCTTCACCGGCGTGTGGGCCGTCGTCGTCGAAGGGCGCGTCTTCGTCCGCTCATGGGGCGTCAAGCCCGGCGGCTGGTTCGATACGTTCGTGAAGGAGCCGCGCGGTGCGATGCAGGTCGGCAAGCGCGAGATTCCGGTGCGCGCCATCCGCACGCGCAGCGAGCGGCTCAAGGACGCGGTCGAAGCGGCGTACGCGGCGAAGTACCACACGAAGGCGTCGCAGAAGTGGGTGCGCGGATTCCGGGCGCGGAAGCGGCGCGACGCCACGATCGAGCTGGTGCCGGCCGCAGCGAAGGGGTAGGATCGTCATGCAACGGCTTTTACATATTAGTGAAGTACAAAACCCCACAGACAACCTAGCGCATCCAGCACGACCGCATCGCGTAAATAGAAACAACAATGCCAGCCGTAATACTCTACTAGAGCGTGATCGTGTTCTGTCTGCAAGATTGATCGGTGTAAATACAAGCGTATCAAGTCCAATTGCCGAAAGGGCAGCGCTTCGACGACAGTCGCCGATACTGCGCATTTACCCTGATGACTTGGCTCGCGAAGATGTCGAATCCCTCGAACAATTACGTGAAAGCTTATGTATAGGAATCGCACCGGGCACTGGACCGGTGCGCCGCAACTTTTCGCCAGCTGAGCTGGCGCGGGTAACTGCGGCTGCTTCAGCGGCGCAAAATGTCATAGGACGTGCTCGTCTACGCTTTGCAATCGGCGGTGGCGACGTTGGCCGGCTAGCGTTACGCCACTTTGGCGCTCCCGAACTGCAACCGAATCTTTTTGACTCGACAACTACGCGGATTGCGCTGGCCTTGCGGCGCACACCGCGCATCTGCGGCACGTGCTTTGACGAAGGCTGTAATGAACGCGGCCGAACGCACCAAGCGTATGTGCCGAACGATTTAGGATCAATGGTCATATGCCCTATTTTCTTTCGATCAACTCCAGCAGAAATGCGCCACACTCTTCTTCATGAGGCTGGGCATGCGGCAGGTGTTGATGACCAGCCGAATTACAGTCATCCAGCGAATTGCGCCGAGTCAGCAACGCTCGACTGCGGTGCGTGCGCATACGTCGCAGGCGATCGTCGCCGGAATGTCGACGTCTGGGCGAACTTTCTGCAATGTCTCGCATTCTGGTAGACAGAGGAGTCAGCGTGACAGCGACCGCAGCCGCGCGTCGATGGCGCGCAGCTCGTTCATCGTTCCGGCGGCGCGCTCGCGGTCGCCGCGGGCGCGGGCCCAGGCCAGCTCGTCATTGAGCAGCGTGCGCTCGTCGAGGAGCGGGCCGGCCTGCGACGACGCGCCGACGTTGATGTGCAATCGCTGCGCGGACTGGCGCGCGCGCTCGGGCGTGCGGACGGCGGCGACGATGACGACGACGAGCGCCGCGCAGGCCGCGAGCGCCGCAACGACGGCGCGCGGCCGCAGGAAGGCCGCGACGATTGCCAGCACGCCTAGGATAGCCAGCGCGAGCAGCGACTGCAGCGCGAGCGGGCCGTTCGTCGCCGGCGAGTGCCAGTCGACCTCGCGGAGGCGCGCCCACGTCTGCGTCGAAAAGACGGCGCGCAGCAGATCGGCGCCGCTCACGTAGCGCGCCAACGAGATCGCTTTCGTCTGTGCCGCGACCATCAGTCCCACGGTCCAGAGCGAGCAACCGGCGATGATCGCCGTCGCCGCGGCCGTCGAGATCGACGAGGCGAACCAGGCGATGCCGATGGCGATCGGCACGGCGAGGTCGACGAAACGCCGCGCCCCGAACGACATGCCCCCCCAGAAGTAGCGGTCGAAGGTCCCGTTGGCGATCCATTCCCCGCAGAACATGAGGAGCGCCGCGGCCGCGACGAGGCGCCGCTGCGCGTCCGGCGAGCGCGCCGCGAAGATCCATCCGGCGACCGCGAGGGCGACGACCGGCGACCATGAGAAGAGGCCGTGATAGCTCGAGAAGAGCACGGTAAAGAGAGCGATGTTGCGGAATGGCATCCACGTCGTCCCTTCGAGCGTGGCGCCGCGCGCCAGCGGCCCGAGCGGCGTTCCGTAGATCGACAGCCACGCGGCGGCCTGACAGGCAATCGGAATCGCGCCGCCGGCGATCGCGGCGAGCCACCAGCGGAGGCTCCGCCGCTGTCGTACGGCGACGTACGCAACCGCCGGCACGATCACGAAGTGCTGCAGGCGCGTGGCGATGGCGAATCCGGTGGCCAGTCCGGCGGCCAGGCCGGCCAGCGCGTCGCTGTCGTCGTCGTGAAACAGCGCGGCGAAGACGAGGCCGATCGCCAGCGCGCCGGCGACGTGCGTGCCGAGGGGAAAGAGGAAGGTCTGCCAGAAGAGCGGCGTGCCGAGGAGCGTGGCGGCGATGGCAAGGCCCGCGCGGCGCGCGATGAAGCCGCGGGCGATCGACATCGCCCACGCCGCGAAGACGACGTTGGTCCATCCCAGCACCGCCGCGTAGAGGCCGAAGAATCCGTCGGGCGGACCGCCGAGAAGAAACGCGGCGAGATACGGCGGCGCGGAGAGGATCGACGTGCCGATCCACCAGTGGTTCGCCAGCGCGCCCGCCGGCGTGACCTCGGCGAACATGGTGATGCCGTTGCGCACCAGTCCCATCGCCGCCCACTCGTTGAAGAAGGCGAAGTCGCCGTCGAGAACGGCGGAGCGGAGGTAGGCGAAGACGGCCACGGAGTCGGGCCGCACGTAGCCGGGCGCGAGGAAGAGGAAGGCCAGGACGACGAACGCCGCCACGATGGCGAGGCGCGCGTTTCGTTCCGCCGGCACGCGCTGATTCTGACACGGTTGTGGTAGGTTCCGAGGATGCCGCGGCTTCGCGCGATTCTGGCGGTGGCGGCGTTCGCGGCCATCGCCGCGGGAGCGTTTCAGCCGCTCTACGTGCGGATGCTTTTCGCCGACGCGCGGCCGATGCACGCCGCGTTCGACGAGCTGCCGTACCGCCGCCTGCCGGGGTTGCGACGGCTGATGCTCGACGTCGCGCGCATGACGCCGCCGGGCGCGCGCATCGCGCTCTACGCGCCCTTCAACGAGTGGGACGGCGGCTACGGCTACGCATTTCGCCGCGCGCCGTTCTTGCTTGCCGGCAGGCGCGTGCTGCCGATGCTCGAGCCCGGCCGCGACCGGCCGACGGCGCGCTACCTCGGCGAAGCGGAGTACGTCGTCTGCTGGCGCGGCTGTCCGCCGCTGAACGGATTCCGCCGCTCCTGGGGCTCGGCGGACGGCGAGCTCCTGGTGCGCGCGCGATGATCGCGGCGCTCGTGGCGACGCTCATCGCGATCGGTGCTGGGGCGCCGCCGGCGCTGCTGTTGGCGAAGCGCCGCGTCGATCCGCGCGTCCTCCCCGAGGCGTACCTGCTCGGCATCGGCGTCGAGGCGGCGGCGCTTTTCGCGCTGGCGCTGTGCGGCGTTCCGTGGTCGCGGGCGAGTGCGATCGGAACGGTCGTGGTGATCGCCGTCGCCGGCGCGATTTTTTGCCGGTGGCGAAAGAGGACAGGCATGAGTGCCTGTCCTCCACATGTCGTCGACGTCTTCACCGTCATTCTCGTGGCTGGTTACGCGCGCTTTGCCACGATCGCCTCGCCGACCGACGCGGACTTCATCGGCATCTGGGGGATGAAAGCGCGGGCGTTCGACGCCGTGCGCGGCATCGACTGGACGTTTCTGGCGCAGCCGTACAACGCCTTCGCGCACGCCGACTATCCGCTGCTCGTGCCGCTCGCGTACGACTTTCAGTCGCTCATGGCCGGCGTGTGGATCGACCGCTGGGCGGGCGCGCTCAACGCCGGCTTTGCCTTGGCCACGCTCCTGGCCGTGCGCGCGTTTCTGGGCGAGGAGACGCGGCCGCTCTTCGCCGCGCTCGGGACGCTGGCGCTCGCGCCGCTGGCGTGCTCGCCGTGGGTCGGGTTGGCCGAGGGGGCGCTGGTGGCGTTCGGAACGACGGCGCTGCTCGAGGCGCGCGCCGGCGAGCTCACGCGCGCGGCCGTGCTTCTCGGCCTCGCCGCGTCGTGCAAGAACGAGGGGTTGACGCTGATCGTCGCCGTCGCGCTGGCGCTCCTCATCGCCGGCGAGGGGCGGCGCGTCATCCGCCTCTGGCCGGCGATCGCGATTTCGCTGCCGTGGCTGATTGTCAGCCGCGCGCACGGGCTGCACGGCGACCTTGCCGCCGGCGACGTCGCCGGCCGCGTCCTCGGCCATCTCGCCGATCCGATGCCGCTCGTGCGCGCCATCGCCGCGAACCCGCCGGGGCGGCCGCTCTTCTGGATCGGCATCGCCCTGGCGCTGGCGATCGGCATCCGCCGCGTGGTGTGGCGGGAGCGGTTCCTCGCCTCCGCCATCGCGCTGCAGGCGCTCGCGTTTCTGGCGGCGTATCTCGTCACCCCGCACGACGTCGCCTGGCACGTGCGCTGGTCGTGGGAGCGGCTGCTGATGCAGCTCGTCGTGCCGCTCGGCTTTCTGGCCTTCGTGTCGATGCTCGGGGAGGAGCGTGCGTAACGTTCTGCCGGCCCTGCTGATCGGCATCGCCGCGGGCATCGCTGCGTACGCGATGCCGCATCCGATCCGCTTGGGCGGGGTGGAAGTCGGCGACATCGGCCCGCCGCTGGCCGGGATGCAGTCGTTCCTCCACGGCGGCTCGCCGTACGAGATCGGCCTGCGCCGCGGCACGCTGTCGAACTACCCGTTCATGGCCATGCTCGTCGTGGCGCCGCTGCTCCTCGTGCCGCTTTGGCTGGCGGCGCCGATCTTCTGCGGCGTCTCCGCCGCGCTCCTCGGCTACGGCGTGCTACGGGAGGGGAAACGTTGGCGGCTCCTCCTCTTTCTCTCGGCGCCGTTCGTCTCATCGCTGCACTCGGTGCAGTGGACGCCGCTGTTGACCGCGGCGCTCTTCATCCCGCCGCTCCTGGCGCTCTTCAGCGTCAAGCCGCAGGTCGGGCTCGCGCTCGTCGCCGCCGGACGCTGGAACCGCGTGGCCATCGTCGGCGCCGCGGCGCTGGTGCTCCTGGCGCTCCTCATCGATCCGTATTGGCCGCGCGACTGGCTCGCCCACCTCACCCCACAGGCATACCTCGGGCGCTCGCCGCTCCTGGTCGTGCCCGGATTCCTCCTCGCCGCGGCGGCACTCGCCGCGCGTGCGCGCGAAGGGCGTCTGCTGCTCGCGCAGGCCATCCCGCCGCAGCGCTATTTCTACGATCAGCTCCCGATGCTGCTCGTCCCGCGGACGGCGGCGCAGATGGTCATCCTCGTCGCCGCGTCGTGGATCGCGCCGGCGGCGAGCATTGCGCTTCGCTGGTGGGATCCGAGCTCCGGCGCGCAGGACCTGCGCTCGTGGACGCTCTACGTCGCGACGTTTCATCTGTCGGCGCTGGCGATGGTGTTGTGGAACGTCAGGCGGCCTGCACGTTGACCGGCTCGCTCTTCTTCATGTCGAGGAAGAGCAAGGCGATGCCGATGCAGATGGCCGAGTCGGCCACGTTGAACGCCGGCCAGTGGTGCGTCTGGCCGCCCCAGTTCACGTAGACGTCGAGGAAGTCGACGACGTAGCCGAGGCGGAAGCGGTCGACGAGGTTCCCGATCGCGCCGCCGAGGATGAGGTGCAGGCCGACCTGGAGCGTGCGGTCGGTCACGGCGGAGCGGAACGAGTAGACGACCACCACCGCGAACACCGCCAGCGCGCCGATGTTCAAGAGCATCGGCACAAGGTGCGACTCCGCGTTCGCGCCGATGCCGAAGGCCGCGCCGGTGTTGCGCACGTGCACGAGCTGAAAGAGGTTCGGCACGAGCGGCACGGCGTCGTTGAGGCCGATGCGCGACGACACGAGCCATTTCGTCGCGCTGTCGAGCGCGAGGATGAAGAGGGAGACGGCGAGGTATTTGGCGCGGTTCAAGGGTTCTTAGTTGTTGGTTCTTAGTTCTTAGGGAAGCTCTGCAGAAGTGACAAAGGAGAACGCGTCGCGGTCTACAGAGCCATTTTGAGCGACATTTCTGACGTTGATCGGGCCAGCGGAATGAGTCGCGATCCGTTGTTTGGCGTTCAGCAAAGACACCTCTCCTTCGGAA
>DATDFB010000003.1:0-5336 GCA_036522835.1 Thermoanaerobaculia bacterium | reverse complement strand
GCGCGCGCCGCGTCCTGACGCGCGACGGCGCCGACGTCACGGCCGCGTTCGAGGCCGGGGCGAACATCGTCGCCGCGCAGGCCGATGCCGATCGCATCCGCGTGGCCATCCTCAAGGACGGCAGCCCCTCGTGCGGCTCGTGGACGATTCACGACGGCAACTTCCGCGGCAACAAGGTCCCGGGCGAAGGGGTTACGGCCGCCTTGCTGCGCGCGCGCGGGATCATGGTGTTCTCGGAGGATGAGATCGACGCGGCGGCGATGGTTGTGGAGAGTCTGGAGCCGCGGTAGGTGCTACGATTCATCCACGTGCGTTGCACCGCCGCCGCGCTGATCGTGCTCCTGCTGCTTCCGGCGGCCGCCGCCGTGGCGCGGCCGGCCGCGAAGAGTTGCTGCTGCGGCCGAGGCGTCGGCGCGTCGTGCCCGATGAAGCGGCCGGCGCCGTCGTGCACCGCGTCCGCATTGCAGCCGGCCGGCGCGGCCGTGCTTCCGATTCTCGGCATGGAGCGGGCCGTGTTGGTCGAGTGCGCCGTCGCCGCGGTCGATCTCACCGGCACGCCCTGCGAGCTCCCGCGCTTCCACTTCGCGGCGCGCTCGGCCTCCCCGCCTGAGCCGCCGCCTCCGAAGCGCGCCTGATCCCTTCCTTTTTTTCGAGGAGCGCGCATTCGGAGGAGCCATGTCTCTCGACCGGCGCGTGCTCGCGCTCGCGCTCGCCGGCGGCACCTTGCTCGCCGGGTGCCGCGGCGCGGGCCCGCGCATCGACTTCGACGCGGCGGGCCGCAACGCCGCCGTCGTCATCACCGCGCAACATGAGACCCACGTCATCTACGTCGACGGCGCGCGGCGGCTCATGCACCGCCGCGTTGGCGACGACGCTGCCGTGGCCATCTCGCCGGCCGGCGACGCCGTCGATCTGCGCGGCGAGAACGCGCCGATCTTCGTCGAGCGCGGCGACGGCGCGCTGCTCGTCGTCTATCCCGTCGCCGTGCCCGGCGGGGCGTCGCATCGCTCCGCAAGCGAGCTGCGCGCGCAACTGTCGCGCGACGGCGGGCGCTCCTGGTCGGCTCCCCGCCGCGTGGACGGCGACGCCGCGCCGCGCTCGCACAATTTCGCCGACTTCGCCCTCGGGCGCGGCGGCGACGGCGTGCTGTCGTGGCTCGACAGCCGCGCCGGCCAGCAAGGCGTGCAGACCACCGTGCTGCATTCCGATCTGACCGTCGCGCCGGTGCGGACCGCCGACGCGAAGAGCTGCCAGTGCTGCCGCACGGCGTTGTTCGCCGCGTCGAACGGCGAGCTCTGGCTCGCCTGGCGGGATCTCGCCGAAGGGAACGTTCGCAACATCGCGTATGCCGTGAGCCGGGGAGCGGGGGAGCCCTTCACGCCGCGCGGCGACGTCGCCGACGATCGCTGGTCGATCGACGGCTGCCCCGAATCGGGACCGCGCTTCGCCGAGACCGCGGACGGAACCGTGTGGCTGGCGTGGCTCAACGGCGCGGCGAATGCGATCGAGATCGCCGCTGCGCCGCGCGGCGGGCGTTTCGAGACGCGCGCCGTCGTCGCCGCCGGCAACCATCCGGACATCGGCACGCTGCCGGACGGACGGCTCGTCGTCTTCTACGAGTCCTTCCGCGGAGGGAAACGCGCCGTCGACAGGCGCGTCAGCGACGCTGCGCACGCGCATTGGAGCGCGGCGCGGACGATCGCCGCCGACGGCATGACGCCGCGCTACGTCCGGCGCGGCGGCGACGCCCGTCTATCCTACACCTCGATGACCGGCGGCACGCCGCGCGTCCACGTCATCGATATCTCAGGCATGCAATGAGACGCTTCGTCCTCATCGCAGTGGTTGTTCTCGCGACGGCGCCGCTGTTCGCGCAGAGCGTCAGCGGCACCGTGCAGGACGCGGCGGGGGTGCCGCTGGCCGGCGCGGCCGTGACGATGCGCAACGTCGACCGCAACCAAACCCAGACCGCGTCCACCGACGCGCGCGGCCGCTTTCGATTTCCGCTCCTCGCCGTCGGCGACTACGAGCTGAGCGCCGCCGCGGCCGGCTTCGCGCCGTCGCGGCAGCGCGTGTGCCTCACCGTCGGCGCGGCGCTCGACGTCCCCCTCCGCCTCCGCATCGCGCGCAGCGAATCGATCGACGTCACCGCCGCGGCGCCCGTCGTCGAGACCGAGCGGACGCAACTCGCCGTCGCCATCACGCCCGAGGAAGTGCGCACCCTCCCGCTCAACGGCCGCAACTACCTCGACCTGGCGCTCCTCGCGCCGGGCGTCTCGCGCACGAACACCGGCGCGAACCAGCGCTTCGCCGAGACGTCCGCTGTCCCCGGCACCGGCATCTCCATCGCCACGCAGCGCAACCTCGCCAACTCCTTCATCGTCGACGGGCTCTCGGCGAACGACGACGCCGCGGAGCTGGCCGGCACGTTTTTCAGCCAGGAGGTCATCCGCGAATTCGCCGTCGTCGAGGCGGGCGGCACGGCGGAATTCGGCCGCGCCTCGGCCGGCGTCGTCAACATCGCCACGCAGTCCGGCACGAACGCGCTGCGCGGCGACGTCTACGGATTCTCACGCGACCAGCGCTTCGACGCGCCGAACGCCCTCTCCGGCACGAAGCTGCCGCTCGATCAGACGCAGGCCGGCCTCACCGTGGGCGGTCCGCTGCTGCGCGACCGCACGTTCTTCTTCGCCAACGCCGAGCAGCTCCGCCAGAGGAGCGGCGGCGTCATCACCATTTCGGCGGCCAACGCGGCGGCGATCAACGCGCGCCTCGACGGCGTGGGCTACGGCGGCCCGCGCATCTCGACCGGCGCGTTCGACACGACGCTCGAGACGACGAACGTCTTCGTCCGCGCCGACCACACCGCCACGCCGGCCGATCAGCTCACGCTGCGCATGAGCGCCTACGACGTGACGAGCGACAACGCGCGAACCGTCGGCGGGTTGAACGCCGTGAGCCGCGGCACGGCGCTCGAGAATCACGACCGCACGCTCGCGGCGAGCAATCTTTGGACGATCTCCGGCGGCGCCATCAGCGAGACGCGCGCGCAGATCACGCGCAGCCGTCTCTCTGCGCCGCCGAACGACGCGATCGGACCGGCCGTAACGATCGCCGGGATCGCCAGCTTCGGCACGGCCACGAATTCGCCGACGGCGCGCGACATCGACCTCGTCGAGCTCGTGCAGAACGCGATGTGGATCGGCAAGGCCCACACGTTCAAGGCCGGCGTCGACTTCCTCGAGAACCGCGTGCGCATCGCCTTCCCCGGCGCGCTGCAAGGGGTGTACAGCTTTGCCAGTCTGCCCGACTTTCTCGCCGGCCGCTATGCGAGTTACCAGCAAGCCTTCGGCGAGCCCGTCACGCAGCAGACGAATCCGAACCTCGGCGTGTTCGTGCAGGACGAGTGGCACGCCGCGCCGCGCCTCGTCGTCAACGGCGGACTGCGCTACGACGTGCAGAAGCTCCCGTCGCTCGTCCGCACCGACAGGAACAACGTCTCTCCGCGCTTGGGGGTGTCGTGGGACGCACGCGGCGACGGCCGCAGCGTGCTCCGCGCCGCCGCCGGCATCTACTACGATCCGATCCCGCTGCGCGCGGTGTCGAATGCGATTCAACGCAACGGCGTGACCTATCGCGTCGTGCAGATCGGGCCGAACGCCGCCGGCGCGCCGGTGTTCCCGAATGTTCTTGCGGCGTTCCCGCCCGGCGTCCTCACGAACGTCACCACCATCGATCCGAACATTCAGGACAGCCGCTCCGAGCAGGCGGCCATTCAGTACGAGCAGCAGGTCGGCGCGACGGCGGCGGCGTCGATCGGCTACGAGCATCTGCGCGGCCGCGGCATCATCATGTCGCGCAACGTCGACGTGCCGGCGCCGACCTTCGCCAAGAACACGCAGTTCCAGTCCATCGGCGACTCGTGGTACGACGGCGTGACGCTCGCGCTCACCAAGCGCCCGGTGTCGTGGGGGAGCGTCCGTCTCTCGTACACGTTCTCCAAGGGACTCGATACGTCGGGCAACTTCTTTTTCAGCCAGCCGCAGAATGCGAACGACATCGCCGCCGAGCGCGGCCGCTCCGACAACGACCAGCGGCATCGCCTGGCCCTCAGCGGCACGCTCGGCACGCCCGGCCGATGGCTCTTCAGCTACATCTACACCTACACCTCGGCCCTCCCGTTCAACATTCAGCTTCCGAACGATCGCAACGGCGACACGAACTTCAACGACCGTCCGGAAGGGGTGGGCCGCAACACGGGCAGAGGCTTCGACTACCGCGCGCTGGACCTCCGCCTGAGCCGGACGTTTGCCGTCAGCTCCGGCATCTCGCTCGAGACGCTCGTCGAGGCATTCAATGTCCTCAACCGCGCGAACTACCAGGTGCCGAACAACATCGTCACCTCGCCGACGTTCGGCCAGGCGACAGCGGTCAACGATCCGCGGCAGGTGCAGGTCGGGTTGCGGGTGCTGTTCTAGCGGCGCCCGGCATGTGAGCGCAGTCAGGTGCGGCTCTCGCGCCGTAGAAAGGCATCGAGGTCCCGGGCACCATGCACGAACGCGATGACATGTACCTCGTCGTCGGCCGCGAGCTTGTAAATCAGGCGGTAGCTCTTGCTGACGATCAGTTCTCGTAAACGCTCGTCGGCGCGCTCGGGGACGATCCTTCCCCTCCTGGGGAATTGACGCAGCGACTTCGCCGCCGCTTGGGCATCTCGCTGCAACACGACGGCGTAGCGCGGCGAATCACGCGCGATGAATCGAGCCGCTTCCTCGACGTCGCTCCATGCAGGCGTCGTCCAGATTACTCGCCAGACCACCGTTGGATCCGATGCTCGATCTCCTCGTCGGAGATGAAGTCTCCCTGCTCGGACGCGGCGAGCCCTCGATCGATCTTTTGCTGCACGTAGATGTGGTACTGAATGTCTTCGTATGACGCCTCGTCCGGCAGGCTGTCGAGCAGTCGGCGAACTTCATCTTTCGGTACCGGTCTACCCATCGCAGTCACCCTCGCAGCTTTAGTCTAGCCCCCATTCCACAACTTCCGGCCCCCGTCGTATCACCGCTGGTAGAAACATTGCTGCGCTGGACGAGGAGCGAGACGCCGATGGCCGAGAGACAACCTGACCGGGACACTCCGCCGCCGCCGGACATCCGTGCCGCGCCGCCGCCGGAGGCGACGGCGCGGCACACGCGCAACCGCTTCATCGGCATCGCCGCGGTCGTCCTCGTCGTCATCCTCCTCGTCGTCCTCCTGCGGCACCGCGCGGCAAACAATGCGAAACAAGCGCAGAGCGCCGCGGCGGGGGCGCGCGACCGCGCCGTTCCCGTCTCCGC
>DATDFB010000002.1:0-38884 GCA_036522835.1 Thermoanaerobaculia bacterium | reverse complement strand
GCGGTGACAGCGGCGGCATGGCCGCCGCACTCCACAGTCAGGAAGTCTCGCACTCTGGGCTCGATTTCCTTGCCGCGCGCGGCTTCGAGGAGGAAGAGGGCGTGCGCGGCTTCGATGTCGCCCTCCTTCGCCAGGAAGTTGTTTTTGAGGCGCTCGTCGAGGTCCTCGGCGATCGCGCCGCGCTCTTCGTACCGCTCGCCGCGATAGGCGCACATCTCCCAGATGCCGACGCGCAACGCGGCGAAGCGTCCCTGCTCGCCTAGGATGGGGACGAGGCGCCAGACGGCGTCGGCGACGATGAGCTTGTGGCCGAGGTCGTCGAAGTCGTCGGCGGCCGCGGCGAAGTAGTCGCGGGCGAGATCGGCGTCGTCGATCCGCTTGGCGAGCCAGCGCTCGCCGCGCAGGCGGTCCGACGCGGCGATGGCTTCGAGAAGCTCGCCGAGGTCGCCGCGCTGGTCGTCGTCGATCGCGGGGGGCGTCATGATCGGCGGCTCGCTCCACGGCTGACGGCTCTCCGCCGCATACACCGCGCACTGCGTCACCACGTCGTCGAAGTACGGCTCGCCGCGCAGTCGCCATGCGGCGAGGCATGCCAGGAGCGCGTGCTTGCCGTGCTGCGACGGCGCATACGCGAGCACGGCGAAGCGGCCGATGGCCTTGAACGTCTCCTCCGATCCGTGAGATGCGCGGAACTCACGCATGGCCGCCGGAATGGCGGGAATGTCGCGCTCGATGAGGACTTCGTACAGATGAAGCAAGTGCTGAGTGCTGAGTGCTGTGTGCTGTGTAGGTCGCCGGGAAACTCAGGACCCAGGACTCAGGACTCAGCACTATCTTCTAATGTTTTTTCGTCTTCTTTGCCGGGGCGGGCTTCGCCGGCGGCGTGGGCGCCGTGGCGGCCGTTCCCCCCTCCCCTTCCGAGCGGCTGTCGTCGACCTCCACCGTCTGCGTCATGGCGGTGTCGGTTCCGCTCTGGTCGGGCTTGGCCGACGCGGGGGCGATGGTCTGCGTTTGCTGCTGCTGCGGATCCTTCGCGCGCTCCTTGCCGCAGGCGCACACGAGCAAAGCGAGAGCGAGTAGCGTCGTGGTCGTTTTCACCGGAACCTCGGCAGCGGACCTATGCAATTTCCCTGCGCTACAATGCGCGGCGCCATGACGGAGCGGCGGCGGATCGGCATCTTCGGATGGGGCCTCGTCGCCCCGAAGTCGCCGAACGTCGAGGCCTTCGAGCGCAACCTCGAGCGCGCCGACAGTTGGCTCTCGCCGTTTGACGGCTTCGGCCCCTCGAACTTCCTCGTCGGCGTCCCGGAATTCGATTTCGAAACATACCACGAGTGGTTCGACGCCCGGTTTCCCCCCGCCAAATTCTCGCAACTGAAGGACAAAATGGGACCGATGGCGCAGTACGCCATCGGCGCGTTCATCCAATCCCTGGGACAGAACCCCGGCATCGAGCAGTACCTGCAGTCGCTCGGGACGCAGTGCCACGTCTACGTCGGCACGGGCGTGGGCGACCTGCCGACGCACTACGAGGCGTCGATCGAGTACGAGCGCGCGCAGCATCGCTGGAACGAGTTCTGGGCCGCGCCGGAGCGCTGCGCCGCGCTGCGCGCGCACGTCGACGGCAACGCCGACCCGGCCGCGCCGCGCGATCCGGAGGAGTTTCCGATCGGCTCGGAGGCGTGGATCGACGCGAAGCATGCCTGGGAAACGTTCTGGGCGGCGAAGAGCGACGCGCTGCAGGACTACCTCGGCGAGGCGGCGGCGATCCAGGGCGAGCCGGTGCCGCCGGCGTCCGGCTCGGCGAAGCTGACGACGATCCGCCAGAAGCTCAACAAGATCCGCGCGCTCAACCGCAAGTGGGGCTGCCCCGACGAGCCGTGGGCGGCGGTGTCGCCGAACCTCTTGTGGAACATCGACAACATCGGCGCCGCGCAGATCACGATGTGCGGGCGCCTCGTCGGGACGTCGTTCGCGCCGGTGGGCGCGTGCGCGTCGTTCGGCATCGCCGTGAAGCTCGCCGTCGACGCCATCAACCGCGGCGAGGCGAAGGCCGTCGTCGTCGGCATGTGCGATCCGCCGCCGCACGCGGTGCTGATCTCTGCGTTCTACAACGCCAACGTGCTGTCGGCCGACGCCGACGTCTCGCGCCCGCTCACGGCGCTCAAAGGGACGCACGTCGCCGGCGGCGCATGCGTCTGGATCGTCGGCGACGCCGCGGAGCTGATGGCGAAGGGCTTCCGCCCGCTCGGCATGGAAATCGTCGGCGTCGGCACGTCGTCGGACGCGCATCACATCATCACGCCGTCGAAGGGTGGGCCGCAGCTCGCCATTGCCGCGGCACTGCAGGGCGTGCAGGCGAGCGACGTGACGACGTGGGACATGCACGCCACGGCCACGCCGGGCGACGCCACGGAGATCGAGCACTCGCTGGAGATGCTCCACCCCGACGTGCTCTTCACCGCGCGCAAGGGGACGTTCGGCCACGGCATGTCGGTCGGCGGCGGCTGGGAGCTGACGGCGCAGCACCTCGGCATGGCCAAGGGACACCTCTATCCGATTCCGTTGACCGAGGGAGAGCTGCACGCGGACGTGAAAGTGCACTCCGCGAAGTTCGTGCAAGTCGAGGGATGCAAGGTCGAGCCCGGCGGCTACGCGGGCAAGCTCTCCATGGGCATCGGCGGAACGAATTCCTGCGTCATCAGCCGCACGTGGGACGCGGAGTACGTCGAGGCGCACCTGCGCACCGCCGCGGAGACGCCGGCGGCGCTATGACATAATTCGCCAACCTCAATCGACAAGTCATGGCGGCCATCGGGCGGGGCACAACGCTCGGACCCTACGAGGTCCTCGATCACATTGGCGCTGGCGGGATGGGCGACGTATGGCGCGCCCGCGATCGTCGCATCAAGCGCAACGTAGCCATCAAGGTGCTCCCGGATGCGTACGCATCGGACGATGACCGCGTGCGCCGCTTCGAGCAGGAGGCGCGCGCCGCCGGAGCGCTGAACCATCCCGGCCTGGTGACGATCTTCGACGTCGGCACGTTCGAAGGCTCGCCGTACATCGTCATGGAGCTGCTGGAGGGCCAGACGCTGCGCGATGCCATCGGCGACGTGCCGTCCGCGCCCCTTCCGCTGCGGAAAACGATCGGCTACGCCACGCAGATCGCATCGGCGCTGGCGGTCGCGCATGAGAAGGGGATCATTCATCGCGACCTGAAGCCGGAGAACATCTTCATCACCTCTGACAGCCGGGTGAAAATCCTCGACTTCGGCCTGGCGAAGCTGGCGCAGGACGCGCGCGACGGCGACAAGGACAAGACCGCGCGGCATCTGACCTCAACCGGCATGGTCGTCGGCACACCCGGCTACATGTCGCCTGAGCAAGTCAGCGCGAAGCCGCTCGATCACCGCACCGATCTGTTTTCGTTCGGCGCCATGCTCTACGAGATGCTCTGCGGCAGCCGCGCGTTCGACCGCGACACGGCGGTCGAAACGATGACCGCCGTTCTCAACGAGGAACCGGAGCCGCTGCGGTCGAAGGCGCCGAACGTGCCGCCGATGCTCGAGGCGATCGTCGCCCATTGCATGGAGAAGAGCCCGCGCGAGCGGTTCCAGTCCGCGCGCGATCTGGCGTTTCAGCTCCGCCTCGCTGCCGAACTTCCGAGCGGCGTGGGCGACGGCGCGAAGGTGCCGGCCGTCAAGACGGCGGAAAAGAGCCGCGTGCCGTACCGCATGAGCATCGCCGCGCTGTCATTACTCGCGCTCGCCGGCGGCGGATTCGCGCTTTACCGGACTCGCGGCGAAGCCCCGCTCCCCATCCTCGGCAATGTCCAACAGGTCACCTTCAGCGACGGCTTGATGATGTATCCGGCACTCTCGCCTGACGGCCAGACGCTGGCCTATGTGTCGTCACAGTCGGGCAATCGGGACATCTACGTGCAGCGCGTCGACGGTCACGTTCCGACCAATATCACGGCCGACTTCCCCGCCGATGACTCCGAGCCGGCGTATTCGCCCGACGGAGCGAAGATCGCCTTCCGCTCGGAGCGCGAAGGCGGCGGGATCTTCGTCATGAGCGTCACCGGAGAGTCGCCCGTCCGCCTCACGCAGTTCGGACATCATCCCGCCTGGTCGCCGGACGGCCGGCGGATCGCCGTGTCGACCGAAGCGGTCGGCCTGCGGCCGCACGAACGCCCCCGCGAGAGCGAGCTCTGGATCATCGACGCCGTCACCGGCGCCGCGAGACCGCTTCTGCGATTGCGGGATAAACGGGAGAGCGACGCTGCGCAGCCAAGCTGGTCGCCGAACGGTAAGCGCATTGCCTACTGGGGCGTCTCGACGAATACGGGGCGGCGCGACATCTGGACGATCGAGCCCGACGCGCCGCAACCGCTGCAAACGATCGTTCGCGTCACGACCGATTCCGCGCTTCACTGGAATCCGGTCTGGTCATCCGACGGCAAGCAACTCTATTTCGGCGGCGATCGAGGAGGAACGCTGAACCTCTGGCAAGTGCCGATGGACGAAGCGACGGGAAAAGCGGTCGGCGCGCCCAGACCCGTCGTCTTGCCTGCCCCGGTGACCGGCAATTTCAGCTTCTCGCAGCGGGGCACGCTGGCGTACGGCACGGTCAGACGCACGTTTCGATTGATCGCCTTTCCGATCGACCGGAAGAGCGGAGAGATCGGCCCGCCGCGAACGCTTTTCGGAGGCTCCCAGGAGTTCCTCACCTTCGATCCGTCGCCGGACCGGGGCGCCATCGCGTTCACCACCAGCGGAGGGCAGGAAGATCTCTTCATCACGGATCCGGACGGCGCGCGTCTACGTCAGCTCACCAATGACGCTGCCCACGACCGTTCCGTAACGTGGTCGGCGGACGGCAAGACGCTGTACGTACATTCCGATCGCTACGGCTCGTACAACATCTGGGAAGTTCACGCCGACGGCAGCGGACTCGCGCCCGTCACGGACGACGCTGCTCTTCGACGAATCGGAGCGCGCGCCGCCTACACGCCGACGTGCTCGCCGGACGGACGGGCGCTCGCCGCCCTCGTCAAACAGGGCGCCACTGCCGAACAACGGACCGCGCTGATCCATCTCGACCGGCCGATGCCGCAACGGCTGGAGCCGCTGCCTTTCGATGCCGGCCCGCCGCGTTGGTCGCCCGACGGGAAACAGATGGCCGGCGGAATCGCGGGCGGAATCGGGATCTATTCGCTGCAAACGAGACGTCTCGAAAAAGTCGTCGGCCGCGGCATTCAGCCTCAGTGGTTCCCCGACGGGGAACATATTCTCTTTTTCGATACACGGGGTCCCAATCTTCTCGATCTCGTGACGCGCCGCGTGACGCCGCGCCCGATCGCTCTTCCCGGCGTCGTCTGGGAAGACAAGGCGGTTCCGCGCCGGCTGTCCGTCGACGGTTCCACGCTCTACGTGCGCCAGATGCTCGAGCAGGGCGATATCTGGATCGCGACGTTCGGGAAGCCGTGAGGTAGGACTTGCGCCGCCGCCGTCACCCCTAAAGAGAGGGCTTCCGGCAAGTCACGACATCGAAGAGGAGGAGCAATGCCCAAAATCAGAGACTTGGGAATCAATCTGATTCCCGCAACGATGGATCCGCACGACCTGTGGACAGTACGGTGGGAGGCTCAGTGTACCGCTGCGAGCCCGATCGGCGGGCCCGGCCAGCCTGGGTGTGGGGGAAACTCCGCGCCTCCGCCTCCCCCGCCGAAGCCCAATCGTATCGCTGATCCGTTCAGTGCCGAAAGCGTGGCGCTGTTGCGACGGCAGATATCCGAAACAGTCGCCGGGGAATTCGGAAACTAACCCCGGAACCGGAAGCTCTCCGATCACATTGGAGACACGATGCCCCGTTTGACCTTCTGGAACGACCAGGTGAGGGTTTATGACGATGTGCTGCCGCGAGAGGCGTTCGAGGCTTTGCTTTCCCACGCCACCTATGACGACTATGCGATCGTCCATCGAGAGCAGTGGCACAAGAGCTGGCGACTCGGCGACGGCTTGCCGCTGTACGGAACGACGACCTATTACCGGCCGAACGCTTCGCTTTACGCGCCGGAGGAGCATCCCCGGTACCCGACGCAGACTCCTCTGGACGCATTCATCGACGTCCTGAAGGTCATCGTCGCCGAAGCGGCCGACCTCGTCGGCGAGCCGGGAGCGTCATGGACCGGCATCACCGTCGGCCCTTGGGTCTATCCGCTCGGATCGGCGCTGTCGCTCCACCGCAATGCCGGCGCGCACAGCGGCTCCTACACGTACTTCATACACCGCCAGTGGAATTTTCACTGGGGAGGGCAACTGCTGGTCCTCGACTCGCGGACGGGCAGGGGTGACGACCCGGACCGCTCGCCGTTGTATCCGCACTGGTTGTCGGAGCAGGATGAGAATCGTGCCGGCATGGAGCCCGGCCTCGCCACCTGCGTGCTGGCGCGGCCGAACCGCCTTGTCTTCGTGGCGCCGACCGCGTACCAAATGATTACCCGCGTCGACACCAACGCCGGCAATCATCCACGTGTCTCGTTGGCCGGTTTTTTCCTTCGTCCGAACGAGGAGGTGCGCGGTGACGCGGCTGACGCTGTCGAATGACCAGGTCATGCTCTACGACGACTTTCTTCCGAAGGAGAGCTTCGAGCCTCTGCTCGGCCATGTCTATTCCTCCCCTTGCCGCCTCGTGCATCGCGGCGCCTGGATCAAGAACTGGCATTCGAACGACGGGCTTCCGTTGATCGGCCAACCGACGTTTTTCCGCGAGGACGGCGCCTATGGGCCCGATGAGAAATCCCGCTATCCGACAAGGACGCCGCTCGACAAGCTCATGGAGGAGGTCCGCCGCACCGCCGGCGAGGCCAGCGCCCTGATCGGTGAGCACGGCGTCCGATGGAATGGCATGAATGTCTGGCCCTACCTCTTGCCGCGAGGTACCGCGCTATCGATGCATCGCGACGCCTACTATTACAGCGGCGCATTCATCTTCTACGTCCATCATCAGTGGGACGTGCATTGGGGCGGCCATCTCGTGATTCTCGATGACCGGACCGGAATGGGAATCGACAAGGACGCGCCGGAGATGTTCTCCTTTCTCTCCGAGGAAGCCGAGAATCGTGTCCTCTCCGAGCCTGGCGTCGGGCTGTCCATCGTGCCGAGACCCAACCGCCTCGTGCTCCTGAGGGAGAACGTCTATCACATGATCACCCGTGTCGACGCGGACGCCGGCGACCGTGCGCGCATCACGCTCACCGGCTTCTTTCTCACAGGGAACGCTTGAGAGCCGGCGGCGTTGGAGCCGTGAGATAATTTCCAAGCAGTTTCGGTAACTTCATGCCAATCACGCGCGGCTCGATGATCGGACCTTACGAGGTCCTCGCCCATATCGGCGCAGGTGGAATGGGGGATGTATGGCGTGCCCGCGATAAACGCATCGGGCGCGACGTGGCCATCAAGATCCTCCCCGAGGCGTACGCGCCCGGCGACGAGCGCGTCCGGCGCTTCGAGCAGGAAGCGCGCGCCGCCGGCGCCCTCAACCATCCGGGATTGGTGACGATCTTCGACGTCGGCTCGATCGACGGCAGCCCCTACATCGTGATGGAGATGCTCGAGGGGGAGACGCTGCGCGACGCCATCGGCGACATGCAGCCCGTTCCTCTTTCTCTGCGCAAGACGATCGACTACGGCATCCAGATCGCCTCGGCGCTGGCCGTCGCGCACGAAAAGGGGATCATCCACCGCGATCTCAAGCCGGAGAACATCTTCATCACCTCCGAGAAGCGCGTGAAGATCCTCGACTTCGGCCTGGCCAAGCTGGCCCGGGAAGCGACCGACGACAAGGACAAGACCGGGAAACATCTGACGTCGACCGGCATGGTCGTCGGCACGCCCGGCTACATGTCCCCCGAGCAGGTGCGCGCCAAGCCCCTCGACCACCGCACCGACATCTTCTCGCTCGGCGCGGTGCTGTACGAAATGGCCTCCGGCAAACGCGCCTTCGACCGGGAGTCGGCGGTGGAGACGATGACCGCCATCCTCAACGACGAGCCGACGCCGCTCTCGGCGCTGATGCCGAACGCGCCGCCGGCGCTGGACGCCATCGTGCATCACTGCATGGAGAAGAACCCGCGCGAGCGCTTCCAGGCCGCGCGCGACCTCGCCTTCCAGTTGCGGATGCTGCTGCCGGAGTTCGACCATACCCGCTCCGGCATCTCGCCGGCGCCGCAGCCGCGGGTGAGGAAGAATCTGCCGCAACGATTCCTGCTGGCGGCGGCGGTGCTCGTGGCCCTGGGCACGGTCGGCTTCACCCTGTACCACACGCGGACCGGGAGCATCGCGGCCGCGCCGGCGCGCACGTACAAACAACTGACGTTCCGCGACGGTCTGACGAAGTTCCCGACGCTCTCACCCGACGGGAAGATGTTCGCGTTTGTCAGCGCGCAGTCGGGCAACGAAGACATCTACGTGCAGCGCGTGGACGGCCGCGTGGCCACGAACATCACCAGCGACTCGCCGGCGAACGATACCGAGCCGGCGTTCTCGCCGGACGGGTCGCAGATCGCCTTCCGCTCGGAGCGCGACGGCGGCGGCGTCTTCGTCATGGGCGTGACGGGCGAGTCCGTCCGCCGCCTCACCGACTTCGGGCACCACCCCTCGTGGTCGCCGGATGGGAAGCGCATCGTCGTCTCGACGATCGGGGTCAACATCCGTCCGCAATTTCACGGCCCCGTGGGCTCGCTGTGGATTGTCGACACGCACACGGGAGCGAAGCGTCTGCTCGTGAGCCCGCAGCAAGGGGAAGGGGACGCCCTGCAGCCGAGTTGGTCGCCGCACGGAAAACGCATCGCGTATTGGGGCGTCTCCTCGACCGCGCATCGCACCATCTGGACGATTGATCCCGATGCGCCGCAGCCGAAATCGACGCTCGTGCGAATCACGTCCGATTCCTCGCTCCACTGGAACCCGGTTTGGTCGCCCGATGGCCGGTACCTCTACTTCGGCAGCGACCGCGACGGGACGCTGAACCTCTGGCGGATCGCCGTCGACGAAACGACCGGACGGCCGTTGAACGATGCGGAGATGGAGCCGGTCTCGCTACCGACCTCCTTCGGCGGCCATTTCGCGTTTTCCGAACAGGGCGATCTCGTCTACATGGCTTTGGCGCGGACGGACCGGCTGCTGGCGTTCCCGTTCGATCCAAGCAGCGGCAAGACCGGCGATCCGGTGGCGGTGTTCGCGGACTCGCATGAGATCGAGTCGTACGAGCCTTCCCCGGACGGCAAGCTCATCGCATTCTCGACCTCGGGCAATCAGGAAGATCTATTCGTGACCGACATGCGCGGCGCGCAGCTCCGCCAACTGACGAACGATGCGGCCAAGGATCGGGGCGTGACGTGGTCGCCCAACGGGAAGACGTTGTACTTCTTCTCGAACCGGGAAGGTGGATACCACCTCTGGAGCATCAACGCGGACGGCAGCGCCTTGACGGACCTCACCACCGCGGACGACTACCAGCGCTTCGGGGCGCTCTTCATGCCAAACGCATCGCCGGACGGGCGCACGCTCGTCGCCCAGTCGGATCGGGGGTCGGTGCTCGTCCACCTCGATCGTCCGGCTGGGCAACGCGTGGAGCTCTTCGGCCAGACCATTGCGAATCAGAAGTGGTCCGCGGACGGCCGGCGAATCGCCGGTGAGATTCCAGGGTACAAGGGGCTCGTCCTTTACTCCTTCGATTCGCGCCGGGCCGAAAAACTCTCCGATTCGGGCAGGAATCCGCAGTGGCTTCCGGATGGACACCACGTCGTCTATTTCGATCAGAAGGGCGTCCAGCTCGTCGATCTCGACAACCACCAGGTGACGACGACGGCGTGGACGCTGCCGCGCGGAACGATCTTGGGCCATTGCCACTTGTCGGCCGACGGCAAGACCCTCTACGCCCGCCAGATGCTGGAACAGGGAGACGTCTGGATCGCTCACTTCCCGAAACCGTGACGCGCGGCGAGCGCCTCGTACAACGCCGTCGCTTCCGCGAGCGCAGTGCGCAGGCGCGGCGTCGCCTGTCTCTGTTTGACCGCCGAGTCCGGACGGAATCGCCGCGAGGGCCGTTTTGCGTGGAAGCGCAAGGCGGCAGCGATCCCGGCGCGTTCCGACGGCGTGATCGGACCGAGAAACGACTCCGTGAGACGACAAATCATCTCCAGGTCGAGGTGCGCGTAGTCGACCATCGCCGTCGACTTGCGCACCGGCCCGGCGGCCAGCCTCCGCAGATATCCGGTGATGATCCAGGCGCAGAATCGCTCGCGGCTCATGCGCCGGATCGCCGCCGCTCTGCCGCCGAAATCGCGCGCCGCAGCCTCGGGATTCCGCTTCACGTCCAACAGCGACGGCCGCAGCAAGTTCGAGACGGCCACCTCCACGGGATGGCGGAACAGCACCACGGCGGGCGGATAGCCGGTGCGGCGTCGGAACCGGTCGAGGTCCTTGGTCTGCTTGCTCAGCAGCTTCACCACCACGCGGCTGACGCCGAAACGCTGCGCGTACAGCGCCATCACGCCGCGCAGCGGCGGATCGTTGCGGCCGTCGCGATCGAGCAAGTCGGTCACGATCGGCGCCTCGGCGAGCACGACCACGTCGCGAACCTCTTTCATGCACGCCGCCAGCATCGTCGAGCCGCTGCGCGAGATGTGGGCAATCACGCCGGCGGTCACATCGCGCGACGGCTGCGCAGCGACGGCTCTTCGGAGCAGCACGCGGTCGCTGAAGAGATACGACGGACGCTCGATTCCTCGAGGAATCCCGCAATCGACGAAGCGATGCGGCGACGGCCTCTCCGGCAACCGCACCCACCGCACGGCGTTCGCGTGAACGCCGATCGGAATGGCGTCGTCGACGTCGGCCAGGCGGCGGGCCCACGCTGTCATTTCTTTTTGATGATCGCACATCGATGTGAGCGGCACGAAGGAGTAGTATTTCCGCCGTCTCCGTCACACCTTTAGCGAGGGTTCCGGTCCATCCACAACAAGCAGAGAGAGAGGAGGAGCGATGCTCAAGATCAGAGACCTGGGGATCAACATCATTCCCGCGATGATGCCGCCGCCGGGCAACACTCGCGGGTACGTCATGGGATATCAGGACTACGGCGGCTATGCGGACATGGACGGCAGCAATACATGTCAGGACATGTCGTGCGGCGGCGAGGAGATCTACAGAAAACCGACGAAGAAGAGCCCGGCCAAGAAGGCACCGGCCAAGAAGCCGTCGAAGAAGGCACCCTCGAAGAAGGGCTCGAAAAAGAGCTATCGCGCCGCCGGTTTCGGCGCCGCGGCGATTGCGCAGCTCGGCAGACAGCTCGACGAACAGCTCCGCGACATTCAGTAGCAGCCGGGTGGGCCGGACACCTCTCTTCCGATGAATCGCGCGGAGATCGACGTCACCAAACCGTTCGTCCTGCAGGAGGACGTGCTCCTCATCCCCTGCGCGGAGCTCGACGCAAAGCTGCGCAGCAAAATCGCCTTCGACGACGGCGATTTCACCCTCGCCCATCGCCGGCGGCGGGCGCGCTCGAAGGTGATCGACGGCGGTACGGCCGCGCTGCTGGCGCTCTTCCGCGAGCCTCGGACGATCGTCAGCGCGGTCATCGAGAACAGCCGGACGCTCGGCGCCGACCCGCGGGCGCGCCTCGACGAGTTGCTGCACCCTCTCGCCAAGTTCGTGGAGGACAACGTCCTCGTGCAAGCAGGCTCCGTGGAGCAGAACGCGCTGCGCCCGCGCCTCGACAGCGGCGCCGCCGTCGCGGAATGGGAGGTCGTCCGCTGCGTCAGCTTCGTGGAAGACACGGAGATCTATCAGGTGCGCCGCGGCGATCGCGTGGCGGCGCTGAAGATCGCCAGAGGGGCCACCGCGGACATCAAGTCGGTGCTCAGAAACGAGCTTGCCGTGCTTCGGCACCTCGACGGCAGCGGCATCGCGCCGCGGCCGATCGATGCCGGCGTGCACGAGGGGACGCCGTACGTCGTCGTCGAGTGGATCGACGGCGTCGACGCCGCCGTCGCCGCCGCGAGAGCGTCCCACGACCGCGTGTCGCTCATCGCGTTGGGCAGCTCGATCGCCGCGGCGTACGCGGCCCTGCACGCCCGGGGCGTGCTGCACGGCGACATCCATCCGCGCAACGTGCTGGCCGGCGAGGGCGTGACGATCATCGATTTCGGCTATTCGCGATTCCTGCGCCGCCGGCGAACGGCGCGCCGCGCCGGCATCCACTTTTTCTACGAGCCCGAATTCTTCGCCGGGCTGCGCGACGGCACCGGCATGCCGTCGTCCGCCGCCGGCGAACAGTACGGCGTCGCGGCGCTGCTGTACCTTCTGATCGCCGGCCATCATTACCTCGAGTTCCGGTTCGAGCGCGACGAGATGGAGCGCCAGGCCCTGGAAGATCCGCCGCTGCCGTTCGCCGCGCGCGGCATCGCGCCGTGGCCGGAGGTCGAGCGCGTCCTCTTTCGCGCGCTGGAGAAAGATCCGGCGCGGCGCTACGGCTCGATGGCGGAATTCGCCGCCGCGCTGGCCACGGTTCGCGACGCGGCCGCGCGCGAGGCGCTGAGCGCGTCGGTTTCGGCCGAGGCGAACGCGCTCGTCGAGACGACGCTGCAGTCGCTGGCGCGCGGCGGCGATCTCTTCAAGAGAGGCTTTCCGCCGCCGGCCGCGTCGATTCACCACGGCTGCGCCGGCGCTGCCGTGGCCCTGCTGCGCATCGCCGAGGCGCGCAGCGATCCGGCGCTGCTGGCGCTGGCGGACATCTGGGCATCGCGCGCCGTCGCTCTCGCCGGCAACTCGGACGCGTGGCGCACGGAGAACGGCCTCGCCAGCGACGTCACGCCGTACCACAACGAGCCGGGGGCGCACGCGGCCGCGGCGTTGATCGCCGCCGCACACGCGGACCACGCCACACATGCCCGCGCGGTGGCCGCGTTCCTGGCCGCCTCGGACAAGAACGCAACGCAGCTCGACGTCACGCTCGGCCGCTCCGGAAGCCTGCTCGCGGCGGCGCTGCTCCTCGAATCGGCTCCCGGCAACGCCAAGGCATTGCGGACGTTCGGCGCGAACACGATGCTGGCGATCTGGCGGGAGCTCGACGCTGCTGCCCCGCTCGCCCAGGCCCGCCCCGGCACGTACCTCGGCATCGCCCACGGCTGGGCCGGCTTGATCTACGCAGCGTTGCGATGGTGCGCTACATCGGGTGACGCGCTGCCGCCGCGTCTTCTCGATCGACTCGAGCAGCTCGCCGCGCTGAAACAGCCGAAAGGCCGCGGCGTCTTCTGGCCGAATCGCCTCGGCCATTCCGAACAAAACCTCATCGCCGGCTGGTGCAACGGCAGCGCGGGCTTGCTGTTCCTCTTTACCCTCGCCCACCGTGTTTTCGGCTCGGCGCAATGGCTCGAGCTCGCCGAACTGTGCGCATGGAACACCTGGGACGAGCCGCGCTTCAACGCCACGCTCTGCTGCGGCACGGCCGGCCGCGCCTACGCGCTCCTCAGTCTCTACCGGCACACCGGCGCGGCGGAGTGGTTGGGCCGCGCACGGCAACTGGCCAATCACGCGGCGGGCGCGGCATCGCAAACCGGATCGCGCTCGCTGCTGAAAGGAGATCTCGGCGTGGCCGTTCTCGTCGCCGATCTGGCGTCGCCCGAGAACGCGCGCATGCCGTTCTTCGAATGAATCTGCGCACTCTCGGCCCCTTTCTGACCGACGCCGTGCGCGAGAACGGCTACGCCTTCGTGCACACCGACGGCCTGACGGAGCGGCAGTTCGTGTCGCTGGGCATGCGATTCGGCGATCTTTGGGATCCCAGTTACCGCATCCTGAGCATCGCCTACGTCCCGTCGCGTGCCCGGCGCTCCAACGCCCTCGGCAAGCATGCTCTCCCCGCGCACTGCGAGGCTGCCTACGAGCTCGTGCCGCCGCGCTACGTTCTCCTCTACTGCGACGGCGCGAGCCGGGACGGCGGCGAGTTTTATCTCGTATCGATGAAAGAGATCGTCGCCCGGCTTCGCGAAGCCGACCGCGCCGCGTTGCGCACCACGCGCTATGCCACGAAGTCGCCGACGACCCACGTGACGACGGACCGGCTCCTCCTGACGACCGTCAAGGGCGTGGGCGACGTCCTCGCCCTCGTCCCCATCCCGCCGGTGGGGACGAAGGTGCCGTACGCGCTGCCGGTCGGCCCCGACCGCGCCGCGAAGCGGCTGCTGCGCCGCGTCGCCGACGTCGCCGCCGATCCGTCGCTGCACATCCTTCATCGCTGGCGCCGCGGCGACCTCGCCGTCATCGACAACGCCCGATTTCTTCACGGCCGCCGGGGATTCGAGGGACGAACGCGCCACCTCTGGCACCTCCGCATCGGCCGGTTTCGGGCGCATCCACCGAGGCGCTGATGCGATACCGCGCCAGCCCGCACATCGAGCTCAAACGGCTTCGCGATCTCAGCGCCGAGCAGCGCGAGGCGTTTCTCGAACTGAAAGACGATCCTGATTTTTACGGGCTCTTCATCCCCAGGCCGCCGCTGCTGACGAACCTGAAGTCGGTGTCGCGGCAGACGGCCACGCTGTTCCGCAAGCTGGCGAAGCCGTCGCCGCTGACCGCGCGCGCGGCCGCCGGCGCCGTCGATCTCGTCCTCGACGGGATCCTCGAAGTGGAAGGCCACGGCGGCTTCGTCTTCGGCGCCGACGCGCTCCCGCTCCTCGCTCCTCCCGCCGCTGCGCCGGCGCCGCGCGACCACCCCGCGCGCCTGTCTCGCCAGGCCTTGCTGTACGCAGAGGACCTGCAGACGAACGAGCCGCAGCGGCTGTCGGCCGCGCTGTACCACTACAACCGCATCCCGCTCACGCCGTTCTGGAGAACGCGCTTCGCGACGCCCGAGGCGGTGCTTGCGCACGTCGGCGCCGACCGCGGCGCGTTGCGCGCGCTCCTCGAGCGCCATTGGCACCCGCCGCAGGGCGGGCAGGGGTGGCTGCGCTGGTACGCGAAGGCCCGGGCGCGGAGACTCCGCGGCAGCTGGATCTACAAGCTCTACATCAGCCCGCGTCCGGAGCGGATCCGCGAGGTCTTCGAGGCCGCCGCGCGTGTCTTCGCGACGTTTCCCGGCACGTACTTCAAGATCGGCGACAGCGCCATCGGACTGCTGCGGCCGGACAAGATGGTGGCCTACTTCACGACGCGCGAGCGCCTCGTCGACGTGGCCGACGCGCTGCGCCGCGAGCTGGCCGGCTGCGACGCGCACGGCGTGCCGTTCAGCGCCGGCTTCGACGACAGCGGGTTGCTCTCCTGGGGCGTCGATCCGCCGGAGACGGAGCAGGTCCTCCGCTGGCTCGGCCGCGACAGCTGGCGCATCTGGCTCGGCCGCCACCTCGCCGCGGCGCTGTCGATCGCCAAGCTCGCGCAGACGCCGAACGCCGTCGAGCCGTGGCGCTTCGCCATCGAGCGCGCCCGCCTTCTCGGCGTCGACGTGGAGACGTGGACGCCGTCGGCGACGCTCTGGAGATAACGACTTCTGTCCGTAACCCCGGCGACGTTAAGTCATCGATAATGCCCGAAATCCCATGCCCATCGCGAAGGGGACGATTCTCCGAGGATCGAACAGCCCTCGTTGAGCTCCGTCAAAACGCCAATCGCACGAACCACTCGGGCCCGCGCATGGTCATGTCGATGGAGCCGCGCAGATCGGTGCGGGCCACGTCGACGTTCAATCGGAAGTAGTTGTACGCGGCGCCGACGCCGAGCCAGCGCAGTGCGCGGTATTCGAGTTGCGCGTTGCCGGTGAGAGCGCGGCCGGTGTAGCCGCTGATGGTGACGCGCGGCAGCGTGGAGACGGCGGCGCCGGCGAGGACGCGGCCGCTCAGCGCCACGCGCCCCTGCACGCCCGCGAGCGCGACCGGCACGTCGGTGCTCGCGCTCTGGCTGGCCGTGACGGTGAAGTCGGGGCGCTGCGCGATGACGTTCGCGTCGAGCGACAGCCCCGCCGCGCCGAGGGTGACGCCGAAGCCGTCGCGCGCGGAGCGCCGCGCCCAATACGTGTATGTCGCGCTCCAGTACTTGAGGTCGAAGCCGGTGGTGACGAGCGCGTCCACCGGATAGGTGTTGTTGCGGAAGACGAACTCGCGGTTGATTTGCTGAAAGCCGCTGCGCGATGACGCGAAGTAGGAGCCGGCCAGCTCGTGCCGCGCGGCGGGGAACCATTCGAGGGCGAAGCGCTGCAGGCTCTCGTCAGGCTCGAGGCCGAGGTCGCGCTCGAAGCCGATGCGCGTCCCCTCGCCCGTCGCGTCAGGATCGAGGCGGACGTCGGTCGTGAAGTGGCCGCCGTAGCGGCCGGCCGTGGCGCTCAGGCGAGGGAAGAGCGGCGACTCCTGCGCGGCCGCGGCGGAGGCGACGAGGAGGCAAAGAGCGAGGCGGTACATGCAAAGAAGGGGGCAGGGCGCTGACGCAGACATTGTGGAGTGCGGCGGCCGCACTCCACATCATCTGCGCCTTCGAATCACCACCGCCCCGCCCGCGCTGGCGGCGGCGATCGCGGCGGCGGCGAGCATGTCGATGCGGAAGGCGTGGACGAACGCGGCGTCGACGGTGGCGGCGATGCGCTGGCGCGTGGTCTTATCCAGCGCCTTCGGCGGCGCGGCGGCGGCGAGCTTCAGGCTTTGCCGGCGCATCGCTTGACGCACCTCGGGCGAAGCGAAGGCGAGACGGCGGTCGAGCTCGCGCGCGAAGAGCGTCACGGCCACGGCGCCGAAGATGGCGATGGCCAGGAGGCCGGCCACGCGCGCGATCGTGTTGTTGATCCCCGAGGCGGCGCCGGCGTGGCGCTCGTCGTCGATCGACGTCATCACCGTCGTCGTCAGCGGTGCCACGGTGATGGCCATCCCGATGCCGAGCGTGGCGATGCCGGGAAAGAACGTCGTCCAATACGAGCCGCCGATCGACGGCAGCGCCAGGAGCGCGAAGCCGGCGCCGGCGAGGATCGGGCCGACGATGAGCGGCAGGCGCGGCCCGATGCGGTCGGCCAGCGCGCCGGTCCAGCGCGACAGCAGCGACATCGTCACGACGAACGGCAGGAACGCCGCCCCCGCCTGCGCCGGCGTGTCGTGCTGCACCTGAATGAGGTTGAACGGCAGGAGAAACAGCGCGCCGGAAAGCGCGGCGTAGAGCAGGAGCGTGAGGATGTTCGCGCCGGTGAAGCTGCGCGAGCGAAAGAGCGAGAGCGGCACGATCGGATTGCGCGCGCGGCGCTCGACGAGGAGGAACACCGCGAAGGCGGCCACGCCGATCACCGCGGCGGCGACGACAATCGCATCGCGCCAGCCGCGCCCCGGACCTTCGATGAGCGCAAAGGTCGTCGCGCCGAGCGAGAGCGTGATGAGGGCGGTGCCGATCCAGTCGATCGCGCCGGTCAATTCCGGTTTGAAGCGCGGCACGCGGAGCCAGACGGCGACGAGCGTCGCCGCGGCGATCGGCACGTTGATGTAGAACACCGCGCGCCACGAGAGCGTCTCCACCAGCCACCCGCCGAGGAGCGGGCCGGCGATCACGGCGAGCGACGTCATGGCCGACCACGTGCCGATGGCGCGGCCGCGGCGCTCGCGCGGAAACGCCGCGGTGATGATGGCCAGGCTCCCCGGCACGAGCAGCGCCGCCCCCGCCCCCTGCAGTGCCCGCGCGGCAATCAGATGCGCGGCATTCGGCGCGGCGCCGCACCAGATCGACGCCGCGGCGAAGAGCGCCACGCCGATGGCGAAGATGCGCACGCGGCCGAAGCGGTCGCCGAGCGCGCCGCCCGCGAGCATCAGCGACGACAAGACGAGCAGGTATGCGTCGACGACCCACTGCGCTTCGCTGACACCGGTGCCGAGGGAAGTCTGCAGCACCGGCAGCGCCACGTTGACGGCGCTGCCGTCGATGAAGGCCATCGCCGAGCCGAGGATCGTGGCTGCGAGCACCCAGCGGCCGCGTCCGGCGGGAATGTGAGCCCCAGTCTCTTTTGCTATCATCGCGGTCGTCCCATGGTTCCGATCAAACGCTTCTTCGTCTCCGGCATCGCCATTGTCCTCGCATTCACGGCCGCGCCCGGCATGCACGCGGCCGAGCCGACGTCCGAGGGTCTGGTCAAGTCGCTCCTCCGCCAAGCGCCCGAGCTCCGCTCCGAGGTGCTGAAGATGGCGCTGCAGGCGGCGCACACCGCGGCGCAAAAGGGTCTCGTGCAGCGCGAGGATCTGCTGACGGTGATCGATTACTCGCTGCCGTCGACGCAGCCGCGCCTCTTCGTCTTCAACCTGGCCACGCGCAAGCTGCTCTTCCGCGAGCTCGTCGCGCACGGCAAGAACAGCGGCGGCAACGTGCCGAGCTTTTTCTCCAACAGCACCGGCAGCCTGGCCTCGTCGCTCGGTCTCTTCGTCACGGCCGATCCGTACATCGGCGGCAACGGCTATTCGCTGCGCCTCAAAGGTCTCGAGGAAGGGATCAACGACATGGCCTGGGACCGGGCCATCGTGATGCACGGCGCCTCCTACGTCAGCGAGACCGCGATCAAGATCCTGGGCCGCCTCGGGCGCAGTTGGGGATGCCCGGCCGTGCGCCCGGAGATCGCGCACAAGATCATCGACACGGTGCGCGGCGGTACGGCGGTCTTCGCGTATTACCCCGAGAAGTCGTGGCTGGCGACGTCGGCGTTCATCCGCAAAGCCGCGAGGACGACTCAGAGCGCCGCGCGGTAGATGAAGGGCGCATGCGTCCCATCTCTCACCCCTCACCCGGCGCTTCGCGCCACCCTCTCCCCGCGCGGCGGGGAGAGGGGACTGTCATCGACACAAACCCGATTCCGCCCCGCGCGCTTGGCCGCGTACAACGCCCGGTCCGAGCGCGCGATGAGCTCGCGCGGATCGTCGCCCCGCACCGGCACGACTGCCGCCACGCCGAAGCTCGCCGTGACGGGGCATGTTTGCTCGATGGCCTCGCGCAGCCGCTCCGCGACTGCGGCCGCAGCCTCCGCTGACGCCGCCGGCAGCAGCACCGCGAACTCCTCGCCGCCGTAGCGCGCCACGACGTCGCCCGCGCCGCGCACGTGCTCGGCGAGCAACCCGCCCGTGGCGCGCAGACATTGGTCGCCGGCCTGATGGCCCGCGGCATCGTTGAGATCCTTGAAGAAGTCGAGGTCGATCATGATGACGGTGAGCGTGTCGCCGCGGCGCGCGGCGCGCTCCCACTCCGACTGGAGCGCCGCGTCGAAGGCGCGGCGGTTGGCGATGCCGGTGAGCTCGTCCTCGAGCGTCAGCCGCTCCAGCGCCCTCGTCTGCTCCGCGACGAGCGCCCGCAGCGCCTCGGCCTGCCGATGCAGCGCGTGCGTCCGCGCGCGCACGATGAGCAGCACGAGCGACGCCGCGGCGAGCCACCACAACGCCCACGCCCACGCCGTGCGGTACCACGGCGGCAGCACCTCGAAGCGCCACACGGCCTCGCTGCTGACGACGCCGCTCGCGCCGCGCGTGCGCACGTGCAGCGCATAGCTGCCCGCGTCGAGCGTGGTGAAGTCGATGAACGGCTGCGCGCTCCAGGCGCCCCAGCCGCTGTCGATCGGGTCGAGGCGCGACTGAAACGCCAGTCCCGGCTGATACGACAGCGGCGCAAGCTCGACGCGCAATCGGCGCAGCGCATACGGCAACCGCGCGCCGCCGGCGACGCCGCGGATCTCCGGCGCCGGCTGCGGCGGCGACAAAGACGGATCGTAGCGAATGAGGCTGCGGTCCGCGCCGATCCAAAGCGCGCCGCCGTCGTCGACGCTGAGATGGTGGACGCCGCCGGCACTCGCGGCGGCGAGCGGTTGCGGCGCGAGGTCGTACGTGCCGTCGCCGCGCTTGCGGATGCGCGACGGCGGCTGGGTGTTGAGCCAGACGTCGCCGTGTTTGTCCTCGGCGATCCGGAAGAAGCTGAGGCCGCGGATGCCGCCGAGGAGCGGATCGGGGGCGACACGGCCGCCGGCGAGCGACTTGATGGCGTTCCCCTGCACGAAGACGAGCCGCCCGGCAATCTCGGTGACGAACGTCTCGCCGCCGCCGTAGCGCGTGACGCGCTCGCCGGCGCCGATGCGGTACGGGCCGTCGAAGATTGTGCCGCACCAGAGGCCGTCGCCGCGCTCGACGAGGTCGCGCGTGTAGCCGGGCGAGCCGGAGACGAGGTGATCGAAGCGCCACGCACCGCCGTCGCGGCGCAAGATGCCGGTGCCGCTGCGCGCGGCGATCCACATCCGCGACGGATCGCGCTTCGACGGCAGCAGCGCGTAGGCGACGAGCGTCTCCGTGCCGGGGACGCGCACCGCCGGCGCGTCGCCGCGGATCGAATAGACGCCGGTCGACGTTCCCGCGAGCACCTCGTCGCCAACCGCGGCGAGTCCCCAGACCTGCGGCACGCCGGCGACGGGACGCGCGATCATGTGCGCCTCGTCGATCGTCTCTCCGCGCCCGAGGAGGAAGAGCCCCTTCGACGTGCCGACGTACGTGCGGCCGCCCGCGGCGGCGACGGCGGAGGCCGTGCCTTTGAGCCCGAGGCGTGCGTCGATGCGCGTCAGCGGCAGGGCCAGCTCGACGCGGGCCATCCCGGTGAACGACGTGATCCAGAGTGCGCCTGCGCTGTCGGTGAAGAGCGAGAGAAGCGTCGTGTCATCGAGGCCTGCAGCGGCAGCCAGCCGCTGCTCGACGTTGCCGTCGCCGTCGACGATGAGGACGCCGTCGTCGCGCGTGCCGATGGCCACGCGGCCCTGCGCCAGCATCGCGCCGGCGACGACGCGGCGCGGCTTCAGCCACGCCGAGGCCGCGGGCGCAAACGGCTTGCCGTCGAGCGTGAAGAGCCCTTCGCCGTCGATGGCCACGACGCCGTTCGGCAGGAGAGTGCCGATCGTGCGGTCTTCGAAGAGCTTCGGCCCGCCGAGGCGCTCGATGTGATCGGGCGCGACGATGTAGACCGCGTCGCCGACGCGCACGAGCCGCCGCCGCGCGGGCGCGTATTGCTCGACGATGCGCGGCGCGCTGCTGTCCCATTCGATGAGATAGCGGTCGGAGGCGAAGAGGAAGCCGCGGCCGCGCGAAGAGACGCCGTAGACCTCGCCGAGGCTCGCGCGCACGGCGGGCGGAAGCTGCGCGGCGAGCGAGCGGTAGGCGCCGCGCTCGACGACGCCGAAGTCGTCCACGCCCCCCACGCCCACCCGGCCGCCCTCCCCCGCCGCGACGGCGAAGACGGCGGAGTCGTTCGGCAGGTTGATGCGCGTCCACCACGCGCCGTCGTAGATCAGCACCCCGCCGAGGTTGCCGAAGACCATGCGGCCGCTCGTGTCCTGCGTCGCCGAGAACGTCTCGGCGCCGCTGTGGAAGTCGTCGGTGGTGAACTGCGTGACTAGAGGGAGGCCGACCGGTGTGGATGTCACAGCGGCGGCATGGCCGCCGCACTCCACAATCAGCACGATCGCGAAGCCGATGAGTTTTCGGATGAGGGTAGGGTATCAGCGGTGCAGCGCGTTGGCGATGACGGTCTTCATCGCCGCCAGATACTCGCTCCACTTCCAATTGTCGTTGCGCGACGCGGGCGAGAAGCCGGGGTTCGCGTTGGCCTCGATGAAATAGGCCTCCTGTCCCGGCGTGACGCGGAAGTCGAAGCGCGCGTAGTCGCGCATCTGCAGGACGGGCCAGAGGCGGCGCACGGCGCGCGCGATCTCGCGCCGCACCTTGGCGTCGAGCTCGGCGGGACCAGCCTCGACGCCCCACTTCTTCCGATACTCGCGATCGTGCTTGACATGAAACGTGGCCATGGAGCGCGCGCCCGCGGCGTTGGTGCAGAGCTGATGCGGCGCGCGAATCCGCAGCGTCCGCCCCTCGGTGGCCATGACGTAGACGTCTTTCCCTTCGATGAACTCCTCGACGATCGCGGCGTCGCGGAAGCGGCGGTGGACGACGTCGATCTGCCGCGCCATTTCCGCGGGTGTGGCGACGAAGGAGCGCGCGGTGATCCCTTCCGAGGAGTCGCGCGAGACCGGCTTGACGACCGCGGGGAATGGCACATCGCGCGGCGGCTGCGCATCGATTGGAACGAGCGCGAAGCGCGGCACGCGCACGCCCGCCGCCGCCGCGAGCTGCTTGCTGAAGGCCTTGTCGCGCGTGCGCATGAGGCAGGCCGCGGTGGCGCCGGTGTACGGCAGGCGCAGCAGCTCCAGAAACGCCGGGATGTAGATGTCGGCAACGCGGCGGCCGTCGACGTGCTCGGTGGCGTTGAAGACGACGTCGGGCGCGGCGCGGCCGAGGTCGCGGAGGAGCTGCTTGCCGGAGAGGAACCGGATCACCACGACGTCGTGCTTCAGCGCGCGCAGCGCCTTGCCGATGTAGAACTCCATCGGCGCGTGGCGCAGCGCGGCCGTCGACATGAGCGACGGATCGCCGTCGACGCGCTGCTCCCGATCGACGAGCAGCGCGACCTTCATGGCAGCGGCGGCGGCACGCGCTTCTTCGTCGCTTGCTCGAACGCGTAGGCGAGGCGCAGCAGCGCCGGCTCGCTGCAGGCCATGCCGGTGAAGCTGACGCCGAGCGGCTGCGGCTTCGCCTTGAACGTGTCGGGGAACGGCGGCGTCGGCGCGTTCGGCACCATCGCCCACGGCACGATCACCGTCGGATAGCCGGGGCGCGCGGCCACGTTCGCCCCTCCGCCGCCGGGAAAGAGCAGCGCGTCGAGGTTCTGCGCCTTCATCACCTCATCGATGCCGTGCGTCGCGGTGAGGTAGACGTCGCGCGCGCGGTCGGCCTCGTAGCGGGCCTTGAAAAGCTCGAGGTCCATGGCGTCGCTGATGTCGAGGAGCGACTGCCCATACTTGATCGCCCCCATCTTCTGGTGCTTGTTGTTCCAGTCGCGCAGCTCCTGGAGCGACTTCACCGGCGCGCGGTCGCCGAGCGATTTGAGCCAGGCGTTGAAGTCGCGCTCCATGCCGTAGGCGAGATCGATCGAGCACTTGCGGCCCTTGACGTCGTCCATGTCGGTGCAGGTGCCGAAGAGGAGGAGGTTATTCTGCGGATCTTTGTCGACGACGCTGGGGATGTCGGCGGGATCGACGATGACGGCGCCCTGTTCCTTGAGCACGGCGATGGCGTCGTTCATGGCCTTGAGCGCTTCGTCGCTGAGACCGCCGCGCGGCCGCGTGGCGCCGGGCGGCGTGGTCTTGTCATAGTAGTTCGCGCGCGGGATGCCGATGCGCGCGCCTTTGAGGCCGTCGCTCTTGAGGAACTGCGTGTAGTCGCGCACCGGCGTGCAGGTCTTGGTGGCCGGATCGTTCGGATCGGGATTGCCGGCTTCGAGCGCGCCCAGCATGATGGCGGCGTCGGTGACGGTGCGGGCCATCGGGCCGGGCGTGTCCTGATCGGCGGTGATGGGGATGACGCCGTAGCGGCTGACGCGGCCGACGGTCGGCTTGATGCCGGCGAGCATGTTCTGGTTCGAGGGGCTGAGGATCGACCCGGAGGTCTCGGTGCCGACGTTCGCGGCCCAGAAGCTGGCGGCGGTACCGGTGCCGGAGCTCGAGCCGCCGGTGGCGAGGGCCGGGCGGCCGTCGGCGGTGGCTTCGCGCGGGTCGCGTCGCGGATCGTACGGATTGAATCCGTAGCCGTTGATGGCGTTGTAGTTCGTCGGCATCGGCGGATTGCCGGCCACCCAGTTGGCGAGCTCGGTCATCTGGGTCTTGGCGATGATGATGGCGCCGGCCTCGCGGAGGTTTTTCGTGAGCGTCGCCTCGTACGGCGGCACGAGCTCGGCGAAGGCGAGCGCACCGCCGGTGGTGGGCATGTCGGTGGTGTGGATGTTGTCCTTGATTGCGATGGGGATGCCGTGCAGCGGCCCGCGGACCTTGCCGGCCTTGCGCTCGGCGTCGCGCTCGCCGGCTTCTTTGAGGGCGTTCGGATTGACGGTGATGGCGGCGTGAAGCTTGTCCTCGTAGGTGGCGATGCGCGCGAGCGACTGCTGCACGAGCTCGCGCGAGGTGACGCGCCCCTCGCGCAGGGCGGCCTGCATCTCGGGGATGGTGGCCTCGACGACGCTGAACGGCGGCTTCGCGTCGGGCTTTTTCGCGGCGAGGGCGAGGGCGGCGAGGAGAAAGATCACAAGTCGCGTCTTCATGAGCGGGAGATTGTATGGGTGTCATCCCGAGCGAAGCGAGGGACCCCCTGCGGTAGGGGGTTCCTCGCTGCGCTCGGAATGACACCCCACCTCTGCTATCTTTCCATCATCGAACCACTGAACACCTTCGTCGACGCCGCGAAGCGGGTCTTCGGCGGCGACCTGCGCGCGATCGTCCTCTACGGCTCGGCGGCCGAGGGGAGGTTGCGGCCGACCTCGGATGTCAACGTCATCGTGGTGCTGGCGCGGTTCGACCGCGCGAACGCTGACGCGATCCGCGACGACTTCCGCGTGGCGCAGGCGGCGATTCGGCTCGACGCGATGTTTCTCCTCGAGAGCGAGCTCGCCGCGGCGGCGGGCGAGTTCGCGCAGAAGTTCGCCGACATCAAGCGGCGGCACAAAGTCCTCTTCGGCGACGACCCCTTCGCGGCGCTCACGATCCCGCGCGACGCGCTCGCCCGCCACGTGCGCCAGGCTCTCCTGAACCTCACGCTGCGGCTGCGGCAGAAGTACGTCGAGCGCAGCTTGCGCGAGGAACAGGCCGCGCTCACCGTCGCCGACGCCGCCGGACCGCTGCGCGCCGCCGCGGCGGCGATTCTGGAGATCGAAGGAACGCCTGCATCCTCTCCGAAAGCGGCGCTGGAGACGCTCGCCGGCGGCGACTTCGCGGCGCTGATGCCGCGCCTCTCCGCCGCTCGCGAAGAGCGCGCGCTGCCGGCCGGCACGGCGGCGGAGACGCTTTACCGCACGATGGAGCTGGCGCGGGCGCTGGCGGACCGCGCCGAGCGGCTATGAACGTCTTCGACTGGTATGGGCCGCAGTACCTCGCCTTCTACGCGGTGCTGACCATCGTCGTCCTCGCGGCGGCGGCGATCGCGCGGCGGAACGTCGAAGGTCCCGGCGCGGCGGCGGCGCGGATCGGCTTCGACGATCCGTACCTCATCGCGCACCTTCGCGGCGGCGCGAGCGAGGCCATCCGCATCGCCGTCATCTCGCTCGTGGACCGCGGTCTCCTGGTCCTGCGCGACCCGACGCTGGAGACGACGGCGGAGGGACGGAAGACGGTGGCGCGAAAGCCGCTGGAGAAGGCGCTGCTCGACCACTGCAAGACGCCGCAGAAGGTGAGCGAGCTCTTCACCGACATGCTCTTGAAACGTTCGTGCGACACGTACGAAGAGACGCTCGCGGCGATGCGCCTCCTCCCCGACGCCACGATCAAGGAGGCGCGCTGGCGGATCTTTCTCGCCGCGGCGGCGGTGCTGTTCTTCTTCTCCATCGTGAAAATCGTGATCGGCCTGTCGCGCGAACGCCCCGTCGCCTTTCTGGTCATCCTGACGGCCATCGCCTTCGTGCTGCTCTACAAAGTCGTCCACCAGCGCCGGACGCGCGGCGGCAACAACTATTTGAGCGAGACCCGCAATCTCTTCGCCACGCTGCGCCTGCGCGCGCCGCAGCTCCGCGGCGGCGGCGCCACGGCCGAGGCGGCGCTGCTCGCGGCGGTGTTCGGCATCGGCGCGCTCTCCGGCGCCGACTTTCTCTGGACGAGGCACGTCTTCGGCAAAGCGACGAGTCCCTCGAGCGCCTGGGGATCGTCGTGCGGCTCCTCCTGCGGATCGTCGTGCGGCAGCGGTTGCGGCGGCGGCTGTGGCGGCGGGTGCGGAGGCTGCGGCTCATGAGAGTCGGCCTCGGATGGCGGCGCGAGCTCGGCGCATCGATCCTCAGTCATCTGGACGAGATCGACGTCGTGGAGGTGCTGGCCGAGCCGCTCTTCGCGGCCACGCCGGCGGAGAAGCGCGCCTTCCGCTTTCTCGCCGCGCACGTGCCGATCGTCGTCCACGGCACATCGCTAGGTCTGGCGTCGACCGACGGCGTGGAACGGCATCGTCTCGAATCGCTGGCGCGGCTGATGGAGTGGCTGGAGCCGGAGGCGTGGTCGGAGCACCTCGCCTTCGTGCGCGCCGGCGGCATCGAGATCGGCCACCTCGCCGCGCCGCCGCGCAACGAGGAAACGCTCGCGGCGCTCGCGGAGAACGTGGACGCGGCGCGGCGGACCGTCGGCGCGGCGCCGCTGCTCGAGAACGTGGCCACGCTGATCGAGCCGCCGTGCAGCACGTATTCCGAGGGGGAGTGGCTCGACGTTGTGCCGCGCGCGACCGGCTGCGAGCTTCTCCTCGACCTGCACAACCTTCACGCCAACGCGGCGAACTTCGGCTTCGCCATCGAGCTTCCACGGGCGCACGTCGGCATGGTTCATCTCGCTGGCGGACGCGTGATCGGAGGGGATCGCATTCTCGACGATCACCTGCACGCCGTGCCGGACGTTTTGTATGAGATGTTGGGCGATCTTGACGACACGACCGTCATCATCGAGCGCGACGGCAACTACCCGCCGTTCGAGGAGCTGCTCGCCGAGGTGCGGCGGGCGCGCGGGGGGCGCACGCTGTGCGCCCCTACCGGTATGGGCGCGCGGGGGGCGCACGCCGTGCGCCCCTACCGGTAGGGGCGCATGGCATGCGCCCTTCTAGCGTGCAGCATTTCCTAGCGCGCCTCTATACCGACGCCGCGCTCCGGGCGCGCTTTCTGGCGCGGCCGTACGGGGAGGCGCGCGCCGCCGGGTTCGACGAGGAGCGCGCGCGGGAGCTGGCGAAGATCGACGCCGAGGAGCTCGCGCTGGCGGCGGAGAGCTTCGCGAAAAAACGCCGGGCGAAATAACCGTGTGTCATCCCGAGCGTAGCGAGGGACCCCCTGGGTCCCCTGCGGCTGGGGGTTCCTCGCCGTCGTTGCGGCTCGGAATGACACGCGAGCCGGCAGCAACCTTCCCCCACCTCCCCCCGTACCCCACCCATGCAACGATTCTTCCGCACCCGCGTCGGCGCCTTCGTCCTCTTCCTCATCGTGGCGATCCTGCCGGACCTTCTCATCGGCGGCACGGCGTATCTTCTGCTGCGGCTCCACGTCATCCACCAACCGGAGATGACGTGGCGGCCGACGCTCTTCCTCCTTTTCGAGGGGACGACGATCGCCGGATTGCTGATCGCCACGTTCATCGTCATGAAGCTCGGCGGCCGCTCGCTGCGCGATCTCGGCTTCGCGGCGCGGAACGCCGGGACGCTGCTCCTCGCCGGCAGCGCCGTCGGCATCGCCGCGCCGATGCTGCTCATCGCCGTCATCGCCGCCCTCGGCGGCTTCACCTTCGGCACCTTCGCCATGCACGGCACGCAGCTCATCGCCTACGCGCTGGCGTGGCTGGCGGCGATGTTCGCCCTCGGCCTGGCCGAGGAGATGACGTTCCGCGGGCCGGCGCTCTCGCTCCTCGGCGACGCCATCACGCCGTGGGCTGCGGCGTTCGTGACCACGGCGATCTTCGTCTTCATGCACGCCGGAAAGCCGGGGGAGAACGCCGCCGACCTCACCAGCGTCGGCCTCCTCGGGCTCTTCATGGCCTTCACCGTGATCCGCACCGGCAGCATCTGGTTCGCCGTCGGCTTCCACACGTTCTTCGACTACGTCGCGCTCTACGTCCTCGGCGCGCCGAACAGCGGCAACCACGGCGGCGAGCCGATCCCGACGCGCCTCTTGACCGGCAGCTACCACGGACCGGCCTGGCTCACCGGCGGAAAGCTCGGCATCGAGGCGAGCTGGCTGATCTTCCCCATCATCGCCCTCATGTTCGCCACGTTCTTCTTCGTCCCCGGTCGGGATAGAATCCGCCAAACCTAACAAGTTTGGAGGACGACGATGCGGAAGATCCTTACCCTTGGATTGGCGCTCGCTCTCTGTACGAGCGCGCTGTTTGCGGATGACCAAAAGAAATCCGACGCCGACATGCAGAAGGCGATGATGGAGGCATGGATGAAGGCCTCCACGCCCGGCGATGCGCACAAGAAGCTCGACGGCATGGTGGGCACGTGGGACGTGACGGTGAAGTCGTGGATGGCCCCGGGCCAGCCGCCGATGGAGTCGACCGGCACGGCCATGAATCAATGGGTGCTCGGCGGGCGCTGGATGGAAGAGAAGTTCACCGGCTCGTTCATGGGCATGCCGTTCCAGGGCATCGGCTATACCGGCTACGACAACATCAAGAAGCAGTACGTCGGCACGTGGATGGACAACATGTCCACCGCGGTGATGGTGTCGAGCGGCAAGGGCGGCAGCGGCAACACCTACGAGTTCACCTCGTCGATGGACGATCCGATGACCGGCAAGCCGGCCATGATCACGGAGAAGGTGACGTTCACGGACGCCGATCACCACACGATGGAGATGTGGGGACCGGGCCCGGACGGCAAGGTCTATAAGTCGATGGAGATCACGTACTCGCGAAAGAAGTAGGTTCGGGAAGCGTGCGCCCCTCACCCTGGCGCTTCGCGCCTGTCCCTCTCCCCGCTTGCGGGGAGAGGGTGGCGCCGCAGGCGCCGGGTGAGGGGCGCCATCCTCACATATTCGCCTTGAACACCGCGAACACCGCGCCTTGCGGATCGCCGAGCACCGCGAACCGTCCGACGTTCGGGATATCCATCGGCTGCATGTACGTCGTCGCGCCGGCGGCGTTGGCCTTCTGCACCGAGGCGTCGACGTCGTCGACCCAGAAATAGGTCATCCAGTGCGCCGGAACCTGCGCCGGCACGCCTTCGGGCATCGTCATGATCCCGCCGACGCCGCGGTCGCCCACGTGCACCTCGACGTACTCCGGGCTGACCTTCGTCTTCCAGCCGAAGAGCTTCGTGTAGAAGTCGACGGCGCTGTCGCGCTGGCGCGTCTGCAGCTCCACCCAGCACGGCGCGCCCTTCTCGCCCGCGACCTGCGTTCCGACGTGTTTCCCCGGCTGCCAGAGCGCGAAATGCGCCCCTTCGGGATCGCGGATCACGCACATGCGCCCGAGGTCGAAGACGTCGAACGGATCGGACGTCGGCGTGGCGCCGAGCTCCTTCGCCTTCGCCGTCGTCGCGTCGGCGCTGTCGACGCAGACGTAGGCCAGCCACGCCGGCGGCACCTCCGTGTTCTGGTAGATCCCCGCGGCCTGGCGCCCGCTCACTTCCGCGAGAATGTACGGCGGCTGTCCGTCGCCATCGGCACTTCGTTCGGCATCCAGCCGAAAATCTTCGCTGCCTCGCCGTCGCTCGTGGAAGAAAGAAAGTATTCGCGCGCACGTATTCTTATCGAACTCCTCGCTGATCTCCCTGATTCCGTTTACACGGGTAGGGTTTTCCACCCGAACGTCACACCTAATGTGATGGGGTTCGACAGACTCGACCGGTGGGAGGGAGCAATAGTGCACCGCTGGCTGGTGCACGAGCGGTCGGTTCTGCGCAGCATCGCGGTGACTATCAACTGGCTCAGCAATGGCTGGTTGTTCGCGGCGATCGCCGTGGCCGTGCCGCTGATCGGCGGCACGAAGGGATGGCGCTTTGTTCGCGTCACGGCGATCGCGCTCGTCATCAGCTTCCTGGTTTACGTCGTCCTCAAGCACATCTTGCGCCGTGTGCGACCATGTCATGCGACAGATGTGCTGAACGCTCGGGTGCAGCCGCTCGATCGTTACTCCTGCCCTAGCGGCCACTGCATGACCGCCGCGCTGTTTGGCACTTCTCTCTCGGCGCTGTTCCCGTCGATGTTTGCGTCATGTCTCGCAGGATTCGCATTGATCGCCTGGTCGCGCGTTGCACTCGGTCATCACTATCCAAGTGATGTCGCGCTGGGTGCCTCGATTGGCCTCGTCGCTGTCATCGTCCCGTTCTCAATTCTTCCTTTGTGAGCTAGCGTGAAGAGCTATCCGTACGCCTTTCACATCGCCCTCGACGGCAACGGCATCAATGGCCTGGAAGGGATGGCCGGTGTCTGCCTTTTTCTCTTCGATCCCAAAGACAATTCATACGCGTACAAGGTCAAGTACTACGACGGAATCTCAGCCGGGCACGCGGTCACTGTGAATCCCAATTGCACGCATGGATTTCTCGGCAACGCCGGGCAGCATCTACTGTTCTACGACGCGCGAAATCTCGACGAGGTCGCCCGTTCCTCCACCCTGCAGTTCGAGCCGAATGACACCTCGTTGCGGGGGAGTACGCACCTGGTTTGGCTCGATGACGAGTACTTCGTCACCGCCATCGGCGACTATTTCTACAAATTCAACCTCCACGACCTCACAAAGGGGGAGCGCCTCGGGCAGCACAATGTGAGGCTGCCGCACGCTATGAAGCTCACCGCATCTGGTCGCTACATCTGCTATGGCTCGATGGACAACCCGGCCATGGGCCGCGACGGCGAGGCACGCCACGTCGGGATTTGGGACATGGAGACGAGGGAAGCGCGCACGATCGTTCTGCCGACGACGTGCTGGCACGTGGTCGGCCATCCGCAGCGGGACATCTTCTACGCCGTCTCCTTCCGCGTCAGCCCGCAGGACTACGTCGACTACCACGAATGGGCGATGTCGTTCCTGAAGGAGTACGCGTTTGAGATCGACGCTACGTCCGGCCGGATCATGCGCCACTGGAGCTGCGGCCGCGAAACGCCTGCACACATCAATTCCGACGTCACACTCTCTGATTCCGAGTTGATCTTCTGCAACGGTGGCAGCCAGTCCATCGTGATGATCGATCTCGAGAGCTTCGCTACGTACCGGGTCATCGACGAGAAGCCGGATTTGCAGACGGCGGTGCGTCATCCCCGCCAGATGCTGACACAGGTGTACGACTCATTCGCACGCGGCAACGTCTTCACCAACGCCCGCCACTTCCTCGGCGCGTTGCGCGTCAGTCGATTCACGCTTATGGATTCCGTCTATGCGTGCCAACTCTCGCGCGACCAGTCGCTTCTGTTCACCGCGAACCGTGGGCTGAATCACATCACCGTCTATGACTATCCCTCGTCTACAGTCAGGCTTCGCGTGAAACTGCCGGACCTGCATGAATTCGTGCCATCGCTGCACTGGATTGCCGACCCGCGTCTCGGCTTCCATCACAGCTACCTCGTCAGCAGCACGTCACCCATACCGCCGGCCGAGATATGAACCGGCAGCCGCGGCGAGGTTCTGGAAGTTTCTCGGGATCAGAGTGGTCACGAACCCTTCGACCAAGGCTGTCAAGGGCGCGCCGAGAGCACCGCCGACGCTAATGTCAAGCGTGCCGCGAAACGTGATCCGCGTACCGCGGCCGCCGATAGCCGGCTCGTACGACGTCGTGCCGTCGCAGGACACACGACTCGGTGCAAATGCCGGCTCAATGACCCAGTGACATTCGTGATTTGCAGCAACCCATCGCGCGTGATCCGTCCAACGGAAGAGTTTCGACGACAAAACCGCGGCAACCGCGGGCGGTATCTGCGGCTCCGCCTCCCACACGTTGACCAGCAACACGACCTCGGGAGTCTCGACGCGGCTAGTCGTGGTAACGCTCCGGATGTCCCCGACCTGGGGCACGAAGTCGTTGATATGGTCGCGCAGTGCGAGCCACACCGTTTCGACCGGATGCTTCAGGACGGCGGTGGTCGCGAAATTTCTCATGTCAAGCGGGCGCGATACACATCGCGTGAAAGCGTCAGTGTAGCGCGCAGCTCGCGCGAGATGTGCGGGCTCGTCACCAGCCACGCGATCGCTTCCGCTAATGCCTGGGCGCCGCTTCGTGGAGCATAGCCGAGGGCGGCCGCGCGAGCGTGGCTGTACCAGTAATACCTGCCAACCATGCGCGCCTGCACGCGAGTGGTGAGAGGCGCTCGTCGCGCGACGAGGCCGATCATCTCGTTGGCCGCCGCCGCCAGATAGGCGCCGGTGCGACCCGTCGCAAAGTAAGGACCGGAGACTCCGCACAACGCAGCGATGCGCCGATGAAGATCAGTCCATGTGAGATTTTCGCCACCGACGATGTAACGAAGGCCCGAAGACCCGCGCTCGAGCAGAAGTAGATGGCCACGGGCGACGTCGCTCACCGAGGCGATGTTGCATCCACCGGGATAGGTCAAGCGCAGCACGTCGCGGAGAAACATAACGATCACCGCGTTGCTCGGACTGAGGCGATGATCGTAACCGCCGATCGTCAATGTCGGACAACAGGCCATGACTTCGACCGACCGTTCAAGGCCGTGCGCGAACGCCGCCCCTTCCTGCTCGATTTTTGCGATGACATACGGCGATTTCTCGCCGTTGTCGGCACGGCAAGTCTCATCCCGCGGCACGGGATCGGTGCTCGATCCGCAGACGACCGAGGAGGAAGTCACGACTACGCGCCGCACGCCGGCTGCCGCTGCAGCATCGATGACGTTGCGAGTGCCGATGACGGCGACATCATGCAGCTGCGCGCCGGTGAAGCCGCCGTAGGCGAAGATCGCAGCGGTATGAATGATCGCATCACAGTTCGCGGCTGCGACGTGCAACGAGCCAATGTCGAGCACATCACCGACAAAACGCTCGGCCGCGATTCCCTCGATCGCTGCGGCCGAACTGGTCGGGCGAAGCAGCGCACGAACATCGTATCCGAGGGCTACCGCCTCGCGGACGACGTTCGAGCCGATCAGGCCGCTCCCACCTGTGACGAGAAGCTTCATGGCTGCGGCGATGCCATGGCCGCGAGATCCTGCTGCACGGCCCTGACTAGGTCGGCGATGAATACTAGCGCGCCGTTCGACACGCCCTTCCGTTCCGTCTGTACCGGCTGCACGGCCGCGTTGAAGTGCATGAACCCGTCTTCGTCGAGGATGCCCCCTTCGGCCACCGAAGACACCCCACCGCCGAGGATCCGACGCGCTGCGGTCGCGAAGTCAGGCGGCAAGACGCCGGCAATTCTGGTGAGCATTTCGCCGACCGCGGCGAGCGACGGCGGGGGCTCCCCCCCTTCTTCACCTCGCAACGGATCCCACTGTTTGCCGATCCTCACTTCGCGCCCCTCCACGACAGCTTCGAAGTTCGCAAACGTCCGCGCGAAAAATGTAGTGTACGCCTGCGTGACCAGATACCGTTTCAACGACGCATTCGCCTCGTGATTGATCAGATTCCACAGTGGCGGGAGCGTGAACTCCTGCCGCCCAAAGATCGTTGCGCGCGTCTCGCCGTCCGCCGTGCGCTCCAGCTCCACCATGCCGTCGTCGTAGCGCGCGGAGCCGTTCGTACTGAGGATCGTTTTCCAGTACAGCGCATGGCGCGATTCCAAGTATTCGACCACCTCCAGCTTCGTAACGTCGATCGGCTTTCCCTGCGACAGTGCCAGATAGTTCGGTTGCGGCAAGTAGAGGTTGCGCTCGGCCTGCAGCATCGGGCGCCCGCGAGCATCGCGCTCGACGACGATGGCGCGGCCGCCAATGTAGTCGTTCATGTACTGAATGCCGCGGCTCACGTCGAGGCGCGCTACAAAATGCTCGAACGGCACGGGGATTAATCGCGAGACCTCGAAGACGACGGCGTCATCGAGATAGGTCCACCGAAGCTCACCCTCGACGGCCGGAACATCGCGAAGCAGAGAGCGCAGCGACACGACCTCATCGGGGACGCGCAGGTACTCTGTCCGCGAATATGCGAACGGGTCGATGCCCAGCGGCGCTTCGCGCCAGTGCAGCGCGTCCTTGGAAGCCATAATGCGCCAGCTTTGCAGCGCGTGACCACCGGTCGCCACCAACGCGTTTCCCGCGACGCAGAGCCAAAAAGCGAGAGGATCGGCATCAGGCTGCCCGGCCAGGCGCACCAGCAGGGCATTGGCCCGATCGGCCGTTACGTCGTGGAATGGGAATAACTCCCGGTCAACGGACTGCAGGAGGGGCGCGAGCATCCACGACGCCTCCGGCCAGAGGTTACGCCGCCGCACCGAAGCGCTGACGAACGGATGCACGTTTCGCCATCGTGGATACGGCGTCATATCGCCGATGATGACCGAGCGCTGCGGTAACCCAATCCGCTCCAGTGCGGCGGCGAGCACACGCGACGCCGCAGGATCGACGCCCATCTTCTTGGCCGCGACGGTCTCCGTGAGCAGAAGATCCGTGCCGGCGATCACAGTGTGTGTCTCAATCGGCCCCAGCGCCCTCGTGCCCGCCGAGCCGTGGTTGCTGATCACCGCGTCGACGATCGCAAAGTGAACCGGGTACGTTGAGACGAGCTCCGTCGCCACGTCGGCGAGGTCGAGACGCTGGCGGTAGTGATAGAATTTGTCGCGCAGGGGCAACACTGCGACAAGATTCTGAAGATTGACGGCGAAGAGATCCTCTTCGTCGGTCTTGTTCGCCCCGAACGCAATGCGCACGTCAGCGTCGCGCCACACGCGCGAAATTAATGCGCCTTCCAGCACGCTTCCAGGAGGAACTTCCACGCCGACCAGATCGTCGGCAAGGTCGAGCACGTCATACGCGCGCTCTTTCGGCGTGACGAAGCGATAGCCAGCCAGGTCGGCGAGCGAAAGAACGTCACGGTTCGCAAGCCAGAAGACGAAGCTGTCGACTGTGTTGGCGAGGACAGCACTGTGGAAACCGCGGTCATGAAACTCGTCGATGAGTCGTTCGACGAGCTCAGGATCGGTGGCTGTCGGAGAGAGGCGATGGAAGAGCGTAAAGTCGGGCTTGATGACGATCGACAGCGCGGCGGCGGCGCGGCCGGTCTCGGAGCACCGGCGCGCCAGGATCTCCCATAGACCGGCACCTTCAACCGCCTCGACGAGAAGCCCGCTCTTATCGAGACTTCGATCGCTCGCGATCGCCACTCGCTCCTCGCGCACGCTCGGCCGTGTCGTGCGTGCGCCTGTTTGGCGCATCGCCAACCGCCTGCGGCCCTTTCGGCGGCGGACGTTCTTGAACGAGGACGGATTTGTCCTGATCACTCAGTCGTTACGCCCGCCTCGCCTTGGCGGCGGCCTTCTTTGCCGCACGCCGGCGCCGGGTGCCTTTGGAAGACGAAGGCTTTGTTGACGATAGCGCTTCCAGTGGCTTGGCCGGGGCTGGCTTGAACGAAGCATCGGCGAGGCGCTGGAGAAAGCCCTCGCCAAGGCTTGTCACTGCGCTGTAGTAACTGAGGTTTGCCTCTGTCACCCCTTGCACGAATTCGCCGACTTCCTTCACCCAGAACTGAACCGCCTTCGCTGGATCCAAATCCGCGGTTGGGGCGCGCTTGAGAAACTGCTGCGAGATGTTCGTCAACCGTTCGATCACTCGCTGCTGCTGAGCGACCGCTCGCGATCCGAGATCCTGAAGGCGTTTGAATACATCGTCGGGCAAGTTGCTCGTGGCCATGCGTCGACTCCTTTCCGCTTTGCTGCCCTTACCATAGGAGTGGCGAGAGACGGGAATGTCCTACCCCACTCACCGAAAAAGCCCTCGGCGACATGAGCAGCTTCATATCACCTAATCTGTCTTGCGCAGGCCATGTCTCTCCGCACCAAATTCGGGAAGGAGCACAACCAAAGGTTACGGCCGTTAACACCTCAAAGCGGACATAGCGGCATGGCTGCCGAAAATGAGTGCGAGCGGTAGGTTCTCCGGCGACGACCACGACGAGGTCAATAGCCGAAAGTCGTACGAACGGTCAGCGACGCCCGGCTCCTCGACGAGGACACACGGCAATGGAGCAGGCGCGGGCGATGCGCCTTTCTCCTTACGTGTTGGCCTTGAAGACTGCGAAAACGGCGCCCTGCGGATCGCTGAGCACCGCGAAGCGGCCGACGTTTGGGATGTCCATCGGCGTGACGAGGGTATGCGCACCGCCGGCGTTCGCCTTCTGCACCGAGGCGTCGACGTCGTCGACCCAGAAGTAGACGAGCCAGTTCGCCGGCTGTTGTGCAGGGATCTCAGCCGGCATCGTCATCATCCCGCCGACGCCGCGGTCACCCACGTGCACCTCGACGTACTCCGGGCTGACCTTCGGCTTCCAGCCGAAGAGCTTCGTGTAGAAGTCGACGGCGCTGTCGCGCTGGCGCGTCTGCAGCTCCACCCAGCACGGCGCGCCCTTCTCGCCGGCGACCTGCGTTCCGACGTGCTTGCCCGGCTGCCACAGCGCGAAATGCGCCCCTTCGGGATCGCGGATCACGCACATGCGGCCGAGGTCGAAGACGTCGAACGGATCGGACGTCGGCGTCGCGCCGAGCTCCTTCGCCTTCGCCGTCGTTGCGTCGGCGCTGTCGACGCAGACGTAGGCCAGCCACGCCGGCGGCACCTCTGTGTTCTGGTAAATCCCTGCGGCCTGCCGTCCGCTGACCTCGGCGAGGATGTACGGCGGCTGCCCGTCGCCCATCGGCACTTCGTTCGGCGTCCAGCCGAACAGGTCTCCGTAGAACTTCTTCGCCGCCTCGCCGTCGCTCGTATGCAGCTCCACCCAGCAGAATTCTCCCGGAACGTGTTTGTCGATCGTGCTCATCGCTTTCCTCCTAATTTCAATCCCGTCGCTTTTTCGAGGTTGGCCGGATCGTCGAGCAGGATCCACTCGAGCACTGCGACCGGCAGCGAGCCGTTCGCCAAAAGATCGTCGTGGAACTGCCCGAGGCGGAAGCTCGAGCCCTTGCGGTCGCGGTACTTGCCGAGGAGATTCATGATCTGCCACTTGCCGGTGATGTAGCTGATCTTCTGCGTCGGGCTCGTCGCGGAGCCCGCCGCCTCCCCTTCCGCGGCCTCGCGATCGAGCCCGCCGCCCTCCATGAAGTATTTCACCGCTTGCTCGAACGACCATCGGCCGGTGTGTAAATTTACGTCGACGCCGATGCGCGCGGCGCGGTATCGCGAGAGACGGAGCACCTGTCCGTACGCGGCGGAGTCGGGCGGATAGAGCCCTTCACGAGTCAACATCTCCTCTGTGTAGAGTGCCCAGCCCTCCACGAAGACACTGTCGCCGCTGTGGCGGCGGATCTCGTTCGGCAGGTGATTGGCGATGGAGATCTGCAGGAAGTGGCCGGGAATGCCTTCGTGCCCGAGAAGCGGACGCGGGTCCTCGATGGCGGCGCGGATGTAGAAGTTCTTGCTGGCCGGGTTGTAGGTCGGGATGAAGTAGAAGCCGCTGTTGTCCTGATCATAGAGGCCGGGCGGATTCATGAAGCCGCCGGGGCTCGTCGGCTTGAACGCCTCGGGGAGCTGGCGGATGAGGAACGGGCCGATGTAGTCGGGGATGGTGATGAGGCGGTGCGCCTTGAGGTAGTCGATCATCTCCGCCTCGCGGCTCTGGTACTGCTGGAGAAACGACTGCTGGTCGGGCGGGATGTGCGCGGCGCGCTGCGGGTTGGGATCGGCGAGCGCGGGATCGGAGAGCAGGGCCTCGAGCGCGCGGTAGCGGCCGAGCTCGACCTCGCCCAAGTGCGCGACGTCGTGCGCGTTCATCGGCAGAAGGTGGATGTGGCGCAGCATGTAGTTGTAGTCGGCCTCACCCATCGGCTTCCAGGAAGGCATCGTGTCGAGGCGCTTCTCGAGATAGTCGGCGTAGCCGTGCAGCGCACGCAAAGCGTCGTCCTTCGCTTTGACGAGGGCGTCGCGCTCCGCCGGCGACAAATCCTTCGCCAGCGTCATCAGGCTGTCGTTGTAGAGCGGATCGATGGCACGCGCCGACTCGATGGCGAACTTCGCGTAGAGCTGCACGGGGTGCTGCACGTTCGCCTTCGCCTGGGAGATGAGGCGCGGCACTTTCTGCAGCCGCTTCGTGGCAGCGAGGGCGCGGTTGCGCGGCGTGTCGTAGTCCTTCTTGAGCAGCGAGAAGATCGCGTTCGAGGCCTCGTCGACGTAGACGGTCGGGTTGTTCTCCTCGTAGCGGAGGACGCGGTCGTAGAACTCGGCGCCTTCGAGGTTGGAGCGGAAGAGCAGCCAGTCGATGACGTCGTCCTTCGACCAGTGCGAGACGTCGGCGGCGCGCACCTGCGCCAGCACTTCCTTCACGTGCGCGCTGCGCTTGGCGCGCGCGGCGGCGGAGTAGTCGGTGAGGCGGTCGTCCCACGTGTGCTTCCCGTTGTCGCTCGTCGCGACCGGGTACTCGCGGTCGAGCCATTCGTAGAAGTCGTGGGCGGTGGTGCGGAGGGTGTTCGGCGTGAGCGCGAAGAGGAGAGCGACGGCCGCGAGTTTCATGCGGGCGCAATATAGCGCTTCGACCAGAAGGGAGAGGAGGGCCAGCGCCGCTCCTGCGCATAGAGCTCACGCCTTCGTGACACGTATGCGCGCCACATGACGTCGACGGCGCGCTCGTACGCCGCGAAGTCGCCCGTGACGACGGCCTCGGCCGCGCGCATGCCGGTGAAGAGCGCGTTGCCGAGGCCGTGGGAGGAGAGGGGGTCGAGGGCGGTGGCGGCGTCGCCGACGGCGAGCCAGCGGTCGCCAGTCACACGATCGAGACGGAAGCTCGATGCGTCGACGACGCGCGCGTCGTATTTGCGTGCATCGCTGACGAACATGGCCACGGTCTTGCCGCCCGGCACCGGCGCGCGATACCACCAGCCATCCTCGGCGGCTTCGATGGTGGTGTAGGTGTCGTCGATCGCTTTGTCGATGAAGAAGACGTGCGCGAAGAGCGTGTCGTCGCGCACGACCTTCGCGCCTAGGCTACGGGCGAACGCGGCGCCGCGGCCGGTGGCGTCGATGAGGAAGTCGGCGAGGATCGTCTCGCGGTCGGTGACGAGACGCCATCTGGAGTGCGGCGGCCATGCCGCCGCTGTCGGACACCGTCGCTGACGAACATCGCGACGGCTTTCCCGTCAGGAATCGGCGCGCGATACCACCACCCATCCTCGACAGCCTCAATGGTCGTGTAGGTG
>DATDFB010000001.1:0-27140 GCA_036522835.1 Thermoanaerobaculia bacterium | reverse complement strand
CGGCGCCTTTGTTCGTCGTTACGCCGATCGTCCGCGCGAACGAGCCGCCGCTCTTCACGGCCGAGTTCCTTCCGTCCACGAACACGAACTTCGTCCACGCAGCCACGCTCGCGGAGCTGCCGAGCCACGACCTCCTCGCGGCGTGGTACGGCGGCACCGACGAGATCGATCCCGACGTCAACATCTTCGTCTCCCGCCGCGACCACTTGACCGGCGCCTGGTCGCCGCCGCGCGCGATCGAGAACGGCCGCGGCGCGCGCGTGAAGAGCGTCGGCAACCCGGTGCTCGTCGTCGACAAGAGCGGCGTGCGCCTCTTCTTCGTGGCCGTGATCGTCGGCGGCTGGTCGGGGAGCACGATCTGCGTGAAGCACTCGCCCGACGGCGAGCATTGGTCGCCCTCCCGCCGCATCGTGACCTCGCCGTTCTTCAACCTCGGCATGCTGGTGCGCAGTCCGGCCGTGGCGTACAGCGATGGCACGATCGCGCTGCCGATCTACCACGAGCTGCGGCGGAAGTGGCCGGCGCTCGCGCGCATCGACGCGAACGACCGCGTCATCGACGTGGCGCGCATGGCCGGGAGCCCGCTGATCCAGCCGTGGGTCGTGCCGCAGTCGCCGACGGAGGCGACGGCGTTCTTCCGCTGGTCGGCGCGCACGCCGGGCGTGGTGACCTACGCCACGACGCGCGACGGCGGCGGGCACTGGTCGGACTGGCGCTCGACGGGGCTCGTGCACCGCGACTCCGCCGTCGCCGCCGCGCTCCTCCCCGACCGCTCTCCCATGATCGTGTACAACAACACGCCCGGCGACCGCCGCACGCTGGCGCTCGTGGACCTCTCCACGGGACGTTCCCTCGCGCTCGAATCCGACCCCCGCCCCCCCTTCGACGGCCCGATCCGCCGCGAGTACTCGTACCCGTACCTCGTCGCCACGTCCGACGGCCGCTACCACCTCGTCTACACGTGGCAGCGGACGAAGATCCGCCACGTGACGTTCACCGCGGCGGCGCTGCCATGACGCGCATCCTCACGCTCCTCGGCACGCCGAGCATCCCGCTCCTCGCGCTCGTCGCCGACCTGCTGCTGCGCCGGCGCCTTTTCTCCCCGCGGGAGCGCCGCGCCCTGCTGTGGTGGTCGGCCTCGCTGTCGGTCGTCCTCTACAGCGGCACGCTCGGGTACCTACCGGTCGACGTCTACCGCGCGGGTTTTTCGTCGTGGGCGCCGGTCGCGTTGGCGTTGGCGGCCGTCGCGATCGCTCCGCGCTCGCTGCCGCTCGCGCTCACCGCGCTGGCGACGCTGGTCGCGTATGACGTGCCGCTCTTCCGCTCGGTGAATTTGTTCGACTACGCGATCGATCCGATCCTGGGCATCGTGGCCATTGTGGAGTGCGGCGGCCATGCCGCCGCTGTCTACACCGCCCCCCGCACGGCCGCTAGCTTCTCCGCGAAGCGCGCCGCGTCGTAGTCGTCGCGCACCTTCAGCTCGTCGAAGAGCGCATCGATCGACTTCATGAGTGGCCCCTTGGCCAGCGACGGTCTGCGGCGCGTGAGCGCGGCCGCCAGCGACTGGAGGGCCAGGGCGATCTGCTCGGCGCTGTTCACGTCGGAGCGGAGGACGAAGTCGCGCTCGCCGGCGACGGCGCGGATCATGGCCCGCACCTCGCGCTCGCTCCAGCGCTCCGCGTCGATGCGCGGGAGCTCCGCTTCGACGAGCTTGCGCGCCTCGTCGGCCGCGGCGGCGACACCTGCGGGATCGTTCATTCTCGCGACGCGTGCGGCCACCGTTGCGATGGCGTTGTCGAGCGCCGCACGGTTCGGCACGAGCAGCCGCGTCACCGCCCACCGCTGCGGGCTCCACGCCGGCAATCCCGCGCGGCCGGGCCAGCCGCGCTCCTGGCGCGCGGCGCTGCCGCGCAGGGCGTGGTGGCAGTTGGCGCAGCTCATGTCGGAGAACTCCGGCCACGTCTCGCCGCGGGCGTGGCGGGCCAGGTTGTTGAGCGCGTCGCGGAGGCCCATGGCCTGCCCTACCGCCCAGGCCCGCACGCCGTGCGTGTCGTTCGGGTTCCAGTGGGAGGGCATGTTCTCCGTGTAGTTGTCGAGCTCGAAGGCGAGGAGGGGGTGGCCGGAAGCGATCAGCTCGTGGTCCACCTGGCGGTCCGCGGCGCCGATGTGGCAGCGGTCGCACGTGTGCGCGCGGACGCGGAGCTCGCGCAGGTCGAACATCCCGTGCTGCACCGACTGCGCGTGCGTCCACCCCTCCTGCACGTGCTCGGCGCGCCAGCCGCCGGCCGGGCCGTGGCAGGCCTCGCACTGCACGCCGTCCTCGAGGTCGATACGCCCCGAAACGAGCTCCTTCGGCACGTTCGTGGAGTGGCAGTCGAGGCAGACCTTCTCCTGATACGGCTTCGCCTTCAGGCGCATGTTCCGGGCGATGCGCGCCGAGACGGCGTTGAACAACACGTTGTACGCGGTGGCGTGGCGGTCGCTGTGCAGCCAGGTGTAGTACTCGTTCTGGCGGATGCGCTGGGCGCCCAACGGCACGGTCGAGCCGTGGCAACCGGAATTGACGCACGAGGCCACGCCGGCGTAGGTTTGGCCGAGGGCAAGGACAGGCAAGAGTGCCTGTCCTCCATAGAGCAACGCGAAGAGGACGAGCCGTCTCATGGATTCACCTCGTACAGCTTCCCGTCGCGCAGGTAGAGCCGCTGCATCTCCGGGAGCGTCATCGGCCGCGCGCCGACGCGGTTGAAGATCGAGACCTGGTTGCCGCTCTCGTCGACGGCGCGGTCGCGGTCGAGCCCCTTCGACACCGCCAGCGCCGCCCCGCGCGTCTTGCGCCAGGCGATGAGCCGCGGCGCCGGACGCGGGCTGAACCCCGCGTACGCCGGCGTCCACTCCGGCGAGAGGAGCTGCACGACCTTGAAGCCGTATTTGCCGTCGGCGACATAGGCGAACGTCGAGGCGTTCGTCGACGCCACCTTCACGTCGTTCGTGTCCTTGCACTCGCCGAACACCTGGTCGATGCGCGGCGACTCCGGGCGCTCGACGTCGACGATGACCACGCCCTGCGCGCCGCCGCCGACGTAGGCGTACGTCCGGGCCACGTAGACGCTGCGCGCGTCGGCGATCGGCAGCGTCGCCGCCAGGCGCGGATGCGCCGGGTCGGTGACGTCGATGGCGTGCAGTCCGCGCTTGTCCGTGACGAACGCATAGCGGAACTGCACGCCGATGCCGGTCACGCCTTCGAGCGGGACCGTGGCCACGAGGCGCGGCTCCAGCGGCTTGTCGACGTCGACGATCTGCACGCCGCGCTCGCCGCCGACGTAAACCCACCGCCCGGCCACGGCGATGGCGCTCGCGCCGGTGAGCGCGCCGTTCGGATTGAACGTGACGGCGCGCCGGAGGAAGTTGTTCGATGGATTGCCGTCCGAGAGCGTGGTGACGTCGACGAGGATCAGCCCCTCTTCGCGGTCGGCGATGTAGGCGTAGCGGTAGAGCGGATGGATCGGCTGCTCCTGGTTCTCCGGGATGAACTGCGTCTTGCGGTCGGGCGCCATCGGCATCGTCGCCGGCAGCGCCACCGCCGCGGCGAACTTCGTCTTGACGTAGGTGCGCTGGCCGAGCGGCGAGACCGGCGCGGAGGTGATCCGCTCGGAGACGTCTTTGTTGTCGATGTTGGCGACGTCGTAGACGGCGAAGCCTTCCTCGCCGTTCGCGGTGTAGACCCACTCGCCGCGCATCTGGATGCTGCGCGCCTCGCCGTGGTGCCGATGGGCCTCGGGCAGCTCCATTCCGCGCTTCTGGTGGGCGGCGTAGAAGTCGGGATAGACGATGCGTTGCAGCGACGAGCCGATGACCGCCTGCGGCTCGTCCCACTCCGTCACGGTGATGCCTTCGAAGCCGTTTCCCTCGGCCACCCAGGCGTAGCGGCCGACGAAGTTCACGAAGTTCGTCCCCTGCAGGAGGAGCTGGGCCATCCAGGCGTTGTTGTCATTCGCTTTCGTCACGTGGCACGAGCCGCAGCCCTGCGTCTCCCGCGCGCGCACCGTGTGCGGCACGTGCGGGTTGAAGGCCTGCGAGCTGTAGCCGGGGGCGGAGATCGGCGGCTGCTGGATGTAGATGCGGTCGCGCAGTGCGTTGGTCGACGACAGCATGAGAGCGCTCGACGAGCGCACCGGGGCGATCTTGTGCCCCTTCGTCGTGCCGTTGACGCCGAGCATGAAGGCGTCGGTACGAATGACCTGCGGGTTGTACGACGCGTAGTTGCGCGTGGTGAGCCCCTCGTAGTGGTTCATCTCCGTCTTCTGGTTCTGCTCCTGCGGGAGGTGGCAGCCGCTGCACGAGGTCATCCACGAGGTGTGGCAGGCGTAGCAGGTGATCTTGTCATTGGAGTGAATCGTCTTGGCGATCTTCGACTTCTCGCTGTAGTGCGGGTTGCCGGGCGTGACCGTGTCCTTCACCTGCACGACTTCCCATTCGAGGTTGGGGTCGAGCATGGAGCGCTGCATCAGCTTCCCGTTCACCCACGCAAACCGCCGCACTCCACATGGACGTCGTCCCCATCGATAAATCCGTCCCGCCCGGCGGCGCAGCCGGCCCGGATGTCTTTAGCGTCGCGTAGCGGTCGACCGTCCCGTGGCAATCCTCGCAGCCGATCTCGATGGTGTTTCCGTACTCCGCATAGAGCTGCCCGTTGCCGTGCTCGTCCTGGGAGAAGTGGCAATCCGCGCAGTGCATCCCTTTTTCGAGGTGGATGTCGCGCAGGTGGACGGCGTTCTTGAAATCGCCGAACGGAACGATGCGATCGTTCGCGTCGAGCAGGTTCCCGTGACGGTCGCGTTTGTAAACGGCCATGAAGTTCCAGCCGTGGCCGTGGTAATCGGCGAACTGCGTGTTCTTCGCTTGGGCGTTCAGCGCGGTTACGTTCTCCAGGAACTTCGGGTCGTTCCACAGCCCGCGCGTCACCGCCCCCTCGGGGTTCGCCGTCAGCGCCGCCCGCTTCTCCGCCTCGGTCGGATAGCGCTGCTGTTTCGGCCAGAAGAGCCCGCCGTCGGTCTCATAGTCCCACATCGTGTAGCCGAGGTAGGTGTTGACGAAGGAGTTCGGCTGGTGCATGTGACACGACATGCACTGGCTCGTCGGCACGGCGCGCGTGAACTGGTGGCGGATCGGATGGCCGCTCTCGTTCTTCGGGATCGACGCGTCGGCGGTGAACGACTTGCCGTCGTTGCCGTACTGCGCGTATGCGCCGCTGTGGGCCGGGTCGCGGTCGTTCGCGTAGACGACGTGGCAGGCGCTGCAACCCGATGATCGGTAATCGCCCGGATGATCGTTCGTACCGAGAAGCGAAAGATGCGGATCGTTGAGCCGCGTCTTCATCAGGTTGATGAGGCCCGGCGTGACGCGCAGCCCGGTGCCGCGGCCGCGGTTGCTCAAGCGGATGTCGGGACGGCCCGCTTCCTCCTCCCCTTTCGGATTGCCGATCTCCGGCGGGGTGGTGTTGTTGGCGATGCCGCCGCGCTCGAAGGCGCGGAAGTACTCGCCCGGCTGGGTGATCTCCCAATTCGGCGGCGGGACGAGGAGCGGCAGCGCGCCCTTGGCGATCTGGTCCGGCGTTGGCGGCGTGGCCGGCTTCAACGCCTGGGCGTTGCCGGCGCGGTCGTAGCTCTCGCCGAGGAGGCCGGGCTTGCGGCTGACGATGCCGTTCGCGTAGGCGACGGCTTCAAAGAAGACGGCGGCGGTCGTCATCGTGCTGCGCGGCACGGCGTTGACCTGCGACGGATGGCAGCGGCCGCACGCCTCCGCGGCCACGCGGAGGTCGCCGGGATTGATGAAGCGGACGAACTCGGGCGACTCGCGCAGAAGCGCGGTGTAGGTGCGCGGCGGATTCGCCGAGGTCTTCCAGAGGTCGGGGTTGCGCGGCTGGACGTGCGCGAGCGCCTTGTCGTTCGCGGTGCCGTTGCCGCCATGGCAGTCGGTGCACGTCAACCGCACCACCGCCGAGGAGTGCATCGGCTCGATGCCCTCGTGGCAGGAGAGGCATCCTGTGGAGTGCGGCGGCCGTGCCGCCGCTGTGAGAGCGGCGGCAATGAACGCAATGAGCAGCAGTCGTTTCATCGCCTCCTCAGAAGGTCAGAATCGCATTCGCAAACACGTGGTAGAGCGTCTTGCCGCGCTCGTAGATGTCGCGGAATCCCGCCCCCGGCTTGAACCCCGCGGCGCCGCCGGCGATGACGACGTTCTGGTTGAGAAACGGCCGCCAGCGCACGCCGGCGGAGACGTCGATGCCGAGGGTGCGGTGAATGTCGCCCTGAAACAGCAGCGCCTCGACCGGCGCGGTGTTGCCTAGGCGGATGTAGTTCGCCGTAAAAATCGTCTTGAGGCGCGGCGTGACATCGACGTCGACGCCGGCCGTGGCGATCTGCACGCCGGGGTTGACGTAGTTCGGCTGCCCCTCGTCCTTGCTGCTGCGCAGGTCGGGCAGGAGGCTGCCGCGCTCGACGACCGAGACGCCCGTGCCGGCCAGCCGGATCCCGAGGCGGTTGAAGAAGGAGAAGCCGCCGCCGGCGAAGCTCGGCGCCTCGAAGATCGCGGAGAATCCGCGTGCGGTGCGGTCGCGCGGATCGCCGTCGCCGCTGGCCCAGAAGAAGCCTAGGCGCGGACGAAACCAGTCGCGGTCGTACGAGACCTCGAGCGCGGCCATGCCGGCGCGGACTTTCACGCGGTCGCTCGCGCGCAGTTGCGGATCGGGGCCGGCCAGCGGATTGAGCGAGTCGTGGCCGAAGACGAAGTAGGCGGCATGGTCGACGTTGAGGCGGCCGGCGTGGCCGAGGCCGGCCTCGCCGAGGTAGACCGTGCGGATCTCGTGCGGCGTAAAGACGCCGATCGGCGCCGGGCGCACCAGCACGCCGTTGCGGTCGTAGTGAAAGCTGGCGTCGTCGCGGAGGTAGTGGATGCTGACCTGCTGCGTGTAGCCGCGCACGAGGAAGTCCTGCGCGTAGGCGTTGGCGAGGAAGACCTTCTGCCCGCGCAGCTCGTTCACCGTGTTGAGGCCGGAGTTGGTGTCCTTCTCCAGGCGATCGAAAATCGCAACGTTATATTGATAGCGGTTGCTCGCGTAGTTGCCGAAGAGGCGCACGCCGAGGTTCGTGTCGGTGAAGAGGAAGCCGCGGAAGTCGGAGTTGAACGGCTGCGAGCCGACGCGGACCGAGACGAAGTCGTAGTTCGTGGTGAGGTCGCGCAGCTTCCGCTCGTAGAAGAGCTCCTGCAGCGCCAGGTGCCCGTCGTTGCGCACGGTTCCTTCGCGCACGTCGGGCTTGACGATCCCCTGCTCGGCGACGTGGACGCGGTTGAAGTTGGCGATGAGCGTCGCCTTCACGCGCTGCCGCACCGGCTGGAACGCGGTGAGGCCTTCGAAGAGATCGAAGGAGAGGGCGACGTTCTCCGAGAAGAGGCTCTGGTTGTCCTTGCCGAAGAAGCCGACGCTGTCCGGCTCGGTGGCGCTGACCCCGGACGGCGTCGGCAGCGTGCGCGACTCCGCGAGGGTGTCGCTGACGCCGGTGAAGACGAAGAAGGTGTCGTTGCCGCGGATCGGGAAGTCGCCCTTGAGGATGTTCTTGTTGTAGGGGTCGAGCCAGCGGTGCTTCGGATTCTCGTCGAGCTCGTACGGCGGCGGGACGATACGCCAGCGATCGGTCATCTCCATCGCCGCGTCGGTGTTGAGCGTCTCGACGTTGCCGTAGCGCGGCGGCGCCTCGGCGAATGGCGACTGCCGTTGCAGGTTGCCGGGGAGCTGCACGCGCAGGAGCGTCGTCGCGGTCGTGCCGCCGGTGGTGATGCGGACGTCGTACGTGCCGGTTTTCAGCGGCGCGGTCCAGAGGAGGGCCCAGTGGCCGCTCGCGTCGGCGACGGTCTCTCCGCTCGCCCCCCCTTCGACCTCGACGCGGACGCGCGCATTCGGCGCGGCGGTGCCGGTCATGGTGAAAGGGACGGTGTCGGTGAAGATTTGGGCGAAGGCGGGGAGGGCGAGGAAGAGTAGCGCGATCAAGGGGGCAGGGCGCAGGGCGCGGGGCGCAGGTGATGGTCGTCGCGAGGACACCACCTGCGCCCTGCCCCCTGCGCCCTGCGCCCTGAACCGGATCACGAACACGGCCCGCCTCCGCACTCCGTCACCCCCTCGGGATGCCGCGGAAACTTGAACATCGGCAGCCGCGCGCCGCCGACCTTGATCCGATCCGCCCACTTGTCGCGCGGCGGCAGGAGGTCGCCGGCGGCGGCGACGGTGACGTAGTCGTCCTGCTCGACGCCGTCGCCGCTCACGCCGAGGCCGCCGACGAGCTCTCCGCCGCGCACGAGCGGCGTCGAGCCGGCGAAGAAGGTGATGCCTTGTCCGCCGAGGCACGGCGTGGCCAGGTTCTGCAGAAACAGCGAGTACCACGGCCCCGGCGGCGACTCGATTCCCGGGGGATACAGCGGCTGCGCGCCGAAGCCGATGGTCCGCGACGTCACGAAGGTCCCGCCCGGGAGACCCGGCAGGCCAACGGCGTTGTAGTGCGCCATGTTGCGAGCCTTGGAAACGGCGACGTCGACGGAGAAGATCGTGGCGTCGGGCATGCGGTAAAGCGCGAGGATGGTGCCGTCGACGTCGGCGACGGCGATGACCATGCGCGCGTAGCTGTTCGGCGGCAGGCGGATGACCGCGCGTGTCCGGCGCGCCGCGGCGATGCCGCGCTGCACGATGGCGTCGACGTCGTCGGCCGACAGCGAGCGCGGGCGCGGCTCGACGAGGTACCCGTCGTTCGTGCAGCCGCCGTCGATCGGCCCGAACGCGTAGTTGGCCCGATCGAACGGCGTCGCATCCGGCGACGTTCCCTCGGGTTGCTCCAGGCCGATTGGAAGTCCGTTCGCGTCGAAGCGCAAGCGCTGATCGGGTCCGAGGAACGGCAAGCGGATGCCGTCGATGAAGACGTTCCCCGGATCGGGCAGCGGGAACTTCGGGACCGGCGCGAAGTGCGGCGCGAACGCGCCCGTCGCCGCGGCAAACTCGGCGAGCTGCCCGTCGCCCGCGACGCCGGCCACGCCGATGCCGCCGACGAGCACGGCCTGGTCGACGATGCCTTCGGCCGGCCGCGCGTCGACGATGCGATAGAGCGGAATGCCGCCGGCGTTCACGGGCCGGTCGAACGGCGACTGCGGGTACGGACCGTCGTCAGGCTGTCGTTTTCCGGTGATGATGCCGGGACCGCAGCCGCTGGCGTCGACTTCGTTGCACGGCTTGAAGTTGAGGATGCCGTCGAGCGAGCGTGCGCGCGGCATGCACTGCGGCCTGGGGAACCACATCACGCCGAGGTCGCAGCCGCGGTTCGATTGCTCGATGCCGTAGAGCGCCCCCGGCGGCGCGTTCTTCACGCCCGGCGGAAAGTGCACGCCGCTGATGAAGCGCACGGTGCGCGACGACAGCGGCGCCTGGTTGTTGGAGAAGAACGCCGCCGTGCGGGCGAGATTGAGGGCCACGTCGTCGTCGGAGGCTGACGCGCCCGGCTTGCGGTAGACGCCGAGGGGAAGGCCGGCGCGGTCGACGACGGCGATCGTGGCCGGTCCGCCGAGCGCGCCCGCGGCGGCGCGGATGATGCCGTCGACCTCGAAGGCGCTGAGCGGGTAGTGAATGATCGTGCCGTCGGGATAGACGCCCTCGCTGCAGAGCTCCTCGAGCGGAGGGCGCGTGCAGTCCTGCGCGCGAAGGTTTCCGGCGAGCGACAGCGACAACAGCAGCACGACCGTCGTCGTTCTCATCGTCATATCTGGTACGTGAACGTCGCCGCGTTGTCCGCGAGGATCAGCGTGTCGCCCTTGCGGAGCTGCACGTCGGTGATGCGGTCGCCGCCGGCCTTGCCGAGAAACGTGCCGTTGGTCGAGTCCTGATCGATGGCGTGCACCTTCCCGTCCTTCACCACGATGCGCACGTGTCGCTTGGAGATGCGGCTGTCCGGGATCACGACCTGCGCGAGCGTCGGATCGCGGCCGATGTAGAAGCCCGGCTCCTCGACGATGAAGCGCTTGCCTTGCAGCGCCCCTGAGGTGCAGACGAGCATGCCGTACCACTGCACCATCTCCGTCCCTTCGCGCGGCGGGGCGATGAACTCGGCCTGCGTGAGCTCGAGCGAGGGCGCGGGGGCGGGCGGCGGGGGCGCGTTGACGACGGGGACTTTCGCCGTGGGAATGTCGGGGATCGGCGCGGTGGGACGCTGTACGCGCGCGGGCGGCGCCGCGGGCTCGCGACGGCTGACGCGGCGCACCAGCGCGACGGCCACGGGCACCAGCACGACGATCAGCAGCACGACGATCGCCGCCAGAAAAATCCAACCCAGCATTCCCGGCCTGCCTCCACCCAACCATGTCGTCGCGCGCGGCGGCGGGACCACCGCCGCGGCAACGTTCGTCTGCGAGCTCTTCGAGCGTTCATGATACTCGTGACAGGTCAGGCACGTGCTCCCCGGCCGCGCGCCGCTCGGTGCGTGACACGTTGCACAGGCCTTGATCTGCGGCAGCAGAATGTCCGAGGTGAGCGCGCTCTGCCGCGCGTTCGCATGGCACGACTCGCACTCGCGGTGCGGCTCGCTGTGCGAGAAGCGCGCGTGCTTGATCCAGCGCACCGGCAGCACCGGCCGCGTGGCCACGAGCCGCCCGCTCACGGTCTTGAGCTCGTGGCAGACGGTGCACTTCGCCTTGATGACGTGCTCCGCGCTGACAACGGCGCTCTCCCCCGCCGAGCGCGACGCGCGCGTGGCGAAGATCCGCCGCACTTCCTCGGGGCTCTTCGTGGCCAGCGAGCTGTCGCCGGAGTAGATGCCGCCGAGGAAGCCGTAGACGATGCCGGGATCGCCGCCGTGCGGCACCTCGGCGTTCGGAAAGCGCGCATCGAACGTGAGGCGATGGCAGCGCTGGCAATCGCTGGCGAAAGCGATCGGCTTCGGGTCCCACTTGCCCGATTTGTCGGCCACGAGCTTGTGGCACTGCGCGCACTGCAGCACCTCCCGCCGCCCCTCGGCGTTGAACACGCCGCGCGCCGCGAGGTGGAGCTTGTGGTCGAACTTCAGCGTGTTCGTGTCGGGGGGGCGCTCGATGTCCGGATGGGTCTCATCGAAGACGCGGATGTGAAGCATGGCCGTGTCATTCCGAGCGGAGCGAGGAAGCCCCTGATCGAGGGGGTCCCTCGCTGCGCTCGGGATGACACGGGAGTCGTGCGCCTGCAAGTCGGCGTGACACGACGTGCACTTCGCGTCGCTCATCATCGACAGCCGCACCGCGCCGCGATGCTCGGCGTGGCAGGAGAGGCACTGCGGATGCGCGCGCTCCGTCGGCGCGTGCGGCTCTTGTCTGTGGCAGGCGATGCACTTCGCGTCGGTGATGCCGCGGAACGGATCGTGACAGGCCTGGCAGTTTCGCGCGACGTCCGTGCTTCCGGCGCGCAGGTGCGCCGACGAGACGCCGCCGGGCATGAAGACGACTTGGTTTTGCGGGTTCTCCGTGATCTCCGCGAGGATGGCGAAGCCGACGATGAGGAGCAGCGCCATGAGCGAGAGCTTGGTGAGGTAGGGCCGCTTCAGTCGATACGCTCCGACGTAGTCGATCTTCGGCGCGGCCACCGCGCCGCCGCGCTTCTCCGCTTTCGGCGCGGCGACTTCTTCTTCGTCGACCTGCGCCGCGGTGGCGACGGTCGTCGAGGTCACGCGGAGGAACAGCGGCTTGGCCGCCTCCGCGACCTGGACCTCCATCCGCAGATCGCCGATCTCGATGACGTCGCCCTTCGACAAGCGCGCGCTCTCCACCGGCCGGCCGTTGACGTACGTGCCGGTGATGCTGCCGAGGTCCGTGATGGCGTAGCCGGCGGCGTCGAGCGCGATGGTGGCGTGGTCGAGCGAGACGGCGGGGTTGTCGGAGCGCAGCGCCGCGCGCGTCCCGCGCCCGATGCGCAGCACGTCCCCCGGGACCTCGGCGAGCGTCAGCGCGCCGCCGCGCACGCGCTGGAGGAGGAAGCTCATGATCGAGGTCCTTCTCCCCGCCGCGCGGGGAGAAGGTGCCGCGAAGCGGCGGATGAGGGGCGCTGGCGTCCCATCCGACGCCCCTCACCCGGCGCTGCGCGCCACCCTCTCCCCGCAAGCGGGGCGAGGGATCTCCGCGGGCTCACCGCCACGGCATCCTCCCGTAATAAAACACCGCCACGACGTGCACGATCGCCAGCACGAGCAGCGCGACGGTGAACGGCACGTGCACGTAGAGCCACGACTCCAGCACGTTCTTGTAGCGGCTCTGGAAGAGCAGCCGCAGCAGCAGCTCCTTCCGCTGCCGCGACACCACGAGCATCTGCCGCAGCTCCGCCTCCTCCTCTTTCGGCACGAGGCCCAGCAGCGGCGCCCAGTCGCTCGCGGAGCTCTTCTTCTTCACCTTCATGCGCGAGAGGAGCAGCCGCCACCCCGCCAGCCAGCCGGGCCGTCCCTCCTCGATCAATTGTTTGTAGATGCGCTGGAACGGCTCCGAGCGCCCCGAGGCGATGCGCGCCATCTGCTTGGCGAGCTGGTTGATCTGCTCGGAAATGTCGTCGATGGTCAGCTCGCTCTCGACCTCGGTGAGCAGCCGCGGGACGGTGACGTAGAGAACCGCGCCGACGATGCCGCTGCCGACGACGATGCCGACGAGGATCAGCGTCGCCACGGCCACTTTGTCGTTGAAGCGCCCGCCGGTGTGGAGGAGCACGATCACCAGCGCGAGCACGCCGAGGTAGATGTGCGACTGCAGCCACTGCTCGAGCGTGCCGAAGCGCGAGCGGTACGAGCGCTTGCGGATGCCGAAGTATGCGAGGAGGTAACAGAGGAGAAAGCCGATCGTTCCGTAGACGAGGCCGACCGGCGTGCCGCCATGCTGGAAGCCGGCGCGGGCGAAGTAGAAGTACGCGCCGCCCGCGATCAGGCAGAGAACGACGAAGATGCGTCGCCAGACGATTCCGCTGCGTGGGACGGGCATGTGCTCTTAGTGTTCTTAGGGGGTCAGGTCTTCAGTTTCCAGTTTCTTATTCGCAGTAACACGCGCGGTTATCCGCAAATAAGAAACTGGAAACTGAAGACCTGACCCCCTCTCTCATCTCTCTCCCCGCGAAATCACGATCTCCTCCAACGTCTCTCGGTACTCCTCCGGCGTCAGCCGAATGGCCGCGCCGGTCGGGCAGCTCCGCACGCATGCGGGGCCGCCTTTGATGCCGCGGCACAAGTCGCACTTCACGGCCACGGTGCGCTCCACCTCGTCGGCCTCTTTGCGGAACAGGCTCTTGATCCAACCGACGATGCCGCGGTCGGGCTCCGGATGCACCATGAAGATGTTGCCGTAGGGGCAGTTCCGCTCGCAGTTGCCGCAGCCGATGCAGTTGCTCTTGATGTAGACCTCGCCGCGCGGGTCGCGCACGATGGCGTCGGGGGGGCAGTCGAGCATGCAGAGCGGGTTCTCGCACTGCCAGCACGAGTTCGGCGCGAGGAGGTTGTAGAACTTGATCCCCGTCAGCGAGAGGCGCGCGTGGCCGTCGTCGTGCACGCCTTCGCAGGCGCTGATGCAGTTCGAGCAGCGGATGCAGCGGTGCTCGTCGATGAGAAGCGTCTGCGTCCCCATCACCACTTCCTCGCGAATCAGGTCCGAGAGGATGTTCCCCGCCCCCGGCGTCGCCTCGGAGACGAGTCCCGCGATGCGCCGCTCCTCGAGCTTCCGCTTCGGCGCGTCGCGCAGCTCGGGGTGCAATCCGAGGAAGCGGTCGAAGTCGCGCTTCGAGAGCTTGATCAGATCGGAGGGGAAGATCGTCGTCACCGTCGCGGTGCGCTCGAGGTCGGAGAAGAGCGCCGATTCGCCGAAGAAGTTGCCGGCGACGAGGTACGAGAGCACGACCTCTTTGTCGCCCGAGGTCTTGGAGATTTTCACCATTCCTTTGCGGATGACGTAGAAGGCCTCGGCGGGATCGCCCTCGCGGAAGACGACGGCGTCCTTGCCGAGGGTCTCGATGGTGGCGCGGTCGACGAGCTCGCCGAGCTGCGCCTCGGGGACGTCGGGAAACAAATACCCGCCGAACGCGCGCAGCAGAAACGCCTGGTCGACCATCGCCCGCGCTTTCGGCGCCGCGCCGAGGAGCTTGAGCATGGCCTTGCGCGGGATCTCGATCATCCGCGTCGCGCCAGCCGCCTTCGCCGTGGCCGTGCGGCGGCGCCCGGAGATGAGGCTCATCTCGCCGAAGAAATTGCCCGCCGTCAGCTCGGCGACCTTGAGCTCCTGCGACTGCTGTTCCGGGCGCTTCCACAGCTCCACGCGGCCGGAGACGATGATCTCGAAGTCGCTCGTGTAGTCGTTCTGGCGGAGGATCGTCTCGCCATCTTCGTACTCGCGGACGCGCGCGGCGAGAAACGTGTCGCGGAGCTGCTGCTCGTCCGCCGCGGCAAGGAGCGGCACGCGCGAGCGGATGGCGGCGATGCGCTCGCGCACGCTCCCCTGCCAGTACGGCAGCCGCGCCTTCAGCACCGCCTCGTCGGCCGGCTCGACCTTGCGCCCCATCAGATGCTCGACGACTTCCCACCCCTGGTTCATGCCGAGCTTGATGAGGTCGCGCCCGCTGGCCGCGCCGATGAGGAAGAGCCCCGGCACGGTCGACTCGTAGACCTGGCTGAGCATCGGCCGCGCGTCTTTGTCATTGCCGCTGTAGCGGACGCCGATCGACTCGAAGAATTTGCGCGGCGGGTCGGCGCCGAGCTTGAGGAAGATGAGCTCCGCGGCGGTGCGCACGGTCTCGCCGCGCACGCTCAAGTCGACGTAGCCGTCGTAGACGTGCTTGACCGTCGTGTTGAAGTAGATCGTCATCTGGCCGCGCGCCTGCCGGGCCAGGACGTCCTTGGTCAGGATCTCGTTGGCGCGCGCGATCTCGCCGCCGCGCACGACGAGGGAGACGCGGTTCTCGTCGGAGAGGGCGATGGCGATCTCCAGCGCGGAGTCGCCCGCGCCGACGACGAGGAGGTCTTTCTCCTGATGCTCGGCCGGGTCGGCGAGGCGATACAAAACGTGCGGGAGGTCCTCGCCGGGCACGCCGAGCTTGCGCGGGTTGCCCTGCGTGCCCATGGCGATGACGACGTTCTTCGCCTCGTACACCGCGCCCTGACTGGTGGTGACGCGGAAGCGGTCGCCTTCCTTGACGACTTTCTTGACCTCGGCGTTGTACGCGACCTCGAGCGCGCGCTCCAACGCGTGCCGTTGCCACGCCTCGAGGATCTGCTCGCGCGAGCCCGCCTCGAACGGCAGCTCGCCGCGCGCCGGAATCATTACCGGCTCGGCCATGACGAATTTGCGCGCCTGATAGTTGTAGACGGTGTCGGCGAGATGCTCGCTGCGCTCGAGCAGGACGTACTTCATCCCGTTCGCCTGGGCGTGGGAGGCGGTGGCCAGTCCGGCGGGGCCGCCGCCGATGATGAGGAGGTCGAGAGGGTCCATGGTTGTTAGGTTGTTAGGTTCTTATGTTCTTAGGTTCTTAGGTTTGGCGAAAACTTAAGAACCTAAGAACCTAACAACCTAGGAACCTACAGGAGTCTCTGTTGTATCTCCCGGCTTGATCTCCCCTGCAATGTTGAACGTCAGAATCACCTTCCCCAACCGCACGATGTCGTTGTCGTTCAAAAGGCGGCGGTCCTGGACGGGCTCGCCGTTGACGAAGGTGCCGTTGCGGCTGGCGAGATCGAGGATCGTCCACCCCTCGGACGTCCTCGTCACGACGGCGTGCTTCGCGGAGATGCTGCCGTCGCGCAGCACGATCGTGTTCGTCGACTCGCGGCCGATCGTGTACTCGTCGTCGATGAGCGGGTAGATCGATCCGTCCGGCGCGTCGGCGGTGAGCGATCCCGCGACTTTCTTCGGCCGCTTCGGGAGTGTCGTGCGCGGCAGCGTCGGCGGCCGCGGCGGCAGGACGTCGATCTTCGTCTGCGCGGTGTCGGCGCTGACGCCGCCGTCGACGCGGACGATGAGGCCGTGCTCTTCGAGGTTTTGCAGCGCCTTCGTCAGCTCCGCGCGCGACTGCGTCGCCGACTCGAGCATTTCGCCGACTGTCTTCCCCTGCCCGATCTTGAAGACGAGGCGGAACTCGTCCGGCGTGAGGCTGATGCTCTCGTGCAGCGCCGGGTCGTCCATGACTTTGAAGGCGACACTGTCGCCGAAGACGGCCGTTTCCTGCGCGAACTTGCCCGCTTCCTCGAGGAGCTCGCCGATCTCCATCTCCACCCGCTGCGCGCCGTCGGGGAGCTCGACGTCGTCGCTGACCATGAACATGCCGCCGTCGGCGTTGATCATCGCCGCCGCCGCGGCGACGACGTCCTGCCCCACCGGCGAGTCTCCCCACACCGCCCGCCCTCCCTGCAGACAGAGCCGCGCCGGCGCGCTCCCCTCGACCGAGAGCGTGGCGCTCTCGATGCTGCAGGCGAGAAACGGGAGGAGCTGCCACGGCGGGAAGTGCCGCAGGCTGCCTTGGAGGATGACGGTCATTTTTGGGAAAGTTTAGCAGGACGCCGCGGCTTCACATGCCGCAGAAGGGCCACGTCTTCTCGTTACGCATGCCTCCGTGGCCTCCTCCGCGCTTAGTGGAAAGCCTGCAACAGGGTTTGTGCATCCCCTGGTGCGGCGCGGGCGTGTCGATTGCCTCGGGTCTTCCGGATTGGAAGGGTCTGGCCCGGATGATGATCGACGCCGCGCGCAATAGCGCCGCGATCTCGGAGTCGCAAGAGGCGGAGCTCGACTCGCTGTTCGACGCCGGCGCCTTCGAGGACGTCATCGACTTCAGCCGCGAGCGCCTCAGCACGGACGATTATCGCGAGATGCTCGAGCACATCGTTCGCAGCGATGCGCCGAGGTCGCGGCTGCAAAACGCCGTGGCCCGATTGCATGCGCCGGCGATCTTCACCACGAACGTCGATCGCCTGATCGAGGCCGCCGTCGCGGAGCGAAAGGGCATCGCCCCCGCGGTCTTCACCAGCCGCGACATCGAAAGCGTGGTGAGGTACTTCGTGCGCGGGCGGTTTTTCGTGCTGAAGGTGCACGGAAGCATCGAGTATCCGCAGACGGTCGTGCTCTCCGGGCGCGATTACACGAAGCACGTGTTCGGCAACACCGCGTTCATGCAGTTCCTCCACCTCGTTTTCATGAGCCGTTCCGTTCTGTTCATCGGAACCGCTCTGGGCGATGCCTATCTCCGGCGCATGCTCGAGGAAAACGCCTACCTCACCGGCGGCGTCGGCATGCCGCACTACGCGTTGCGCGCGCGCTCGGAAGCGGGCGAGATCCTCTCGAAGATCCTTCGCGACCGCTTCAACATCACGGTCATCCCGTGCGACAACCACGACGAGGTCGCCAGCCGCCTCGAAGAGCTGGCCGACCGCGCGCCGCGTCAAGACTGATCTGCGCGCCGCAGGGCTGGAGATACGATTCCGTCACCATGCACGTCATCTCGATCAATGTCGGATTGCCTAGGGAAGTGGAGTGGCAGGGCCGCGTCGTTCAGACCTCCATCTGGAAAGCGCCGGTGAGCGGACCGGTCAAGATCAGGCGGCTCAACATCGACGGCGATCGGCAGTCGGACCTCAGCGTTCACGGCGGCGCCGATAAGGCGATCTATGCGTATCCGTCTGAACACTACCCGTTTTGGCGGCAGGAGCTGGCGGAGTCCGGGCTTGCCTGGGGCGCGTTCGGCGAGAATTTCACGACGACGGGCCTCGACGAAGGCGAGGTGCGCATCGGCGACCGGCTGCAGGTCGGCTCGGCGGAGCTCGTGGTGACGCAGCCGCGCATGCCGTGCTTCAAGCTGGCCATTCGCTTCGGACGCCCGGACATCGTCAAGCGGTTTCTTCGAAGCGGCCGGACCGGCTTTTATCTGACGGTGGCCCGCGAGGGCGAAGCTGAGGCCGGAGAGGCGATCTCTCTGACCGCGCGCGACCCGGCGGCGCTGACCGTCAGCGAGATCGTCCGCCTCTATTCATCGGATGCCGAGAATCAGGAGCTTCTCGGCCGCGCCAGCGCGCTCTCCTCGCTTCCGGAAAGCTGGCGCGAGTACTTTCGCAAGAGGCTTTGGCGGCCGGACATCTCGCAGCGTTGAGCACGTCGCCTTCGGTGTGCTTGCGCGTCCTACAACGCCTGACCGGATCGAGCGTATCCTTCCTCCACCCCCATGCAAGAACAACTCGTCCCGCAAAGCCGTGCGGAGCGGCTCATTGCGTTCGGCCGCGCCGTTTTGGCCATGGCCTCCATCGGAGCGATCTACCTCGACCCGCTCGAGCCGGAGCGTTATCCGGCCGTCACCTACGCCCTGCTGACCGGGTACACTCTCTACGCCCTCGGCTTCGTCCTCTGGAGCCTCTTTGGGCCGGCCGGCACCTCGCGCAGCGTTCGCCTCGGCAGCCACGTTCTGGACCTCGCCTTCTTCGGCACCATCAACTTCCTCACCGCCGGCGCCTCGAGCCCCTTCTTCGTCTTCTTCGTCTTCAGCATCGTCTGCGCGATGCTGCGCTTCGGGCGGCGCGGCACCATCATTGCCGCGGGCGCGGCCTTCATCGTCTTCATGATCGCCGTCGTGGCGCGCATCCACGCCGTCGAGCTCGAGCTGAACCGCGTCATCGTCCGCGCCGCCTACCTCGTCGTCATCGCCTCCCTCCTCGTCTACCTCGCCGACTACCAGCAGCGCATCCAATCCGACCTCTCTCGCCTCGTGCGCTGGCGGCGCACCCCCGCCTCCGCCTACGACCGGCTCATCAGCGAGATGATGCGCGAGCCGGCCCTCATCTTCGGCGCCAAGCGCGTCCTGCTGATCTATGAGCACCTCGCCAGCCGTTACGGCTTCCTCGGCACCGTGCAGAGCGACGACGATCTCGTCTGCGAGCCGATTGCGCGCGAGCACATCGACCTCATTCTCGACGGCGATTCGAGAACCTTCGTGCGCAGCGGCTCCTACGCCGCGATTGCCCAGGTCGAACCGGACGCCGCGCCGGTACGGCCGAAGAGCGTGCTTCCGCCGGAGCTCGTCGCCGCCTACGACATCAACGACGTCATGGCCACGGCGCTGAGCGGCGACTTCGTGCGCGGCCGGCTGCTTCTCCTCGACGGACCGCCGCCGTTGTTCGAGGAAGTGAACCTGGCGCGCATCGCCGCCGGCGTGATCGCCAGCCGGCTCGACCACTACCACGCCTCGGAGCAGTTGCAGCGCGGCGCCGTGGCCGAGGAGCGCGTGCGCGTGGCCCGCGACCTCCACGACTCGGTGCTGCAGGCACTCACCGGCGTGGCCTTGCAGCTCCGCACCCTGCCCCGCCTCATGCTCCGCGACTCCGGCCTCGCCGAGCAGCGCCTCGGCGAGATCGAGCAGACCATCGTCACGGCGCAGAAGGAGCTCCGCTGGTTCATCGAGCAGCTCCACGCCGACCGCCGCCGCGAGGACGAGGAAGCCGCCGCCATCGCCGACCGTCTCCAGTCGATGGCCCAGCGCTTCGAGAAACAGTGGGGACTGAAAGTCGAGGCCGACATCGCGCCGATCATCCATCTCCTTCCCGTGCCGATGCGGCACGAGGTCTACACGATCGTCAGCGAAGCGGTCGCCAACGCCGCCAAGCACGCCTCGGCGAAGTGCGTCCGCGTGGCCGCCTGCGTCGAGCTCGGCGATGTCCGCATCGACGTCGGCGACGATGGCAAAGGCTTCCCGTTCCGCGGCCGCTACACGACGCCCGAGCTGATGGAGCGCAAAATCGGCCCGGTGACGCTGAAAGACCGCGTCACCTCGCTCGACGGATCGATGACCATCGACTCCAGCGAGCGCGGCTCGCAGATCGAGATCCGCCTGCCGCTGCGGGCCAGCGGAGCATGACGCCGATGCCGATCACCATCATCCTCGCGGACGATCACCCCGTGGTGCGCCGCGGCCTGCTGCAGTTCTTCGCCGACGTCGACGACTTGCTCGTCCTGGCCGAGTGCGGCGACGGCGCCAGCGCGCTCGCGGCCGTGACGGAGCACAGCCCGAACGTGCTCATCGTCGACTTGCGGATGCCGGTGGTGAGCGGCATGGAAGTGCTGCGCCGCCTGCGCGACGATCCCCAGGCGCCGGCCACGATCCTGCTGGCGGGCAACATCAGCGACGACGAGGTGGTCGAGGCCATGCGCCTCGGCGTGAAGGGCGTCGTGCTGAAAGAGATGGCCCCCTCGCTCCTGGTGCAGTGCATCCGCAAAGTGGCTGCGGGCGGGGTCTGGCTGGAGAAAGAAGCGGTCGGACGCGTGGTCGGCAAGCTGTTTCAGGGCGAAGGCCGTCCCCGCGTCACCCTGACGCCGCGCGAGCTGGAGATTGCGCGCATGGTGGCCGAGGGGTTGGGAAACCGCGCCGTCGCGGAGCGCCTCTTCATCAGCGAGGGGACCGTGAAGACGCACCTGCACACGATCTACGAGAAGCTCGGCGTCAAGGGGCGCATGTACCTCGCCGCGTACGCGCGCGAGAACGGGCTGCTGTAGACGAAAACGCCGCGGCCCTTTCGAGCCGCGGCGCCAATCGATCGGTTCCTGCTTGCGCTAATTGCACGCGATCAGCGCGCGGCAGCCGTCGAAGCCTACGTTGATGTTGTTCACCGCGGAGTTGATGTCGCTCAGCGGCGGCAGTCCGGTGGCCCCGCTGAGGGCGAGGTTGGCCAGGTTGAGCAGGCCGCCGACCGTCGGGCTCGGCCCGAGAGCGGTGAGCACGCTCGAGGGAATGGCGAACGTCGCCGGCGTGCTGGCCGGATCGAGATAGACGCCGATCACGTGCTGCGTGGTCATGCTCGGGCAGAGCGGCGTCGACGCGAGCCCGGCATTGCCGCGCACGTTGAGCGTGAGCGTGATGGTCTGCCCAAGGAGGACGTTGTTGAACTTGCCGTTCTTCAGCAGCGAGCTCGCGCTGACGTTGCACGACGAGTAGCCGCTGGTGAAGGTCGATAGACCGTTGGGGAGGGCCGCCGGAGGACCGCCTGCCGGCAACCGGTACACGAGGCACGCGGCGTCGCCGCTGCCGACGTTGAACGACTTCAGGCCGAACCCGGCGGTGAGGAGGCTGCCGATCAGCGTCTGGACCTGCGAGACCGTCCCGGCCCCGCCGGCGCTGCCATATGCGCCCTGCGTGAGCGAGCACGCGCACCGCAGCGTCGCCACGGCGACCGGGTCGCTCGCCTTCGAGCAGCCGTTGGCGTCGGTCACGGTGACGCTGTAGGAGCCGGCTCCGCCGACGGTGATGCTCTGCGAGGTCGCGCCGTTCGACCAGCTGTAGCTGAACGGAGCGGTGCCGCTCGGACTCGCAGTCAACGTCACGCTTCCGCCGATGCAGAAGGTGGTCGGGCCGCTCGCCGAGACGGTAACGCCGGGAAGAGGATTGATGACGACGGTGGTCGAGCCGGCGGCGGACGAACAGCCGTTCGTCGTCACGGTCAGTGTGTAGATATAGCTGCCCGGTGCGGTGAGGCTGTCGGTCGGATCGGACGCGGACGACGTGAAGCCGTTCGGACCGCTCCACGAATAGCTGTCCGCCGCGGTGTTGGCGTGGAGCTGGACGGTCGTCGGATTGGAGCTGAAGCAGTGCGGACCGTCATTCGTCGGCGCCGGCGCGGCCGGAATGGCATAGGCGACGACGGTGGTCGAGCCGGCCGCCGAGGTGCAGCCGTTCACCGTCACGGTCAGCGAATAGGTGTAGGTGCCGGCCGCCGCGACGGTGGTGGTCGGATTCTGGTCGGACGAGGTGAAGCCGTTCGGGCCGCTCCACGAATAGCCGTCGGCAGTCACGCCGGCGTTGAGTTGGATCGGGAGCGGATCGACTCCGACGCAGTAGTGTCCGCCGCCAGTCGGAATAGGCGTCGGCGGCGTCGAGCACGTCGGTCCGCAACCGTGGCTGATCACGAGCTGCGCGTTCGTGGCAGCGCCGTCGTAGGTCGCGGAGACGACGCCGGGCGTCAGCGTCGACAGGTCGTAAAAGGCGCTGACGTATTTGAACGCGCCGTTGCCGCTGGGCGGCTGCGTCATCGTCGCGGTTCCCCACGGGCCGGTGATGTCGGCGTGGTCGGATCCGGTGGCGGTCAGCACCCAGAGCAGGTACGGACCGTTGACCTGCGCGCCGTTGTCGACGCCGCAGATCTCGGTGTTGAGGGTGAACCCCCCGGACCCGTTTGCGGCGATGCCTTGCCCGGTGTACGCGGCGGAATTGCCATAGGCGCCGGCAGCAAACGCCGCCGCCGGTATGACGGCTGCGATGAGACATCCGAGGAGTAAACGACTGATTTGCGTGCGCATTGGACCCTCTCTTCTCTCAGCCCCCGGGAAGTCGCCTCGGACCCTTCCTCGACTCTTCCCGTAGCTTCCGACAAGATAGGAGCTTGCGGGCGCCGCAACCATCCATGGGAAGATAGGTTTTGGATCCACCAAACGATGTATATCGCGGTCCTTCTGATTCTCAGCCTCGCCGGCTCCGCGCGCGGCGGCGAGGCGTCCGGCAATGCTTCCGGCTCGCTCACCGTCAACGGAAAGGCGGTGGCGTTGCATCACTGCTATGCGCGCACGGTGGAGAAGGACGGGCAGACGGAGATCCTCATCACCAGCCGCGCGATCGACGCGGGCGCCTTGGCCACGCTGCGCGACGGCGACATCGGCGCGCTCGTCGACCTGGTCCGGCGCGGTGAGCTGAGCGCGGTCGACCTTCACGTCGGCGCCGCCAACCACGTCGACACGGTGACGGTTTACAGCAAAGCCTTCGACGGCGCGTTTCCAATCAGCGGACCGACGTTCTGGTTCGAGCCGGTGCCGATCGGCGACGGCTGGATCGCCGGGCACTCGCGCAGCGCGCAGCGCGAAGAAGTCCTCGGCAGGACGTGGCAGTACGACGTCACGTTCTTCGCGCCGCTCGGACGCGAAGCGTTTGTCGTCCCGGCCGCGAAGCAGCTCGAGCCGCAGCGGAAAGCGCTCCAGGCCAGTGACGCCAAGCGCAAGCTGCCGGCCGGCGGCGGCGAGGAAGGGGCAGCCTACCTCGCCTACCGGCAAAGCATCGCCAAGGGCAACGGCGCCGCGCTGTTGCCGCAGCTCAGCGAGTCGCTGAAGAACGAGATCGCCGCGACGATGCACGCCACGGCGCCGCTGAGCCGATCGGCCGTGGAGTCGTGGGCGTTCATGCAGCGCGTGACGTTGCAGGACGTGACGAAGCTGGAGATCGTCGGCGGGATGCGCGACGCCGAGGCGACGACGCTCGAGCTTCAGAAGACCGGCAGCGACGGGAAGAAGCGCTTCGGGACGGCCCGGATGGTGAAGGAAGGCGGCGCGTACAAAGTCGCGGCCGAGGCCTGGAGAAATTGATCCTCGCTTGACCCGGCGGGCGCAGTCGTACAATGCGCGCCGCCATGACGCCGCCCTTGCAACCCGTCTCCGTCGCGCAGTACGGCATCGGCCCGATCGGGGCCGAGATCGCCCGGCTTCTCCTCACGAAGAAGTGGATCCGCGTCGTGGCCGCGGTCGACATCGATCCGAACAAAGCCGGCAAGGACTTGGGCGACGTGATCGGCCTCGGGCGCAACGCCGGAGTCGCCGTCACGCCGTCGCTGCATGGAAAGCCCGACGTCGTCTGCCACTCCACCGGCTCGCGCCTGCGGGACGTCGCGCCGCAGCTCCGCACGCTGCTGGAGAGCGGCTGCCACGTCGTCTCGACGTGCGAGGAGCTGGCCTTCCCGCTCGACTCGGAGCTGCGCGAGGAGCTGCAGCAGGTCGCGCGCGCCAACAACGTCACGCTGCTCGGCACGGGCGTGAACCCCGGCTTCGTCATGGACAAGCTTCCGCTGACGGTGACGTCGGTCTGCCAGGACATCCAGTCGGTGGAGATCGTGCGCATCCAGAACGCCTCGACGCGGCGCGAGCCGCTGCAGCGGAAGGTCGGCGCGGGGATGACGACGGCGGAGTTCCGCGCCGCGGTCGACGCCGGGAAGATCAAGCACATGGGCCTCCGGGAGTCGCTGATGATGGTCGGCAACGGCCTCGGCGTCGAATTCGACCACGTCAGCGAGGAGCGGATCGAGCCGATCGTAGCCACGCGCGAGATCGTCACGCAGTATTTAAAGGTTGCGCCCGGCCGGGTCGCCGGCGTGCATCAGACGATCGAGGGCCGCGGCCGCATTCACGTGAGCCTGGAGCTGCGGATGTACGTCGGCGCCGAGGACGTGGCGGCGGACCGCGTGATCGTGCGCGGGACGCCGGACGTGGAGATGGAGATCAAAGGCGGCATCCACGGCGACCGCGCCACCGCGGCGATGGTGGTGAATGCCATCCCGCGCGTGATCAGCGCCCGCCCCGGCGTGCTGACGATGGACGACATTCCGATCAGCTTCCGGTAGGAAAAGCGGCCGCTGCGTCACTCCTCCGGTAAGGAGGCTATATGCGCACATGTCTGCTCGCGCTTCTTCTGCTCGTTCCGTCGACGCTTTTCGCCTGGGGGAACCTCGGGCATCGGATCACCGCCGACGTCGCCGAACGGCAGCTCGGGAAAAACTCGCCGGAGCTGAAGGCGGCGCTGAAGATGCTCAAGAAACAGCATCTGGCGGACGTGGCCGTCGACGCCGACACGCTGCGCAACAAGCTCGGCACGTCGCACACCGCGGAGTGGCACTTCGTCGACATTCCGCTGTCGTCGAGCTCGTTCGATCCGGCGCGCGACTGCGCACTCTCCGACTGCGTCATCGCGCGCATCGACGAATTCCGCAAGATTCTCGGCGATCCGAAGGAGAAACCGCTGCGGCGCCAGGAGGCCTTGCTCTATCTGATCCACTTCGTCGGCGACCTCCACCAGCCGATGCACTGCGAAGGCGATGACCGCGGCGGCAACAACGTGCACGTGACGTTCGACGGCGGCGGCCACGTCCCCGGCAACGATAACGGCAACCAAAACAGCGACAACCTGCACTTCGTGTGGGACGTATCGCTCCTGGAGTTTCAGGAGCTCGACGAGCAGGCGTACGTGAACCATCTTTTCGACGACACGCTGAACGGCCGCGACCCCGCGACGCTGTCCGCAGGCTCGACGCTCGACTGGGCGATGGAGTCGCACAAGGCCGCGCAGGACGCACAGGTGCCGAACGGCACGGACCTCGATGTCGCGTACTTCGACACGAACACTGCCGTCGCGGACGAGCGCCTGCTCCTCGGCGGCCTGCGCCTGGCCCGCGTGATCAAGGACGCCTTGAAGCCATCGCCCTGACGCCGAGGGCCACCACCCCCACGCCCGCCCACAGCGCGATCCACCCGACGTGCGCGGAGCGCATCCAGTTCCACATGGAGAGGGTGATGGCCCAGAGGCCATAGACGAGGAGGAACATGAGCCGGTGCTGCCGGTCGTCGGCGATGCCCGCCGCCCAGCTCGCACCGAGGATAAGGGCGGGGAGGAGGCCGAGGAGGAGGTTGAAGAGGAGCACTAAGGCTTGAGCTTCGATTTTCCGAGCGGGATTGCGGGAGTGGAGTCGAGTGTCACGAGGCGGTCGCGGTAGTTTTCACGATCACGCTTCAGTAACTCGATGAGTCCTTCGAGCGTATTACCGGCCTCATTCATCATCTCTTCGCGCCACGCGTGAACCTCAGCGAGGATTGGGTCTTCTTCCCACATGGTCAGCCTCCCATCAGCTCTTCGGGCGTCACAACAATTGGCGGCTCCAAGCCTATGTCACGAGTCAACCGCTGCACCCGCCGCATGATAAAGCCGTTCGCAATGTGTTTGCAGTTCCACGTTACTAAAAAGTCCATGCTGTTCACGGTCGCAAGTGCGATGTGCATCGCGTCTGCTGTTGCGGATAAGGGCAACGTCGACGTACGCAAGATCGCGGCGGCGAGCGCATCGGCGCGGGTCGAAGTCGAGGACTGGGAACCCCTCGGCCAGGCCTACGCGGAGATGTGCCATTTCAGGGTCGCCGCGCCGAATTTCGTTCATCACCTCAACCGACACATACAGGTTGAATTCGTGTTTGCGTGTCTCCCACCATTTCCGTGTCAAGTCCTGATGCGCGCTGATGACGAGATCGCGACTTGGACGTGCTGTCAGATAGCTGATGACACTGGTTTCGAGATATGTCTTCGGCAGCGCCACGCTTCACGTCCGGTACCGCACGTCCAGCACCTTCCGAACGAGATCCTTCGCCGCCCCCGGCAGGTTCTGCACCCCGGTGAGCACGTCGTTGAACGCGTGGGACTCGCCGCCGTGCTTGAAGCACTCGGCGCAGCGCGGGAGGTTGGTGAAATCGCGCTTGTCGAAGGCGGCTTGCATCTCCTTCATCCGCTCGCCGCTGAGGATCTCGGCGAGCGACTGCGTCTTGAGGTCGCCCAGGATCTGCTCGCCGTGGGCGTCGTAGCAGCAGTGCGTGATGCGGCCGTCGGCGAAGATCACCACCCAGGTGAAAAACGCTCCCTGCACGCAGCCGTAGAACTTTCCGTGCAGGTCCGTCTCCTCGTTCACGTCGAGCGCCTCGCACGTCTTCTCGATCACGCGCGCGTTCTTGTAGCGCTTCAGGTCGAAGAGCTTCCGGAAGTCGTCGACCGTCTCGTCGAGCGTCAGGCGCGAGCGCATCTTCTGGAGCTCGATGCGGATCGGGTGGCCGTGCGCCTGCGCGAGGAACTTCCGCGTCAACTCCACCAGGCGGTCGAAGTCGCCGCCGGTGCGGAGCTGCGGATAGACCTGCGGGTTCACCGAGTCGACGCAGATGCGCAGGCGCTTGAGCGGCGACGCCAGGAGCTTCGCGCCGACCTCCTCGGTCAGCACCAGCCCATTCGTCGACACGCTCGCCTCGGGAAAGAGGCGGATGGCGTCGTCGAGGCGCGCGTAGAGCAGCGGCTCCCCCATCTCGTGCAGCCACTTGAGACGAAAGCCGTTGCCGTGGATCTCCTTCGCGGCGCGCTCGACGAGCGGCCAGGCCATGTCCTCGTACGGACGGCGCAGCACCGGCAGCGGGCACATGCCGCAGCGGAGGTTGCACTTCGACGTCAGCTCCAGGCCGACCTTGATCCTGCGCGGATTCATCCGGCCTCCACCAAGCGGGCGAAGAGGCGCCCGTATTCCTCCCACGAGTATCGCG